>VXPH01000010.1:6014-29366 GCA_009839615.1 Nitrospinota bacterium
TCGGGTCCCAAGGGGGGGGGGTTCTGCCGGCTCAGCCGTGGGGCCCGCGCTTTTCTTAACGAACGCGCCGACGCCATCGGGGACCCGGCCAACCTGAACCTCAACAGGCTGCCGATTGCACCCGAGGACATCGTTCGCGCGGTTCAAGAAAAAAGCGCCGACGAATCGGTTTCCTAATTTTTCAGTTCGAATCTCTCATCATAGATATCAAAACTGGATGCGGCCGCGATGTCTCGGGCCTGCATGATGAGCTTACGTGACAGGCTTGATATGGTGGGATTTTTGAGAAATTCAATGAAAAAATTGTAATAAAACGCATCGGGCCGCACATGAACGCGCACCCGGAGCCTCGCCGCACTTTCTGCCCGCCCCCTCCTGTACCGAAACGTGACGGATTTTTGGGGAGGAATGCGCGTGTCATATATTTCACGGCTGAAATCAGGCGAGAGTTTCCGCTCTATCACGTTGATCTGCCTTGAACCCGGTATGCTTCGCCCGTCTTTATCCTCAAGTTCGGTGATCACGTCCACGGAAGGCGTAATGTAAGTGGGAAAATAATGGCCTGCGCCTGAGTTCGTGAGTTCAACCTCGGCCGTCACGATTTCCCCGTGTGCTTCCGCTCCCACCCTGACGTCTATCTGCACGGCGCCCTGGGTCATATCCTCATCATGTATACCTCGCCACAGATGCGCCCGACCGGGCATGTGGCAACTCTGGCAGGAGACGCCCTCCCGCCCCCATAGCGAGTTTTTCCACTCGTTGTAGGTGTTCTGAATCGATTTCCCGTTCGGCCCGGGAAACGCGTGCTGGTGACACCTCATGCAAAATTCAGAGCGGCTGAAAAAAAGCGTGCGCTCCACACCGGCATGCGGACCTTTGCTTATCGTATCGTCCACGCCTTCGGAGGTCTCTTTCTTTCGTGGACCATGCACCCGCCAGTTGCGCACGTGACACGAGGCGCAGGCCAGCCCGTGCATCTCCAGTTCTGGGTCGTGTACCGGGTTCTTCCGCCAGTTCGCCGCAGGGCCCGCGCCAAATTTCGCGCGCTTTTGCTGTTCCGCCAAAGGCGCATGGCACTCGTTGCAGCTTTGTGCTCCTTCGGGATTCGCCTTCCACATATCGACGAGTTGTCCGTATGTGCCCGGACTCATCGCCCTGGCGTGAAGCGTGGTCCTCCATTGTTTGTACTGCTCGGGATGGCAACTCCCGCAACGCTCCGGCAAAAGGGAACGCTCAGCGCCTTTGTATGACTTCGGCGCCTCGCCCATGGGAGGCAAAGGGTAGCGGAAGAATTCACTCACGAAATCCCGCCACCGCTTCCATTTGCCGGGAATCTCTCTTTTCCCGGCGGCCTCGATGGAGGGGAAGCCGCCATTCGATATCTTCTGGAAAACAATCGGAAGCGCGAAAAGGAACGCGGAAACGATTAACACCATGAATTTCAAGCGCATTTCATACATCCTGCTCCGGCGGCCCGCCTGCTTATCCTGTTTGCTTTCACCTGATGACACCCTTGCGGGCAAGTTCTTGAAAAGCCAGGAAATTGGGGTATTGCTCCACATCCGTATCCATTGTGAGCTTAAAGCCCCTTTTTTCTCAACAGGCGCGTTCCCGCGCATCGTTCATGGCTCAAATCTCGGAAAATGATCTCTCCCCTTACAGGTTTTACTTGCTGCGGCGGATTGGATAGGGTCTGTCAGAGCAATCGAACCAGACCCAACAATCCGGAGGCATGATGAATTTCGAGATACGTCCGGCCACCACCGGAGACGCGGAAACAATCGCCCAGTTCAACATCGAGATGGCCCTGGAGAGTGAAAACCTGCGCCTGGAGCCCGGAAAAGTCCGCCGGGGCGTGGAAAAATCCCTCTCCGATCCTTCGATGGGACGATTTTACATTGCATACCAGGGCGATGAAATTTTAGGACAAATCAGGGTCACGCAGGAGTGGAGCGACTGGAACGACGCCGAGTATTGGTGGATTCAGAACGTCTATGTCGTTCCCTCGGCGAGAAAACAGGGCATCTACAAGGCCTTGCATCACCACGTCAAGAATCTCGCGGAAGCGGCGGGAGCTTGCCGCCTGCAGCTATACGTCGACGCGGAAAACGTGGCGGCACAGGCGGTTTACAAGAAGCTGAATATGACGCAAAGCAATTATCTGATTTTCGAGCAAAGGGAAGACGGGGCGGACAGGTGAAAAAACGCTCTCGAGCGTGCCCGGAGATCAGCGGCCCTCTTGATTTCTCTTGAGCGGAATGACGTCCGCAGGTCTTTGCGCATCCTCCCGGCGGCGTCTCCGCCAGGAGGAGGGCCACACATAGCGAACGCGCCACAGGGTTCTGGCCGCTCCTCCCACCGCCCACGCGAGCGTGCTGCCCGCGCCCCGTGTTCCTTTGCCCAGCGAGCGAAACACCTTTTTGCCGCCTTCCTCGCCGATGGAGACGAGGCGCGACGTCGCCTCTTTCGCTGCGCCGATCGGCCGGAGGGCCTGCGATATCGCCTGGCGCAAAACCCATTTCAGCATCAGGCAAAACACGATGGAGAGGCCGAAAAAGACGCCCAACACCTTCATGCCCCGGGCGGGCTCATCCACTATCATGACGCTCGTCTGGGCGATGCCGTAAAACGCCAAGGCCACGATCCCCAGACAGACGGCCAGAGCACCTCCAGAACGCACTATCAACCGCATCAAGCCGAACATCACCCTCTCCTGATAATCGCCGGAACCAGGGGACGCATCCGATCCATCGAGAATAACTCATTTACAGAACCAAAATCCAGCGAGGGCGTTTCATGCCAAAGAGATATTTCCATTGACGCGCGAAACCTCTCGTTTTATGTTCACTACCCCGTAAGGAAACCTCATGGAGGAGCGGCAATTGTTCGACATTCGCCTCATCAGAAACGACCCTGAAGCGGTGGCGCGCTCGCTCGCGCGCAGGGGCGGCGATTGGGACCTCACCACGATACTGGAAATCGACGCCCGGAGGCGGGACTTGACCCACCAGGTCGAAAGCCGGGTGGCCGACGTGAGACGGCGCAGCAAGCAAATCGGTGAACTCAAGCGAAACAAGGCGTCCGAGGATGAGGTGCAGGCGTTTCTGGCCGAGAACCAGCGCCTGACGGCCGAGGCCAAATCCATGGAGGGTGAACTGAGGGAACTCGAACAAAATCAAAGCGATATCCTCCTGGAACTGCCCAACGCGCCGCATGAGACCACCCCTGAGGGCCGGAGCGCCGAGGACAACGCCCTCGTGAGGGTCTGGGGCGAGAAACCCGTTTTCGACTTCACGCCCAGAGCGCACGACGAACTCGGCGAATCCCTGGAAATACTTGATATGAAACGCGCTGCGAAGATAGCCGGCGCGCGCTTTGCGCTCTACCGGGGGGCGGGCGCGAGGCTCGAGCGCGCCCTCATCAACTTCATGCTCGACCTGCACACGAACGAGGGCGGCTACACCGAGTGGCTCCCGCCCTTCATGGTGAACCCAGAAGCCATGACGGGCACGGGCCAGCTGCCCAAGTTCGAGGAAGACCTCTTCCGCGTAAGTGACGGAAAATACTACCTTATCCCCACCGCCGAGGTGCCCGTCACGAACATCCACCGCGACGAAATCCTGGACGGCGGGGAGCTTCCTCTCAAGTACACGGCCTATACCCCCTGCTTCCGGAGCGAGGCCGGCTCCTACGGCCAGGACACGCGCGGCCTCATCCGCCAGCACCAGTTCAACAAGGTGGAGCTCGTCAAGTTCAGCCGCCCCGAGACGAGCTACGAGGAACTCGAGAGCCTGACCCTGGACGCCGAGAAAGTATTGAAACTGCTGGGGTTGCACTACCGCGTCGTCACGCTCTGCGCGGGGGACCTGGGCTTCGCCGCCGCCAAGACGTACGACATCGAGGTCTGGGTGCCCTCCCAGAACACCTACCGGGAGATATCCTCCTGCAGCAATTTCGAGGACTTCCAGGCCCGCCGCGCGGACATCCGCTACCGCCCCGGGGCGGGCGCCAAGCCGTTGTTTTTACACACCTTGAACGGCTCGGGTCTCGCGGTTGGGCGGACGCTCGTGGCGATTCTGGAGAATTTCCAGCGAGAAGACGGCTCCGTAGAGATACCCGAAGCCCTGCGCCCCTACATGGGCGGAGCGGCCGCCATCGCGCCCTGAAGCCCGCGCAACTCCCCGCAAATCCGCGCATTTGCCGTTAGCACGGGCCCGGCGGGCCGTGGCAGAATTCCCCCGCGCCCTGGGACCGGCGGCGTCGGAATCCGGCCGCCGGAGGCCATTCCCGCGGGCGCATCCGCCCGCATTTCCCCGCGAAAATTTATGGAAATTTACGGAATAACCCCGTGAATTTATCGATATTTATCGAATTTTTCGGAAATTCCCTTTGCCCCGAACGGATCGATCGGCGCCGCCATCATACCGGAATCCCCCGAACCTGCGCGGACGGCAATTGCGGGCAAATGCGGTGGGCGGGCCCGGGTGGAAGACGAAGCCGGACGCCCCGGAGAGGGGTCGCCGCAAAGCGGGCCAACCCCCCAGGTTACTTCCGGACGCCTCGTTTCCCGTTACCGCAATTGCGGGGAAATGCGTGTCGAACGCGACCGGGAGGGGGCTGTTGAAAAAGTCCTCGGGAAGCGATTTTAGGTTGCGTGCACGCCTTTGAATTTCACTCCCCCCTTGAGGGGGAGTCGAAGAGGCCGAGCCTTGGCGAAGGCCGATTCGGTGGGGGGACATGCCACAGAAAAAGCTCCCCCCACCGACTCGCTTGCGGGCTTACGCCCTTACCTCGTCGACTCCCCCTCAAGGGGGGAGTGATTTCTTCTCTCCGTCGGTCGGTTAGATACGTTGAACCGCGAAATCAGGAATTTTTCAACAACCCCTCTTCGCCCGGCGCCCGCTCGTTCATCAATCGCGTCGATTGAAAAAACCGCCCCGAGCCGTGCTAAGATGCCGGGAGAGTCTCGACCGCCCGCAGACCGCGGAGGGATGGCCGAGCGGCCGAAGGCGGTGGTCTTGAAAACCACTGAGCGAAAGCTCCGGGGGTTCGAATCCCTCTCCCTCCGCCACTCCGACATATCGAGTTGTCACCAAAGGTGGCTAAATCCCTCTACCCTCACTTGATCTCTTTCTCGATGAACCCGAGCGTGTTGGCGTTTTCGACGAGGGTGCGGACCTTTCCCTGGTCCAGGCCGTCGGGAACCTCGGCGTCGATTTCAAGCCTGATGGACACCTCGCTGCCGGGAAGGGTGATGAGTTGCTCGACGACGCCCTCGATGACCTGATGGATATCGCGGGCGGGGCGCTCCGGAGAGATCATCACCGTGCCGATGAAACGTGTCGGCTTCGCTTCAGGCTGATCTGGTGGAACGGGATCAACTTTATCTTGAGGGGGTCGGTCAATTGGGTCTTCTTTCGGCGGTTCGGGGCGATTTGCCTCCGCAACCTTCGGGGCCACGATCAGGCTTTCACTGTCAAGCACGACCTGCACGCTCGCAGCCTTGTCAATTACGAGACCCCGATAGACTCCGGTCGCATCGTCCCAGCCCTCGGCGTAGGCGAAGGGACCTGGATGCAGTTCGCTGATCGCAGACGCGACGGACCTGGCAAGCACCGAACGGTCTTTCAGCCTCGGCAGGTAGGTGTAGCGATTGCAATATTCCCACAGGTCTTTCAGGAAGAGATGGTCCTTGTCTTTCCAGATATATTTCTGAAGCTCGCGATCGAGCCGCTGCGGGCCGAGTTCGATCAAGAGCGCCTCTTCGTCCACCAGCCGCTTGCTCGCCCGCCTGAGCATACCGTCTTGAACCGATATCTTTCCCGATACCCATTCGACTTCGGACTCGGGGTTGTCTTGCGCTGGATAGAGAAGATAGCACCAGGCCTCTTTGAGTCTTGCGTCTAACGTATCTTTCACCTCCTTAAGTTTATCTCTCGCAAGCGCGCTGTCGCTCTGGGTGAGATTGAGCCGCTCGGTGTCCCGTACGATGCTCTCCCAGGCCAGGACACCACGCATGCCGTCATTGAGAATGTCGATCTGGCGAGCTTCAGCAGCGAGGAACACCAGCATATTGCGGTTGACGCGGGGTGTGGGGCCGCGATTCAGCAGAATGTCCTTGGCAACCTCCAGGGATTCCGATTTCTCGCGTCCGTTGTGCGGGTGGGCCACGCCGAGCACCACCGCTCGCACTCCGCCCGCTTCATCGGGCACGTCCCCTGAGTTTCCCGGCGCCACCTGGACGGCATCGAAGTGCCCTCGGTCTCTTTGCCCGTTGATGTAGGTCGCCAGCGCCTTGTCGATCTCGACGAGAACAATCGCCTCTTCGATTTGGCCTGCCCGGTCGGCGGCTTGCCGATTGAGGCTTGTTGACATCGAATACCAATAGCGCCCGAGATCGGTGTGGAGGAATAGCGCCTGGTTGCTGAGCCGCCGCAACGCATCGCCGAAGATCGCCGGACGCTCACCCGGCTGGATGACACCCAGATTGATCTGCTTGTCGTCGAGTCCCTTGTTCTCTTGTTTGTGAACCGGGGCCGTACCCATGAAGATCGCCCGCGCCACCCGGCGCGTCGCCCAATAGCGGTTCAGGTTGGGCGTTGATTGGTCGATCTTGTAGGGAATCGACCCGCCGCCCTCTACATCGCCTGCGATTATCGCTTGCCAATTGACTTCGAGGTAGCGTAGCAGTTCCGGCCCCACCCGGTCCGAGTCGACCGCGATGCTTCCCGGCATGATCATGGCGGAAGGATCGCCCCCCATCCACAGCTCGTGAACCGCTTGCGCCATCAGCCGAAGCACGCCGCGTGTTCTCTGGAACTCCTCCAGCGAGCCCCAGCTCGTATACAACTGGTCGAAAAGTTCGGGATGGATGGGGTAGGCCTTATCCAGCTTGCGGCGGTAGTCCTCATCGGCCGAGCCGCGAGGGAACTCGTTCGCGTTGTCGCGGTAGAGTTTGACGAATTGCTTCAGCGTGTTGTCGCGGTGGTGATATTTGTCACCAGGAACCTCCTTGAACAGGCGGCGGCGGACAATCTCGTAGCTTTCCTCCTGAGACGCAGGCCGCCAGGAGGATTCGATGCGCGAGAAAGTCTGCTTCAGCCTGGTCAGCGCTTCGGCGCCGCCTTCGCCTCCCACCTCGATCTGTGAAGCAGGAAGAGCCGCCACGAGCACGGTCTGAGGACTGGCCTTGACCGCCTCGGTCAGGGACTGGACGAAGCTCAGATTGGCGTCGAACGAGCCGGCCGGGAGTCCTTCCGTCCTGTAAATCTGACGGAGATAAGCCACCCATTCGTCGATCAGGATGAGGCAAGGCGCGCAGTCCCTGAAAATACTCTCAAGCAGGTGGGAGCCGGGCGCGATCCCCTTGGCGTCGTTCTCGGCAATTGCGTCGAAGGCCGCAGGCCCACCCAATTGCCAGGCCATCTCGCCCCAAATCGTGCGGATTTCCCTGCCACCCTCGCAGGAGACCGTATCCTGGGGGCCACGCGAAGTGCCGACCATCACCGCGCGGTTGATTCCTGCCGGTACGGATACTTCGTGTTCCGAGAGAAGCTGGTCGAGCCCCGGCAAATCCTGTGCAGGTGCATCACCAGCCATGTGGTAGAGCGCCAGCATGGAGTGGGTTTTGCCGCCGCCGAAGTTGGTCTGAAGCTCCATCACGGGGTCGCCGCCTTCGCCAGCTAGGCGCTTGGCCGCGCTCACCAGGAGTGTGGAGAGGCCGTCTGTCAAATAGGTTCGGCTGAAAAATTCTTGCGGGTTCAAGTATTCGGAAGGGGCGCTGCCGGCGTGAACCTTACCCAGGTCGGCGGCGAATTCCGCTTGCTGGAACTCACCCGTTGCGACGTCCTCGTGCGGCTCGACCACCTCGCGCCAGGGCCGAAGGCCGCCCGCCGCCTCAAAGGAGATCTGCTGGCCTCTTGTTCCCTTGCGTTCTTCGCTTCGTCTAAGATCCTCGAATTTTGTGCGCAGAATCGTATTGCGCATGCTGCCCAGCCTATCGGCGGATTCACCAGCGCCGATCGCTTCCGTCAGGCGGCGCATGGAATCAAGGGCGCGTTCGGCGTCGTCGTAGCTGAAAGTCTCGTTGTGCGAGAACCTATTGCGCACGTCGAGTAATTCATTGACGATCGCGCGCTCCGCCCGTCCCAACACGGCACCGAAAGCCTCTCCCCAGTAGCGATTCATGGCGTTGAGCAAACCTGCCTGGTCCCAGGCGATGTTGCCATCACTATCGGATCGTAGCCGGTATCTATCAGCAACTTCGACTTGCCAATGGCCCATCAGAGTATTTTCCAAGCGTTTTTCGACAAATGGCGCCAGCGCTTCGGGCAGGACTTCCATACCTTCAAAAACGATTTGGCGCGCGCTCTTTGCCATTCTCTATTCCTCCCTAAAGGTCCAGTTCGCCTTGCAGGTCGTCGCGCGTTTCGCGTATCGCCGCCGCCTGCCTGGTGAGTTCCGGCCAGACGGCGATCAAGCCGTTCCATGCAGTCGCCTCCGCCGCATCCTTACGCTTGTTGGCCGCGATGTCGTAGAGGCAATAGGCCAAATCCCTGGTCGCATCGGCATGCCTCGGGCCAATCCTCCTCAAAAGCATGGCTGCACCACTTTCTCCATCATGCTCTAGCGTGAGGACAAGATGTTGACTGCATTCCCAGACGGTGAGGTGCTTATCCTGCGCCGGGTCCCAGTTCGGGTCGATTTCATCGCGTCCAAGGATGCGGACCTTCCCACCAGAAGCTTCCACAATTCCGGCATGGCGGACGCTTTCCACCGAGATGCCGCGCGCCGTGGCGATACTGTTCGCCGCCCCGAAATCACCTGCCGCTATGCCGTGTTGCTCGAACCAAGTGAGGGCGAAGCGCGTCTCGTCGTCGAAAGCACCTTGAATGCCACCCAGGTATTCATCGAGTTCCCGATTGATGAGTTGAAGTGCGGTCTTCACGGGCATGGGAGTGTCGGCCGCTTCCAGCACGGCCTTGCAACGGCTGAATACGGCCATGCCCGGCCCGATGGCTGCCTGCGGCATGTCGGCGGGAGCGATGTACGCCTTTTGGAGCGTCTCAATGGCCGGGGGGAGTTCGCGCTTGAGCGCGCGGATAAATTCCGCACGGCTGAGAATTTCAGCGTTGTCGTCACGTTTGCGGCAGACAAGGACCACAGAATTTGCAAGTGCGTTGCTTCTTTGACCCCTCAGGCGGCTAGCATTCTCTGTCCGTATAGGCCATGTGCCTACCACGGCGTAACCTGCTGTAATGACAGCCTGAAGAAAGGTAGCCCATCCAGTTGAGCTGATTCCTTCTTGTGAGACTTCACCTTGCTTGAAGGCGTAATAGATAGTCGCCGGGTAGGCGTTTCCTGTCTGTTGCGCCATATTCGCGATAGCCTTTGTCATGCCATCCAAGAAAAAATTTTCTGCAGCTTCTTTGCTACCGTGCCGATAGGGTGCCGCAATTAGCTCTTCCTGCTTAGGTGTTGCCAACATTTCGAACAAGTCGGGATAAACTGGGCGGAGGGCACATTTCATCCAACAAAAGAAAAAATCTGAGATATCAGCATAGGGCACATTGTCATAGTAGGGTGGATCTGAACTTACTACCGTTCTCTGTGAAGAAAATCTAAAAGTAGTTGCATTAGATTGCACTATCGAGGATGGAACATCAGGATAGTTAAAAGTATTTTTTTGTAGCGCACCAGATATTCCTTTGAGTACTACCTCAAAGCTTCCAGACGACTTGGAAAAGATGTTTCCTTCCGCAAAATCCCAAATCATAGGGATTGCTTGCCTACCAAAAAGATTGCGTGGACATTGCGCAATAGGTTCCCATCTGCATAAAGAGTTTGCCAAATCAGCCAGTTTTCCTATGCAAAAGTATAGATACACGCTAACCGCCTCTGCATAGGCTTTCGCGCCTGTGCCGCTATCACATAGTGGGGTCGGGTCATCGGAAAAACCAGCCACCAGCGCATCGCGTTCAATTGCAGAGCGGGCCTCATGCACCAACTCGTTGAAGGTGCTCAGCGCGACTAGCTGACGGTCGGTGAAAAGCTGGTCAAAACGATCCATTCCGTAGGGCTTTACCCCAAGATACTGCGTGCTTCCTGAGATTTTCATCTCTGGTCGAAAACTTGGCCGAGCTTCGTATGCTGTGGCCGCATGTTTTTTTATTGGTTCTATATAAATCCTACGACCTTTGCCTTCTGCCGCTATAGCAATCAAGGTTTGACTCATCTTTCCCGTCTTGCCACAGGCCTTCACGTAATTCGGTGGTATCGCGCTACCAGAAAGTAGACATTGAAAATGTGCCCCGCGCCCTGCTTTCGTTCCCCCTTTTGCAGTCGCAATTTCATCCTTGGTCCCACCCTTGCGCATGTGGTAGTGGATTGTCTTTGCTGCCTTGTCCACGATGGGTTCTATCCACGCTTCCTTCCCGGCTTTGGAACTCAACAGGAAGCTCGACGCGATAGGAACTTGTACGTCCGAGAACGCCGGATCCGGACTCGGCACCGTACGCGCCCAGATCCAAGCGATCACCGTTGCTTTACCGCCCCCATGTTCTTTGGGTAGGTCCACTTCCGGATACAGATGGCCGATGTGCTTGAAGGCCCGCTCACGCATCCAGGACCCATAGTATTTGACGTCCTCGGCCAGACCCTCGGCGTTGCGGTAATGGTTGCGTTCTTTGGGGTCCGGATGCGCCGGTTCGTAGCCCTTGAACCGCGGCGGTATCTCGATCATCGCCTTGCCGATCACCACAGCCACCGGGTTTAGATCGCTGCCGTATGCGGGAAGGCCAAGACGCTGCGCTTCCAGCGGAATGGCGCCTCCGCCCGAGAAGGGATCGTAGATGGGGGGCAACTCGCCATTGCAGCTTCGAGAGATTTCAGCCCGTGCGCGCGCGAGTACCTCCTCGTTCGTCGAATTCTCCCACTTCACGAGGTCTTCGATGATTCCGAAGAGCCGCTTGCGCTCACTCTCCACGGCCTCTGGAGTGGGGAATTTTTCGGGATGGCTGGAAGGATCGTCCACCAACTGGGCGAACAGCACCGCCCGGCAGGCGGCCAGCGGGCGTCGCGCCCACCACAGGTGCAGCGTGGAGGGATGTCCGTGGCGGATCGATTTCTCCCGCACAGATGCGGCGTTTATCGCGTCGAGCGGAAGCGCAACTTCGATGAGTTTTTTCTTAACGCCTGGGTCCATGGACTAGCCTCGTGTTTTACTTCTTGGAACTTCCAACTAATGTGCCCAAGACATTTCTTCAACAAATGGCGCCAGCGCCTCGGGTAGAACTTCCATACCTTCAAAAACGATTTGGCGCGCGCTCTTGGCCATCCCATTTTCCTCCCTAAAGGTCCAGTACGCCTTGCAGGTCGTCGCGCGTTTCACGAATCGCCGCCGCTTGCTGGGTCAATTCCGGCCAGACGGCTATCAGACCGTTCCACGCGGTCGCCTCCGCCGCATCCTTCCTCTTGTTAGCTGCGATGTCGTAGAGGCAATAGGCTAAATCCCTGGTCGCATCGGCATGCCTGGGGCCTATCTTCCTCAAAAGCATGGCAGCCCCACCTTCGCCCCCATGCTCCAGCGCGCGGACGAGATGCTGGCTGCATTCCCAGACGGTGAGATGTGCGTCCTGCGTCGGGTCCCGGGTCCCAGTTCGGGTCGATTTCATCACGACCAAAGATGCGGACCTTCCCGCCGGAAGCTTCCACGATGCCGGCGTGTCGGACGCTTTCCACCGAAATGCCCCGAGCCGTGGCGATGCTGTGAGCTGCTCCAAATTCGCCCGTTTTCGTTCCGTGTTGTTCAAACCAGGTAAGGGCGAAGCGCGTCTCGTCATCGAACGCACCCTGGATGCCACCTAGATATTCGTCAAGTTCTTTGTTGATGAGTTGCAGCGCAGTTTTCACGGGCATGGGAGTGTCGGCAGCTTCCAGCACGGCCTTACAGCGGCTGAACACGGCCATGCCCGGCCCGATGGCCGCTTGCGGCATGTCAGCAGGCGTGATGTTTGCTTGTTGGAGCGTCTCGATGGCCTGAGGGAGTTCCCGTTTTAAGGCGCGAATAAATTCTGCGCGGCTGAGGGTTTCAGCGCTGTCGTATCGCTTGCGACAGACGAGAACGACCGAGTTGGCAAGGGCATTCGTACCAGAAGCAACCATCCTGTTTGCTAATTCCGTGCGGATTGGCCATGTCCCAACGACAGCGTAACCTGTATTAATCACTGCTTGGAGAAAAGTCGCCCAGCCTGTCGAACTGATACCTTCGTCTTTGATCTCGCTTTGCTTGAAGGCGTAGTAGATAGTCGCCGGATAGTCACTTGATGATTGACAAGCCATGTTAGCAATGGCTTTTGACATGCCATCTAGGAAGAAAATTTCTGCGGCTTTTTTATTGCCATGTCGGTACGGAGTAGCGACAAGTTCCTCCTGTTTGGGTGTCGCAAGCACTCCGAACAAGTCCGGATAAACTGACTGAAGGGTGGGTTTCATCCAACAAAAGAAAAAATCGGAAAGATCAGCATATCCTATGTTGTCGTAATAAGGGGGATCCGTGGAAATTACCGTTCCTTTAGGGTAATGAGCGGTTTGTGCATCATGCTGGCGTAGCGAGCCATTAGTATTCAGCATCAAATTAGCTAACACCTTACAAATCCAATTACACATCGACATCCAGTTACCAGTAGAACTGCTGAATGGATTTGCTTCCGCGAAGTCCCAAACCATGGGGATTGCTTGGCGACCAAAAGTATTCCTCACTTTTGTGTAGCCTGAATCCCAAGAACAAATCATACTTCCCCGATCGGCTAATCGATTTATTACCAACCCCAAATACGCGCTGACTGCCTCAGCATAAGCTTTTGCACCAATTCCACTCTCGCGGAGCGGAGTTGGATCGTCAGAAAAACCCGCCGCCAGCGCATCGCGTTCTATTTCAAACCGGGCCTCATTTACCAAATCGCTGAAAGCACCAAGCGCGACAAGTTGACGGTCGGTGAAGAGGTCTCCGAAGGTTTTCATTCCGTAGTCAGGAGGTGAGAACCAACGTGGGTTTTCGGGTTGATTCTGTTCCGGCTTCCAATCTGGTTTTGCTGTAAAAGCTGTTTCAGCATGTTCGAATGACGGCTCGATATAAACCCGCCCGTTTTTGCCTTCAGCGACAATAGCAATCAAGGTCTGGTTTATCTTGCCATCCCTACCACTTGCCCTCACGTAATCTGGAGGAATTGCACTACTTGAGAACAGGCACCGAAAATGTGCCCCCCGTCCTGCTTTCGTTCCTGCTTTAGCAATTGCAATCTCGTCTTTGGTTCCACCATTACGGATTCGGTAGCGAATCGTTTTCGCCGCTTTGTCAACAATAGGCTCAATCCACGCTTCCTTCCCGGTCTTGGAACTCAAGAGAAAGCTCGATGCGATGGGCACCTGTGCGCCTGAAA
This sequence comes from Nitrospinota bacterium, assembly GCA_009839615.1. Classification (GTDB taxonomy): domain Bacteria; phylum UBA8248; class UBA8248; order UBA8248; family UBA8248; genus Bin107. The sequence goes on from VXPH01000010.1 coordinate 19,454, forward strand.
ACGCCGGGTCCGGGCTGGGTACGGTGCGTGCCCAGATCCAAGCGATCACCGTCGCTTTGCCTCCGCCATGTTCCTTGGGCAAATTCACCTTCGGATACAGATGACCGATACGCTCGAATGCCCGCTCCCGCATCCAGACGCCATAGTATTTGACATCTTCGGCCAGGCCCTCGGCATTGCGATAGTGATTGCGTTCTTTGGGGTCGGGGTGCGCCGGTTCGCGTTCTTTGAACAGCGGCGGAATCTCGATCATCGCCTTTCCGATGACAACGGCCACGGGATTCAAATCGCTGCCATGGGCAGGAAGCCCCAGGCGCTGCGCTTCCAGGGGGATGGAGCCACCGCCCGAGAAAGGATCGTAGATGGGGGGCAAATCGCCGTTACAACTTCGAGCGATTTCCGCGCGGGCGCGCGCGAGCACCTCTTCGTTCGTCGAGTTCTCCCATTTCACGAGGTCTTCGATAATGCCGAAAAGCCGCTGCCGCTCTTCTTCCACGGCCTCTTGAGTGGGAAATTTATCGGGATGGCTGGAGGGATCGTCCACAAGCTGCGCGAACAGTACCGCCCGGCAGGCCGCCAACGGCCTTCGCGCCCACCACAGGTGCAGTGTGGAGGGATGCCCGTGGCGGATCGATTTCTCCCGCACCGAAGCAGCATTTATCGCGTCGAGCGGAAGGGCGACCTCGATGAGTTTTTTCTTAACGCCTGGGTCCATGAATTAGCCTCGTGTTTGTTCTTTTTGGCGTTGTAGTGTCGTTATTCTGTTTTCAATAGAGCGTCTTTCATCTCTCCATCTAATTGCTCAAATCGGCGCCTCCGCGCGTTCCAGCAGGCGCTTCAAGTTGTACTGAATGGCGTCCTGCTCGAAGTTCGGTTCGTGTTCATCCAAAGCGCCCCAGACATAGCGCGGCGTACTCGCAGAGCCATTGCTCACCTCTACTAACGCGAGAATGAACTTTTGCGGCTCGTGCAATGAGGTGATGATCTCCTGGCGGGTAATCATAACGGATTGGGCTCCATCCGCACGACCCTTGACCTCGATGAATCGATGGCCCTTGGCAGCGGGGTCGTAAGATTCGATATCGTAGCCAATCTTTTTCGCCGAGACGTCGACCGGTTTGTTCCCAAGCTCCCGCTCGGCTTCCATGACCGCATCCATGGCGGCAAGCTCGATTTTTCGCCGTGCGTCTGCGTCGGCTGAAATATCCGGCGGAGTTACGGAGGCGTCGTCTGTTTACCGCGTTGCCGCGTCAATCAGCATGCGCGGGATGACCTCCATGCCGCCCCGGACGCGAGGCGGTCGGGATGAGATGAATTTCTCCTGCTCCAGGAGCGCCATGCGCCGTTGCAGACGATCGGCCAAATCCTCGGCGCGCTGCTTGGCGTTTTGCCAATTCAGCCTCGTCTTCCTGCCGGCGCGCTCCTGTTCTTTCAACTCGAAGGTACGGGAATCCCAATAGTTAATCTCTTTCTTCAGGCGCGCTTCAACTTCACGCTCGACTTTTTCGATTTCAGGCAGGCGGCGCGCCCGGACAGCCTCGACATGCTCGCGCGCCAGTTCCGTCGTCGCGAACTCGGTCGCCCTCTGCTCAAAATCACTCCGCAACCACGCCTCGGTCGATTCGTCCTCGATGAGCGCAGCTTCCTTGGGCCGCGCGGGGCGCAGGTTGAGGTGCGGTGCGATTCCAGCGCTGCTCACCTCGCCATCCTTGCCGATAGCCGCAAACTGGAGCTTTTCGGAAACGATGTGGGGCTTTCCGGTCGGTGTCGTCCGTGCGTCCTGGACGCTGTGCTCCAGCAGCACTACCGCGGAAAGCGCCTCGCCGGGGTCGGTTTCATCAACCAGGACCGCGCCCTGCCGCATCAGATAGCCGTACTTCTCGCGTATGATGCTGATCACGGCTTCGAGAAGCGGGTGTCCGGGTGCAACAAAGGCGGCGACTGGTTGCTGGTCGATCCTGTCCTTCTCGAAGCAGATGCGCTCGTAGCGTCTCTGTACTGCAGCGCCTGTGCCGATCTGGCGGTCGCGTTCGCGAATGGCGGCAGGAACGTGGGTGATCTCCCAGCGGCCTTCCTCCCGCCGCTTCAATCGTCCGCCGAGATGCTGGAATGCCTCGATGAAAAAGCTCTGGATGTGGCAGGGTTGAAGTCGCTGGGCTTCTGCGCGCTCCATCTCAATCCGAAGTTCCTCGACCGTGGCAACCGACAGGGTATCTTTCGTCAGCGCGCGTCGCTCCAGAAGCTTGAGCAAATGTTCCTGATCCGCTGCGCCGTCGACTTTTTCGAACAGCCGAGCCTTGACTTCTTCCTGCTCGCCGTACTGGATGGCCTCGAACAGGAGGTCTTTGAGCGCCGTATCCTCAAAGAGTTCCCCGAGTACATCGTAGACCCGTCCGCCGAGCGCCTCGCGCGCTGTCTCAAGCTTGTCCAGCAGCCGGGCGTAGACTTCTCCCTCGCGGGTATCTTTCGCGACCAGATTCCACAAGTGACAGACCTCGGTCTGTCCGATGCGGTGAATGCGACCGAAGCGCTGCTCGATCCGGTTCGGGTTCCAGGGCAGGTCGTAATTGACCATCAGATGCCCGCGTTGAAGGTTCACGCCCTCGCCTGCGGCATCGTTGGCGACGAGGACCAGCAGATCACGGTCGGCCATGAAGCGCTCAACGATCTTGCGCCGTTCTTCGCGGCGGATGCCGCCGTGGATGGCCGCTACCGCCTCGGGATTGCCCAGGCGTGCGCGAATTTTATCGACAAGGTAGTTGAGCGTATCCTTGGGTTCTGTGAAGACGATGAGCTTTCTTCGGGCGCCGCTCGCATCCGTCATCAGTGGGTCATCCAGAATCCGGTCGAGTTGCGACCATTTCGCGTCCTGACCCGAATGGAGCACGCCAAGCGCCTGGCGCTCCAGATTCTGGAGCGTCTCGATCTCCAACTTCAACTGCTCAACCGTCTCGGACGCCGTGGATCCGGTAACAATATGTTCTTCTAAATCTTCAACTTGCTCCTGCCCATATTCCTCGAAGTCCTGCCACGCCTCGTCGTCCACCTCCACTGCTCCTGGTCGGACTCCTTGACCTTTTGCCGCCAGTCGCGCCTCACCAAGCTGAAACTCTAGCCGCTCACGCCGACGCTTCAGGGATTGGTAGATTGCCGCAGGGGATGAGGCGAGTCGGCGCTGCAGGATTTGCAGGGCGAATCCGACGGTGTTTCGCTTCCGCCCGTCGCTCTCCGCGAAGCGCCGGACGCGGTTCATCTCGGTGCGGACGTAGTTGGTGACAGCGGTATAAAGCGCGGCCTCGTCGGTCGAGAGTTCGTACTTCGCGGTGTAGGCGCGCCGCTCGGGAAACAAGGGTCGCGCATCGAAGCGCAGCAGCTCTTCCTTGGTGAGCCTGCGCATGAGGTCTTCGGTGTCGGCGTAATGAACGCCGTCGCGGAAGCGTCCTTCGAACCTGTCGCCGTCCAGCAGCGCCATGAAGAGTTGAAAATCCGTCTCTTTGCCGTTGTGGGGTGTCGCGGTCATGAGCAGGAAATGGCGGCAAACGCGGCCCAGAAGCTGACCGATCCGGTAGCGCTTCGTGTATTTCACCTCACCGCCGAACCATGTGGCCGCCATCCGGTGGGCCTCGTCGCACACGATCAAGTCCCATTCGGTGGCATTTTCGAGTTTCTCCTGAAGCGTTTCGTCACGAGCGAGCATGTCGAGGCGCGCGATCAGCCAGTTGCGGTCCTCGAAGGGATTGCCAGAGCGTGAGGACTCGATCATCTCGCGTGTGAGGATATCGAATTCCAGGCCGAACTTTTCTCCGAACTCATCTTGCCATTGCTCGACCAGGCTTCCGGGGGCGACGATCAGGCAACGCTCCAGTGCGGCGCGCGCGATGAGTTCCTTGATCAGCAACCCGGCCATGATCGTCTTGCCCGCACCCGGATCATCAGCGAGAAGAAATCGCAGCGGCTGTCGCGGGAGCATCTCGTCGTAGACGGCGGAAATCTGGTGGGGCAGCGGGTCCACGCGGCTGGTGTGAATAGCGAGGTAAGGATCGAAGTGGTATGCGAGTTCTATCCGGTTTGCTTCCGTGACCAGACGCAGCAACGCCCCGTCGCCATCGAATGACCAGGTTCGGCCATGTTCGTCGATGCCGAGGCGCGGTTCGTCATCACGATATAGAGTGGTCTCCGACACGCCGCCATTCGGATCACGAAAGACCAGATTTATCGCTTGGCTGCCAATCCATTCGACCGAAACGACTTGCACCGGCTGATCCGGAACCACTCCCCGGACCATGGCGCCAGGGCTGATGTCTTCAAGCACGCTCAAAAACGACTCCACGGGACAAAAAAACTTTTCAGTCATCGCTTACAAGACGATGAGTAAAAATAGATGTTTACTATTACATAAAGGGGGTCAACCGCACCATTGGCGGAGTGGGGGATTTTCAGCCCTGTATTTCCGCCATTTCGACGCATCGGGCCGCTTTCGTCGGCTCTATGACCACCCGCGTCAGTGGCCCGCGGCGCGGGAGGTTCCCGAGGGGTGGTCGGCGTCCGCCTCGGCGGTGAGAAGATATCCGTAGAGCTCCAGCATCAGTTCGCCCCGGTTCTCCTCCAGCCACTGACGGGCCGGAGGGGTCATCGTCAGCGTCCGGCAGTCCTCGTCCGCGAGGGCGGTGACCGCCGCCGCGCGGGCGCCGAAGGCGCCGCGCGGATCGATCGCATCGCCCGGACCGCACTGGCGCAGCCGCGCGCCCGCCGCGTCGTAGACCGAGGCCCGTCCCATCAGCAGCAGTTGCAGGCCTTTGGATGCCGCGCCCATCGTGACGAGCGCCTCGCCGGCCGTGTAGTCGCGGACCTCCAGCCGGTCCCGTAGCTCGTGGGCCATGTCCTCGAAGACGATGCGCCTGTCCAGGCGGCTCTCCATGTCCCCGGCGAAGCGATCCAGCACGGTGTCGCCGGCGCTTCCCTCCTCAAGGAGTTCGGACCTCCGCTCGGCGATGACGATGTCCTCGCATCGCTCCAGGGCGCGGTCCGCGTCCGGCTCGAACGACAGGCCGGCGAGAACGGAAGAAGGGAGGTTGCGTTCCATCCCGTTCCGGCAATGCGCAGGCGCCGCGCTCAGGACCACCCTCGTCCCGGCTTCGTGCGCGGTCCGGACGAACCCGCACAGGGTGTTGACGGCCGAGAAGTCCAGGCCGGAAACCGCGCTGAAGTCGAGCAGGATGCACGCCTTGGGCGAGTCGCCGCCCAGCGCTCCCCTGAGCTGATCGCTCAGCGACCAGGCGCTGCCGAAGAAGATGTAGCCGCGCAGCCGGTAAGCGCTTACACGATCGCCCTCCGCCAGGAGGATGGCCCGGTCGGCGATGGAGCGGCTCCGGTTGCTCTGTCGTTCGCGGGCGGTGAATTCCGCCTCGATCAGGTCCACGCGGCTGAGGCGGACCGCGAAGGAGGCCGTGGTGATCGCGATCCCGATGCCCACTCCCGCGGGAAAGCCGAACATGTTGATGACGGCGAAGATCACCACGACGACCGCGAAGTCCGTCCACGGCAGGCGCCTGCAGCTTTGAACGAGCTGTTCGTCCAGCAGGGTGAAGCCGAGATAGAGCAGCATCCCTCCCAGAAGCGGCACCGGGAACAGCTTCAGGATACCGTCGCCCATCATCAGGGTCGAGCCCACCACCAGGGCGACGACGATTCCCGCGAGCCGCGTATCGGCCCCGAGCCTGCGGGCGAGCGCGGAGTACGAAAAAACCAGGTGTCCGGCCGGGCCGGCTCCCAGGCCGGCGAGAACACTGGCCCAGCCCGTTGCCTTGAACTCCCGGTCCCACTCGATCTTCTGGTTCGTGGCCAGAACCAGCTCGATGCTGCTCAGCTGGATGGCCACACCGAGCAGGGTGACCAGCACCAGGGCCAGCATGTCGGGAATCCGCATGGCCACCACGCCCCAGTCCACGCGCGCCAGATCCCCGGGCTGGAACGGGGGCCAGAAACCGCCCCCCGCCATTCCCCCGAACAGCAGGCCCGCGGCCGTGGCCTCCTCGCCGGAAATGTCGAGGAACAGCAGCACGGCATGAAAAAGCGCCGCGGCGAGCACGAAGCTCACCGGCGTCACCAGCGCCAACAGATGGCTCCAGTGTTTCGCGACCAGAAACAACCCCAAACCATAGGCCACGCCTGGACCCCAGTTCCACAGCAGGGCGGGCTCCAGGAACGAAGCCGCCATCCGCCAGTCCGCCGGCAGTCCCATCATCGACAGGGAGGCGAGGGCGCACCCTCCCCCGACGCCGGCGATCACGCCGCATATCACGGGATAGGGGACGAACCGAAGCAGGTTCGCGATCCGCAAATGCCCGATCAACAGACAGCACGCAGCCGTCGCCAGCGCGCTGACGATCACGACCGCAGCCATGGTCATGAACAGCGCGCCGCCTTCCAGCGTCATCGCGGCGCCCATCGCGCCCAGCATTATCGGGGGAGGCACCGAGTGGTTCGCTATCCCGCCCCGGTAACCGCTGGCCAGGGCCGTCACCAGACAGACGGCGAACGTACTGAACACCAGCATGCCGATGCCCCGGGAAAGATATGGAGCAAGCGGACCCGAGAAGATGATAGCCGCCATCGAGATTTCGAAGACAATCAGCAACAAGCCGACGATGCCCCCGCCCAGCAGCGCAGGGAACACCCTTGCCGAGAGCGCGTCGGCGCGAATCTCCGACAACACGGTCATGACGTGGAACCCGGCCTCGCATCGATGGCCGAAGGCGCGCGATGCTCCGGTTCCGCCCCCGCATCGCTTCCGGGCGTTTCCAGGCACTCGACCAGCTCGACCTCGCCCATGCCCTCCGGCGCGGCCGGACCGCAAGCCCGTCCGCGGCACCGGTTCTCAATCCGCGCCCAAACCGCAGCGGTCATGACCACGCGGCCCGGATTCGCATGCCCGGCGAGACGGACGGCGTACTCCACCGTATCTCCCCACAGGTCGTAAGGGAAACGCAGGCCGCCCATGACGCCGGCGACCACGGGACCGGAATGCACGCCAATCCGGACCTGCCAGTGCGGTGCGATTTCAGCCGTCGCGGCCGCCATCGCCAGGCCGCATCGCGCCGCCTGCAGGAGCGGATCGGCCACCGGATGCGGCAGTCCCGCGGCGGCGAGAAAGGCGCTGCCGACCGTCCTCACCTTCTCCAGCCCGTGCTCGAGCGTGATCCCCTCGAACCGCTCGAACCGGCGCTGCAGTTCCCCGACCGCCGCCTCCGGCGGGTGCCGGTCGCAGTACCCGGCGAAGCCGGCCACATCGCAGCACACGACGGCGACGTCATCGAAGCGCCGGGGCCTTACCGCGCCCGTCTCCTCGAACTCCTGCACCGCCCCGGCGGGCAAAACGGCGCGCAAAGGCGCGCCGGGACGCTCCGTTTCGCTCTCCGGCCGCTCCGGGTGGGCGGTTTCCCGGTCGCGCAGCCTCTTTTTCTCCAGGCACGCCTCCACCCGGGCCCGCAGCAGGGTCGGGTTGAAGGGCTTGGGCAGATAGTCCTCGGCGCCGAGCTCGATGCATCGGACGATGCTGTCGATATCGTCCAGGGCGGAGATCATCAGGACCGGAATCCTGCGCAGCCTCGAGTCCGCCTTCATCGCCTCCAGCACCTCGTAGCCGTCCATCTCCGGCATCATGATGTCGAGGAGGACCAGATCGAAGGAGCGCGCGCCCAGCATCTCCAGGGCCTTGCGGCCATCCTCGGCCGTCGCCACCTCGTCGTGGCCCTGCCGCTTCAGCCGCCGGGTCAATGTGTACCGGTTGTCCTCGTTGTCGTCGACGACGAGAATGGCGGATGCGTCGTCGTTCATGCCTCATCTCCTCTCGCCAGCTGCGCTTCGATCTTTCCCAGCAGGCGTTCGAATTCGACCGGCTTGGTGTCGTAGTCGTCGCAACCCGCGGCGAGGGCGCTCTCGCGGTCGCCTTCCATGGCGTGCGCCGAAAGGGCGATGATCGGGATTTGCCGCGTCTCGGGCGCGCCCTTGAGCCGCCGGGTCGCCTCCCATCCGTCCAGCACCGGCAGGCTCAAGTCCATCAGGATCAGCGCCGGTACATCGGTCCCGGCCATCTCGACCCCCTTCGCGCCGTCATCCGCGACGAGCACCTCGTAGCCCTTGCGCCTCAGCCGGCGCGACAACATGTAGACATTGTCCTCGTTGTCCTCGACGTACAGGATTCTGGCCCCCATCGCCTACCGCCCTCCCGCCGCGGACGCCGGGCGCTGCGGGACCTCCTCGACGACCGGCTCCAGTACCGCCGGCAGGCGCGCGGCGAACGTGCTGCCGACCCCCGGTTCACTGGTGAGTTTGATGTCTCCGCCCATCATGCGGCACAGCCGCCGGCTGATCGCGAGGCCGAGGCCCGTGCCGCCGTACTCCCGGGTGGTCGAGCTGTCCGCCTGGGAGAACTCCTCGAACACCTTGCTCTGCTGCTCCGGCGTCATCCCGATACCGTTATCGGCTACCTCGAACTGAATCCAGTCCCGCTCCTCGGCCGTGCGCCGCTCGACGCTCAGGCTGACCTCGCCCTCCTTGGTGAACTTGCAGGCGTTGCTCAACAGGTTGAGAACGACCTGCCGCACCCGCGTCGCATCGGAGCGCATGACGCCGACGTCCTCCGGGCAATGGACCGTCAGCCGATTGGCGTTCCTGTCGGCAAGGGGCTGCGAGGTGGTCGCCAGTTCCGCGGTCAGCCCGCCGACGTCGATATCCTCGCAGTGGAACTCGATCCGGCCCGCTTCGACCTTGGAGAGATCGAGGACTTCGTTGATCAGCTTCAGAAGGTGCCGGCCCGCGTTCGTGACCCGCCCCAGAGGCTCGATGTAGTCGTCCTGGCGGTCGTCCCTGGCGTCCTCCTCCAGCATCTCGGTGATGCCGATGACGGCGTTCAGAGGCGTGCGCAGCTCGTGGCTCATGTTGGCGAGGAACCGGCTCTTGGCCCGGGTGGCTTCCATCGCCTGGTCACGCGCCACCGTCAGATGGTCGACCATCTCGGCGAGTTCGGCTTCCCGCTCCTTGACCTCGGTGATGTCGGTGTAGACGCCCACGATGCCGATGTCCCGGGACAGCACCTCCTCGACCTGGACGTGTTTGCCGCTGCTGAAGCGGAATTCGACGGTGGTCAGCAGATTGTCCCGCCACCAGGCGAGGAACTCCTCGGTGGCGCCCTCCCTGTCCGGGAACATGCCGTGCTCGAACGCCGCCGCAAGGATAGTCTCGCGGTCGGCGCCGGGTACGACCAGCCGGGCCACTTCTTCACCGACGGCGTCGATGAAGTACTGCCGGTAGTTGCTGTTGCACAGGACGAGGCGGTCCTCGTCATCGAAGACGACGAAGCCCTCGGAGATGGCCTCGATCGCCTCCCCGAGCTGGGTGCGCGCCTGCAGCGCTTCGTCGCGGGTCGCGCCGAGTTCCTCGACGAGCTCGTTGAGCCGCCGCTCGCGCCGCTTCGTCTCCGTGATGTCCAGATAGGTCAGCATGCGGTCGCCGCTCGGCAGCGCGATACATTGATACTGAACGACCTTGCCGTTGGCGAGGGTCCATTCGAGGGGCGGTATGTCGCCCGCCCGGATCGCCGCGACGCGGTCGCGGACGTACCCCTCCCACTGCTCGTCGGGAACGTCGTAAATCCCGGTGTGCCGGTTGTAGCCGATCATTTCCGCCAGGGTGGGGCGGCCGTCCATGAAGTCGTCGGCGAAGTTCCACATGTCGCGAAAGGCGCGGTTGGCGATTCGCGCCCTGAGGTCGGGGCCCATGAAGCAGACCCCGTACTCGATGGCGTCGAGCACGGCGTGGAGCTCTTCCTCGCGCTGCTTGACTTCGGTGATGTCCAGGTAGGTCAGCATGCGGTCGCCGCTCGGCAGCGCGATACATTGATACTGAACGACCT
>VXPH01000010.1:29376-33775 GCA_009839615.1 Nitrospinota bacterium
TAGGTCAGCATGCGGTCGCCGCTCGGCAGCGCGATACATTGATACTGAACGACCTTGCCGTTGGCGAGGGTCCATTCGAGGGGCGGTATGTCGCCCGCCCGGATCGCCGCGACGCGGTCGCGGACGTACCCCTCCCACTGCTCGTCGGGAACGTCGTAAATCCCGGTGTGCCGGTTGTAGCCGATCATTTCCGCCAGGGTGGGGCGGCCGTCCATGAAGTCGTCGGCGAAGTTCCACATGTCGCGAAAGGCGCGGTTGGCGATTCGCGCCCTGAGGTCGGGGCCCATGAAGCAGACCCCGTACTCGATGGCGTCGAGCACGGCGTGGAGCTCTTCCTCGCGCCGCTTTACTTCGGTGATGTCCGTATGAACCATGAGCACGTTGCCGTCGTGCGTGCGCGTTTCGACGATTTGCAGCCAGATCCCGCTGGACAGACGAAGTTCGCTGGGGAGCACGGGATGCGCCTGCGGTTCCCGTCGCCGGCCCGGAGAGCCGCCGGGATCGAAGGCGGCGCCGGGAAACATGCCGCGCTCGAATCCGGCCCGCAGAATCTCCTCCAGTGAGGCGCCCGGCCGGATCAGCTTTCCCATATCCTCCCCGCAGACATCGGTGAAGTAGCGCCTGTAAGTCTCGTTGCAGATAACCAGCCGATCCTCGGCGTCGAACAGCACGAAACCTTCGGAAACGGCGTTGACCGCATCGAACAGTTGCCTCCGGGCCTGCGCCAGGTTATTGCGCAGCCGCCTGCGCAGGAGCGAATATCCCGCGAACAGCGCCACCGGGGCGCACGCCGCGAACGCCACCCGCCGGTCCGGGTGGGCGAGCGCGATCAGCGCGAAGACGGCGAGCCCGACGCGCGCCGTGATGTCGAGGAACAGGTTCGATGCGAACTGCGCCTGCAGGCTGAAGGCCATGCCCGCGGCGGCCGCGAGCACGAGCCCGGCGGCCGCGAGTTGCGCGAGCGCAGGCCCTTGCGCAATCTCCGGCCGGAGGAACACCCCCGCCGCCAGGACGAAGAGGCTCCCGCAGAGTCCTATCCAGCGCACGGGAGCACCCGGGAACGACGCGCGCGCGGCTTCGGCGCGACCGCCGCCACTGAAGACGCGGGCGGGGCGAACGCTCCCCGCACCGTCTGGAAGAAAGCGAAGAATTGCACTGGCATAAAGTCGACCCTCGCTTCGACGCCACGCCGTTGCATGTGAGGCATGTCATCTTTCGACACGTCCATTCCGGGGCGCAGCCCGTAGCGGAACGGCCATGTCGACGAATCCGCCGCCGAGTCTATTCTTTTCTCCGGGCATCGAGGTCCGAACCCATGAGCAGGAAACCCCCGATGCCCGGCAAACCGAAAACAACAGACCGAAGCAGCCCATCCTCTTCCCGGGCGGGCGTGGAGCGACAACCCGCGCCGGACCAAAGTGAATGAATAGAATCAGCGTAGTATAGTGCGCCCCATACCGGGGAGCAAGTTCGTGAAACGCCGGAAATTCCGTTTGGCGCGCGCCGGACCGCGGCTGCCCGAAGCCGTTTTTCGCCATATCGATATCCGGATCGTCGGCGGACGACCGGATTCCCCCCAACCATTTCATTTGAAACTCACCGACCTCTTTTCATGGGCGCAGCGGACAGGCGGCATCGGGATTTCACGCTATACTTGCCCAGGATATTCTTGCAGAATAGGCCCACGGCATGCAGTCCATCCGGACGACGACCGCTGAGGGCGGGCAGCATGGACTGGAAGGCGACATGGTAATCGCGCGACGGACAAAGAGACGGGGCAGGGCGGGCCGAATCGAAGGCGGGCGCGGCGCCCGTGCGGCGTTCGCCCTGAACCGGACCCCGGTTTGCGCCATCCTCCTCTGCGCGACGCTCGTCCTCGCGAACTGCGGCGGCGGGGGCGGAGGTTCGAGGGTGACACCCGCGGTGATGCCCGATACCGGGCAGCCGCAACAACCCCCGCAAGAGCCTGAACAGCCGCCGCAGCCGCCGCAACCCCAGCAGCCGCAGCCAGAATGCATTCCGCTCCACGACGGGACCTGCGCCTCCACCGGGGATTTCAACAGCCGGGCGGGGCGGCTCGCCTTGGAATACCGCCTCGAGACGCCCTTCCGGAACCAGTGGGGCCTGGGAGCCATCGGCGCGGACCGGGCCTACGCCCACGTCAACCTGCTCAAGGGCGAAAACGCCGGCGCGGGCGCGGGCGTGACCATCGGCTTCATCGACTCGGGCATCGACACGGCGCACGGGATGTTCGCGGGAAAAACGGTGAACGAGGTGTTCCTGGGAAACACCCCGAATGAGAGGGGTACGAAGTTTTCTCACGGCACGGCCGTCGCGAGCGTCGCCGCCGGAATCCGGGATCACTCCATCCCGAACGGCCCGCAAGGCGTCGCCTGGGACGCCGACATCGCCATGTTCGCCATTCCCGTAGGAACCCCGGACGACACCTACAACCCCGTCTCTCTCGCGGACTCGACAAGCGTAAACACCTCGTGGGCGTCGCGGTTCAACCGGATACTGGCGTGGCGCAACGGCCTGAAGCGCGTGGACATCCTGAACCTGAGCATCGGCTTCGAAGGCATCATCGACGACTACGGCGAAACCGGTCTCCGCGCCAACTTTGCGGATGCCATCGCCGCGATGGCGCAGGCGGGGGCCGCCGAGAAGGCGATTTTCGTCTGGGCGGCCGGCAACGCCCACGGAAAACAATGCGACCCGAGCGTCATGACGGGCAACTGCGTCGGGGGCGGCACCGTCGACGCGGTTTCGGTCGATTTGCTGCCGGGCCTCGCCACGCGCATCACGGAGCTCCGGGGACACACGGTCGCCGTCGTGGCGCTGGGGCGGGACAGGCGGATCGCGGATTTTTCCAATCGCTGCGGCATCGCGGCGGACTATTGCATCGCGGCGCCTGGAGAAGACGTCAACGTCGCCTATTTCGGACCCCATCCCGACACATCCGCGCCCATCCGGGGCATCGGGAGGAGCAGCGGAACATCCCTCGCCGCGCCGATGGTGGCCGGCGGACTCGCGATCATGAAGCAGCTCTTCCGGGATCAGCTCTCGAACACGGAACTGGTCACCCGCCTCCTGGAAACCGCCGACAACACCGGCCTCTACTCGAACAGGGCCGTTTACGGCAGGGGAAAACTCGACCTCGCCGCCGCCACGCACCCCGTGGGCGTTCTGGGAGTACCCGTCGCCGCGACCCAAGTCGCGAACGCCAACCAAGCCGGGAGCAACCTGCGCGCCACGCGCCTGAGTCTCGGGGCGCCGTTCGGGGGCGCCCTCGCCCGCTCGGTCGGGGATATCGAGATCATGGCCCTGGACGATCTGGGCGCGCCGTTCTGGTACAGGCTGGGCGATTTCGTGGCGGCGGCGAACGGGCCGCCGATGGACGCGCGGGTCCGCGGTTTTCTGGCGGGCGGGACGCGCGAGGTTTCCGAATGGCGGGGGGTCAGCGCGCAGGAGACCTCGACGGAAACCGGCGGCGGGCACCTCTCGCTCGCCGAGGGGGGGATGATGGCGACCTTCAAGGGCCGGGCAGGCCTTTCCGCCTCGGTGTTCGGGACGAACCGGGAACACGACGCGGCGGGCGCGACGCTGGGCTGGCGTCCGGAAGGCTCGCCGCTCGGCCTGCGCCTCGGGTGGGTCGCCGAGGATGAGACCATCCTCGGCGGCGAGGGCCGGGGGGCCTTCGGGTCGCTGGCGGCGGATACCGCCTTCCTCCGCCTCGAGGGAGACGTGAAACTCGGCGCGTGGCGCCTCGGAGGGGGTGCGGAATGGGGGAGCGTGCGCCCGCGAGCGCAGGGAGGACTCATCGAGGAGGTATCGCCGATCTCGACCAGCGCGTTCGCGCTGCACGCGCGCGCCGCCCTCACGGATGCGGACACCGTGCGATTTTCCCTCTCACAGCCCCTGCGCGTCGAGGACGGCCGGGCGTCGCTGACGCTTCCCTCGGCGCGCACCAAACTCGGGCGGGTGGTGCATATGTCCATGGCGTCGCCCCTCGCGCCCGGCGAGCGCCAGATCGACCTGGCCGCCACCTGGGAGAGGCCGCTCGCGGAGGGGCGGCTCCGTCTCGGCGTCGTCTGGAGCCGCCATCCCGGCCACAGCGACTCGGCCAAACCCCGGCTCACGTTCCTCGCCGGCTGGCGAAGAAAGTTCTGAGCGGCCACGGGGGGCCGCCCCTACGGGTTCATTACGATTTGCGGGGCATCGTAGGGACAGGCCTCCGTGCCTGTCCGAGATCGCTCGTCGAAACCAACCCCCCCCTACCCCCCTTGACAGGGGCTGTTGAAAAAGTCCTGATTTCGCGGTTCAACGTATCTAACCGATCGACGGAGAGAAGGAATCACTCCCCCCTTGAGGGTCGGGCTTCCCGAGGGGAAAGCCCGAC
>VXPH01000110.1 GCA_009839615.1 Nitrospinota bacterium
GGTGGGTTTTGTTCTACTCCCCTCGCCCGCCCCCCCCCCCCCCGTCGGGGGGGGGGTTTGGGGGGTTGTGGTGTTGGCGGCCCGCCCCGCGGGCCCGCCCCGAGGCCCACGGTCGGTCTGCCGATCTTGTAGGGTCATTCATACAAACGGCCCCTACTATATGTGTGCGTGGGATGCTCCTGAGTGGATGGGAGGACACGCAGGTCCTCCCCTACGCAATACGCGATGGTGTTGTAGGGGCGGACCCATGTGTCCGCCCTGCTTCTTGTGATTGTTCCGCCCTTCATGGTTGTTCTTCGTCAGGACAGGCACGGAGGCCTGTCCCTACGGTGAACGGTTCGATGATCGGGACTCCCTCCTCGCTCGGGACTTTTTCAACAGCCCCTCCTCAGTCGCGTTTGACCTCCGACGCCTACTCAGGATGAGGTCGATGGAGGACTTTTCCGACACCCCCGCGAAAAAGCCCTTTCACCTTGTCAGTCCGCCGGATAAGTATTATGGTTCATACCAAGCCCACAAAATGGTGAAACGGGCATTGCTCCAGGCGATTCCAGCAACCGGTTCCGGTACCCGGGCGGTTGGGATCGTCAATTCATCGGAAATACTGTTCTGGTATTTCTATTCGAGGAGGGATGTACATGCTGCACACGAATCCCAGGAAATTTATTTGCACCGCAGTCGTATTCATGGCCGCCATCGCCCTGACGTGGGGGCTTTCATCGGCGGCGACCAAGGTCGTCTTCGTCCACGGGGCGGAGCCGAAGAGTCTCGACAACGCCCTCCACCCGGCGGGCTCGGCCGACCTGAACGTCCAGACGAGCCTCTACGATTCGCTGACCTACCACCGCCTCGACGGCAAGATCGAGGGGCGTCTCGCCACCTCCTGGGAGTTCAAGAACCCCACCACGCTGGTGTTCAAGCTGCGCAAGGGGGTGAAGTTCCACGACGGCACGCCCTTCAACGCCGCGGCCGTGAAGTTCAACCTCGACCGGACGCGGAGCCACAAGCGCGCTCGGCTGAGGAAGTGGATCGCGATGATCAAGGAAGTCAACGTGATCGACGACCACACGGTCGAGATCGGGCTCAAGTATCCCTTCGCCCCCATCCTGCTGAACCTCGGCACGCCGGTCGCCGCCATCGGCAGCCCGACCGCCATCAAGAAGCACGGCAAGAATTTCCGGCGCAACCCGGTCGGTACCGGCCCGTTCATCTTCGAGAAATGGGTGGCGGGAGAATACATCCGCTTCAAGGCCAACCCGAATTACTGGGACGGGAAGCCCAGGATCGACGTTCTCGAATTCCGCCTCGTTCCCGAAGCCACGACGCGGGTGCTCCAGCTCCGCTCGGGCCAGGCCCAGCTGGCCATGTTCCTGCCCCCGGCCCAGCTCGGCGAGGTGGACAAGGACCCCAAGCTCGACCTCGTGAAGGCGCCCCTGTTCCGGGTGATCTTCATCGGGATGAGCATGCTCCACAAGCCCTTCGACAACCCGATCGTGCGCCAGGCGATGAACTACGCCATCGACACCAAGACCATCATCGAGAAGGTGATGCTAGGTGTTGGGCGGCCGATCCGCGGGCCCTTCGGGCCGACCGTCTGGGGCTATGACCCCGAGTTCGAGAAGATGGGCTACTCCTACAACCCCGCGAAGGCGAAGGAGCTCCTGAAGAAGGCGGGGTATCCCAACGGGTTCACCACCGAGTTCTGGCATCCCACCGGCAGGTACACGGCCGACAAGGTGGCCGCCGAAGCCGTCCAGGCCCAGCTGGCGAAAGTGGGCGTCAAGGCCAGGCTGCGCACCGGCTCCTGGGGGCTCGTCGCGCCTTCCGTCCGGAAGGGCAAGGCGCCCATGTTCCTCTACGGCTGGGGCGTATCCACGGGCGACCCCGACATGGTGATGTACAACAAGTTCCACTCCGCCACCCACGGGCGTTCGGGCAACTACACCCGCTACAAGAACCCCGAACTCGAGAAGGTCGTGGACAAGGCGCGCCAGGTCAATGACCCGGCCAAGCGCAAGGCGATGTACAAGAAGGCGGCGAAAATGGTGATCGACAATCCGCCGTGGGTCTTCTTCAAGCAGGAAGTCATGCTGGTCGGGAAATCCAAGAAGCTCAAAGGGGTCATAGTCCACCCCGGCGAGCGGATTTACTGGCGCAAGGCGTATCTGGAAAAATAGCCGCAGAACCTTTGGGGGCAGCCTCCCGTTCGCAGAGAGGGCGGGAGGCTGCTTTTCTTTGCGCGCCCGTAAGCGTCTCCGGGTGAAGCGACTGGGATAGGGGGGATCGCCATGCCGGATTCCGAAAGACTGCAGAACATGCTCGATAAGTTCGAAATTCAGGAGGTGGTCGCCGCCGCCTGTTATTCGCGCGACAGGGGGGACTGGGAGACGCTCCGGGACTGCTACCACCCCGACGGATGCGTGACGGTGAGCTGGCACTCCGGCCCGGTGGACGAGTTCATCGAACGCTCCGTGAAGATGATGTCCTCCCGCGACCCGCAGGAGTTCACCAAGCACGTCAACGCGAACCCCCGGGTGCGGCTGAACGGGGCGCGCGCCATCATCGAGTACGACGTCATCCTGCACAACCGCCGCCTTCTCGACGGCTACGCCTTCGATTTCCACACGTGGAGTTGCTACCTCGACCAGGTGGAAAAGCGCGACGATAGATGGCGCATCTTCAACCGCACGGCCATCTACGAGAAGGACCGCATGGACGCGCACAATCCGCGTGAAATTCCGGATTCGTTCTACGAAGACATGGACCTGGAGCAGTATCCCCTCAACATCCGCTACCACTGCTGGCGCAACGCGCGGACGGGGCAGACGCCTCCCGAGGGAATCACCATCGCAAGGTCCGAGAAGGAAGCCGAAGTGCGCGAGGCCGCCGAGCGCTGGCTCGCCGGCGGGTAGGGGCAGAAGCGACGTGTAAGGAAGAAATCAATTCCTCTGGGAATTGTGAGAAGGATATGGAATTTCCGTAGGGACAGGTCGCGACCTGTCCCTACCACTTTGCCATCACCCTGTTTTCCGGACCCATCCCCTCACGAATAAAACCGCCGCACCAGCTCCTCCAGGCTGAACTCATCCGCGCGGATGGCGGCGAGGAGGTCGGCTTCCCTGGCGAGCACGCGTTCGGCGGCGTCGGGCACCTCCGCCGCGATTTCTTTAGGCACCACGAGCGCGCCGCTCACGTCCGCGTGGATCAGGTCGCCCGGAACCACGGCCATCCCGCCCACCGAGACGGGCGTGTTCACCGCCACCACGCGCACGTCGCCGCGCGATACCGTCATGCCCGCGCACCAGGTCTTGAAGCCCGCCGCGCGCATCTCCTCCAGATCGCGCACCACCCCGTCCGTCACCACGCCCTCTGCCCCTAGGCGCGAGAAGAGGTTCGACATGATCTCCCCCCAGAGGCACGCCGAGCGGGGCCTGGGGCCGACGTCCTGCTGCACGAGGACGCAGGGTTTGGGGGCGGCGGCCACGGCTTCGTAGAGCGCGATGCGCGACGTGTGGGTGCGCTCCTCGCCGGGGGCGTATTCGCTCGTCGTGAACGTCACGGCGTAGCCGAACGCCACGCCCATCTCGGGGAACATGCACTGAATACTTGCGTCGGTGTGGCCGAGCGTCCTCGGCCGCACGCCGAAGGATTCCACCGCGTTTGATACCGTGGGCGTGTCGATCGCTCTCAGCTTCGCGAGCGTTTCAGCGGATAGCGTCATCTATCGTCTCCTTTTGCGAAAAGAGGCCGCGCCGCGCGCGCCTCTCGCGGGTCGGATGAGTCCGTAACGGGTGGCCCGATTATATGATCGGGAGCGCGAGGAGAGTAGGGGGGTGGGGCGTTGGGGCTGTTGAAAAAGGCCCCCTGACAAGGTGGGTTGGGGGTCGAACGCGACCGGGGAGGTCCTGTTGAAAACCCCCGGGAAGCAATTTTGAGTTGCGCGCACGCTTTTGAATTTCACTCCCCCCTTGAGGGGGAGTCAACGAGGCAAGGGCGAAG
>VXPH01000240.1 GCA_009839615.1 Nitrospinota bacterium
GGTGCGGGGAGTCCTTCGCGTAGTAGTCGTCGCGCTCGAAGTAGGCGACGCACTGCGCGGGCGCGGCGACGGCGCCGATCGATGCGACCATATCAGCAGTTCCCCGGGTGGTTGCCGCCGTTTCCGTTCATATGCCTCTCTCCTTCGCGTTCGAACATCTCGCCCCGATCCTCCGGCGTCATGCGGGCGGGAGCTCGCATCGCCCGCACAAAAAACGTAAATAATACGAAAATATGCTCGTCCGCAAGGATTTTCTATTGCTGGTTTCCTACGCTTTTCCCGCATACGCGCGCTCGGATGCGAACGGCTGCGCGGGGGTATGCTCTTTTTTTCGCAGCGTGCTTCACCCGGCCCCGAGCGCCGGGGCGTTCATCGCGCGCGTCTCCAAGGGTCCCGCCCCGCGCCGCCGAGAGGCAGAGCCGGGCCGTCAGGGGGCGGCGGAAGGGCGTCCGGGAGAGGACGTTCTCCGCCTTCCCGACCACCCACAGCAAGGAGGCGCGCGATGCGGACGACCATGAGAGAGTCGAACACCTTCCTCACCCACACCTTCGGCCGGGGGCTGGAGGACGAGCGGTACGCCGTGGAGCGGTTCAAGTCCACGATGGACGGCGAGATCCGTCCCGTACCCGCTGCGGAGGCGAAGGCCGGGAGCGGGCGCAAGAGGAAACGCGCGACGGCCACGCGGAAAGCCGTCCGGGAGATGCGGCCCGCGCGGGACGAGATCATCGTCTGCACGGGCCTGCGCACCAGGGACAGCGGGGTTCAATATTGGGGGGCTTATCTTGTCTGGGGACATATGTTGCGGCGCTGAGGCGGAAGTCTCCCCAGGGGAACGTTCCGCCGTCCGGATTCCAGCCGACCGAAGGAGAGGGTGATGCCGTACAAGGACCCCGAGCAGGGACGCAAGAAAGAGCGTGAACGCCACCGCAAACGCACCGCCGCTCGACGCGCGCAGGGCCTGTGCATCAAGTGCGGAAAGAATCCCCCCGCGCCCGGGCGCAGCCTGTGCGAAGCCTGCGGCGAGAGAGGACGGGCCGCCGAGCGCGCCCGCTACGCGAGAGGGAAGGCTGCCGGGGACCCCTACGGGGGGAGGAACCCCGAGGGCCGCCGCAGGATGGCGCGGGAGAGGAACAAGAGGCGAAGGATCGAACGCAAGGAAGCCGGGTTATGCGTCCGATGCGGCGAGCTTCCACCGGCGGAGGGCAGTGTCGTCTGCGAGGCCTGCCGGGAGGCGAGGCGCGCTGAAGAGCGGAAGCTCTACGCCGCCAGGAGAGCGAAGGGCCATTGCGGCAGGTGCGGGAGGCCGACGTTCGCAGGCGCCGCGCAATGCGGTCCTTGCGCCGCGCTCGAGGAGGGGCGCGCTCCGAAGAAGAACGCCGCGAGCAGGAGACGCTACGCCGACAGGCGCGCACAGAGGCTCTGCGTGGACTGCGCCCAGCCTGCGGGCCTCGCGGCGCGGTGCGAACCATGCGCTCGGCGCTCCTGGCACTCCTCGGGTGAGCACAAGGGACTCCCCCTCTACCCGCCGCGCTACACCGTCGTCGAACTCGCCACGGGCGAGGAGCACGGTCCCTGGGACTCCTGGGAGGAGGTCGCCATGTGCCTCGCCTTCGAGAAGCTCTCGCGCAATGAGGTCGAGGTTGTGGCCGATCTGCCTCTCATGGCGACGATCACCGCCTGGGAGTGAACGCCGGCGGGGCGCCGGGTACGTACTGCCGTCCTTCCGCCCGCTGGGTGGGGGGAGTTCGACGCCGCCCTGCTGCGCAGCCGGCCAGCCGTCGAGGGTACGTACTGCCGGACTTTCGGGCACCGGGGGGTCGCCGGCCGGCCTCGCCTCTCCCGCGTGAAGCACCGAGGGTCCGGACCCGGGGGCCGCGCACGCCCGTACGATCGGCTCGGCTAGTTCGCCACCGGCGACGAAGGCGCCGAGCGCAATCCCGACCCGCCAGACAGCGCGGAGCCAACCCGGTCTCCATCGTCTCCGGCATCCCGGCGCCGGCAGCGCCGACGACCAATCCCACCGGCGGGGACAAGAACGTCGCCGCCCCGAAATCCCGCGCCTCCCGATTCGTCTCCCTATCCTTGCTCCTCATCCACCCGAATCCCGAACCGGACGAACACCCGGGCAGGCATCAAGGCGCACCTACCTCCGGTTCGACCCGGCGGGGGCCGAGGCCGTTCACGCTCCGTGGGCGGCTCCTCACCGGATGAGAACCTCCCCGGGAGAGGCAGAGCGAAGCAGGGAGCCGGGCAAAGGCCCGGCAGGGGAGAGGGAGACGGTCTCCAACTCCCGCCGCCGGCGACAACCCGACAGGAGGCTTGGCCATGTACGAGAACGACTACGACGTCGACGTTCCCACCCCAGACGAACTGCTCGCGGAACTCGGACTCGACGCGTACACGATCCGCAAGCTGCGTGCCGAGGCGCAAGGCGAGGCGGAGGAGTTCTGCAGCATCTAGGACGAACCGGGGGGGGTAGAGAGAGGCTCTCTCCCTCCCGTCATTTTTTCACACTCACACCACGAAGGAGAATCACCATGGCATTCGGACTCAACAGAGCGGAACTGATCGGGCGTCTCGGCGCCGACGTCACCATCAACCATCTCGCGAGCGGCGGTCGCGTCGCCAACCTCTCGATCGCCACGGACGAGGGCTACATCGACAAGCAATCCGGCGACCGGGTGGACAAGACCGAGTGGCACCGGGTCGTGACCTTCCAGCCGGGCCTGGTCGACATGTTCGAGCGGCACGCGAAGAAGGGACGCCTGGTCTACGTGGCGGGCAAGCTGCAGACCCGCCGCTGGAAGAAGGACGAGGAGGACTCGGATCGGTTCTCGACCGAGATCCTCATCGCGCCGGGGGGACGCGTGCAGTTCCTGGACAAGGTGAACGGGAACGGCAATGGCAACGGTAACGGCAACGGCGCGCACGCCGAAACGGCTGACGTGGTGGCCACCGCGGGCGTCGTGGGCGAAGACATTCCGTTCTGATCACCCTGGGGGGTCGGCGCCACGCGCCGGCTCCCTTTTTTTGTTCCGGGTCCCGAGGAAGTCCGCCATGCCTGCCCCTCCCGTCTACAGGGAGCTCCTGAACAATCTCCGGTTCCGTGAACGATGAACCGTGTTCACGGAAGATCGGCAGGCGCCTGCAATCATCTCATACCCTGAATAGTGGCTCAGTCTACCCCCCGCTGCGGGAATTCCGGGCCGGAAAAAACGGCCCGAAATGACCCTTTCCGCAGCATGAGAGATTGTTTCCCGATGAGCTTCGCCTTCATCGTGAAACCCAAAGACTCCTGTTTCCCGGTGGCGGTACTGATGTCTCTCTCTTAGCGCTCCCATTTTAGCACGAACGGCAGGCGAATAAAGGGTGGCCGCAGGCGGCCATCATTTTCCGGTACCCCCCAAAAAACGCCGAGCGGCAAAAAACAGGAGCGCCGCTCTATGAAGCGTGTTTTTCGGGAACCCCCCGGAAAATGACAAGCCCTTGATTCGCTCGCCTACGGGCGCCGGTAACACCGCCCGGCGCCCTTACGTGCTGAAAATGGGGCGCTAAGAAGCGCATCCGTTAACTCTCTGCGAAGGAGAAAGGCATGGAAACCACCGTGGTGAATTTGAACAACTACGTCGAGGAACAAGGCAGCGGCTTCCTGGTGAGGATCGACCGCATGACGAAGTGGGGAAATCCCTTCCGGGTCGGACAGGACGGCGACCGCGCCGCCGTCATCGAGAAATACCGCAGGTGGCTGTGGAGAAAAATCCGGAACGAGGAGATCGATCTCTACCAGCTCGCCGACTTGCAGGGCTGCGAGCTCGGTTGCCACTGCCATCCCCTCCCGTGCCACGGCGACGTCCTCGCGCGCGCCGCCGAGTGGGCGGCCAAATACCTCGACGGGATGCCCAAGGAAGTGGGACGCAACGAGCGTGGCTACGCTCTTCCCG
>VXPH01000015.1 GCA_009839615.1 Nitrospinota bacterium
GGATCATGGCCTCCATCTCGAAGGTCGGGGCGCTGGACAATGGGGACGGGCACGAGTGGACGTTCCGGAAATCAGGCGGCGGCTGGGAGGTGGAAGGCGCCAACTTCGAAACGGCGAGCGTCACTTCCGCTGGCGAGAACAAGGTTTCCATCGACGGTTTTCCCGACAGCTGGAACGCGAACGGGACGTATGTTTTCTCGAGAAAATCCGGGACGTGCGTCCTCGATTCGCAGGAGAGCGACACGCATCGCCTGGAGTGGAAGTGCCCGAATCTTCCGCGTGATTCGAAAAACGATTCGAGGCGGCGCGTTCGCTCGAAAGAAAAGCCCGCCCCGGACAAAGCGGTCGTCGCCGAGATGCCTACCCCGGAGGGTCTGGGCAGGCGCGGACGCAAGAGGTGGCGCCGCTATCTCGAGGCCCGGAATCACAAGGCTTTCGCCCGTGGGCCGGGCAAGCGGTTCGGCTGGGCCTCCGGACGAGCCTCCGCCGGGGAGGCGAAGAAGGCCGCTGTGCGCGATTGCGAGAGGAGAGGCGACACATGCCGGCTCGTCTCGGTCGACGGGGGGCCGGTCGCCCCGCCCCAGGCTGCCAAACCGGCCCCGGCCCCGGTTGCTAAACAAACTCCGACTCCGGTTGCCCCAATGAAGGTTTCCTTCGCGGATTCGGCCTGGAACGGCGAGCAGATCCCCGATGGCCAGCAGTGCTCGAAATTCTGGGGCCAGGGAGCGACGCCCTCCTTGCGCGTCGAGAACATTCCCGCCGGAGCGAATGCGATCATCGTGGAGTTCAACGACCGGGACTACTCGCCTCTCTCTGACGACGGCGGTCACGGAAAGATCGGCTTCTGGGTTTCAGAAGGGTCGGGCCGCGCGCTCCTGCCCTCGGTTCCCGGAGAGACGGATCCGCTTCCCACGGGCAGTTTCGTGGAAGAGACCAACCGGGCGACCGGAGACTATGCGACGCCCGGCTATCTTCCTCCCTGCTCGGGCGGCAGAGATCATGCATACTTCGCTGAAGTGAAGGCGGTGCGGAAAGTGAAAGGGGCAGGGAAGCCGAAAGTTCTCGCCACAGTCAAGATCGAATTGGGGTCCTATTGAGCAAAGGATCGAGTGTGACCGCGCGCTAGCGACGAAACAGACCGGGAAGACCGCTTTTCACGATCGACACGGTGTGTGGCGCCCTGTTTCATCGACGTATTATTGTTACCGTTGATGGCGCTCAAGGACGCGCGCGAGTCGGCGTCTATCCCTCCCTCCCCGGCCGGGTCTGGCCCCCGCCGGCGGGCGCACGGCGGCACGTGCCCGGCGAGCCGGCGGGAGTGCCTACCAGCTGGCGTACCTGGTCATCACCGACGTGTCTTCGAGGATTTCCACTTCATCGCGCGAGAGCTTCTCGAAGGCGAGGCACATGGCGACCTCCTCCCAAGAGTCCCAAGGGCCGTGCTCGGCGCCCGTGGCGAGTTCGACGACGGTGTAGCGCGGCGGGTAGAGGGGCATCCCCTTGTGCTCGCCCGAGGAATGCCAGGAGCGCCGCGCGCATGGTTCGCAACGCGCGGCAAAGCCCGCGGGCCGGGCGCAGTCGACGCAGAGTCTCTTTGCGCGCCTGTCGGCGTAGCGTTTCCTGCTCGCGGCGTTCTTCTTCGGAGCGCGTCCCTCCTCGAGCGCGGCGCAAGGACCGCATTGCGCGGCGCCTGCGAACGTCGGCCCCCCGCACCTGCCGCAAAGGCCTTTGGCGCGCCTTTCGGCGTAGAGTTTTCGCTCTTCAGCGCGCCTCGCCTCCCGGCAGGCTTCACAGACGGTGCCGTCCTGAACCGGAGGACGCGCTCCACAGTTCGTACATAACCCGGCTTCCTTGCGCTCGCGCCTACGCTTCCTGTTCCTCTCCCGCGCCATGCGTCGGCGGCTCTCGGGGTTCCTCCCCCCGTAGGGGTCCCCGGCGGCCTTTCGCCTGGCGTAGCGCTCACGCTCGGCGGCCCGTCCTCTCTCGCCGCAGGCTTCGCAAAGACTGCGATCCTGTGTGGGAGGATGTTTCCCGCATTTGACGCACAGGCCCTGCGCGCGTCGAGCGGCGGCGCGTTTGCGGTGGCGTTCACGTTCTTTCTGGCGTCCCTTCTCGGGGTCCTTGTAGGGCATCCTCTCTCCCCCCTCAGCGCCGCCTGCTTTTGCCGAAGAGGCCGATCGAGTAGACGCCCCAGTATTGGACCCCGCTGTCCCTGGCGCGCAGTCCCGTGCAGACGATGATCTCGTCCCGCGCGGGCCGCATCTCCCGGACGGCTTTACGCGACGCCGTCGCGCGTCTCGTCCTGCGCCCGCTCCCGGCCTTCGTCTCCGCAGCGGGCACGGAACGGATCTCGCCGTCCATCGTGGACTTGAAACGCTCGACCGCGTATCGCTCATCCTCCAGCCCCCGGCCGAAGGTGTGGGTGAGGAAGGTGTTCGATTCTCTCCTGGTCGTCCGCATCGCGCGCCTCCTTGCGTGGGGTGGGTGATGGCGACGAAGAACGTCCTCTCCCGGACGCCCTTCCGCCGCCCCCTGACGACCCGGCTCCGCCTCTCGCCGGCGCGAGGCGGGGGGTAGGTGCGCGATGAACGGCCGCTCGAACCCTGCGGCGTTCCGTTTCGGGCGCGCCGCGAAAAAAAAAGATCATGCCCCCGCGCAGCCGTTCGTACCCGGGGGGGCGCATGACGAAAAAGCGCAGGAAACTGGATATATAAAATCCTTGCAAACGGATTTTTTTGCCTTATTTTGTCCCGGGTGCGGGCGATGCGAACCCCCGTCCGCATGCCGCCGGAAGCTCAATCGGGGCGAGAGGTTCGAACGCGAAGGAGGGAGCAAATGAACGGGAGAGCCGGGAACGTTTTGGGCGGGCGGGAGCGTCGCCGTATGAGCGGCGAGGCAGGAGAAGGCGCGGGTCCGCAGGGGCGATCGCACCGGAACTACCCGGGGAACTGCTGATATGGTGGCATCGATCGGCGCCGTCGTCGCGCCCGCGCAGTGTATCGCCTACTTCGAGCGCGACTACTACTACGCGAAGGAAGACCCGAACCACCGGGAGTCGAGCATCTGGCGCGGCAGGGGTGCTGAGGACCTGGGGCTGTCGGGCCCGGTGGATCCGGAAGTCTTGCGCTCCGTGCTTGAGGGCGTGGTGCCGGACGGTTCGGGACGCCGGCTCGGGCGCCCGGGCAAGGACGGGTCGTTCCACCACCGTCCCGGCCGCGACCTCACCCTCTCGGCGCCCAAGTCCGTGTCCTTGCTCGCGTACCTGGGCGGCGACGGACGGGCGATCTGGGCCCACGAGGTGGCCGTGAAGCGCACCCTCGACTGGGTGGAGCGCAACGCCGCCGAGACCAGGATGAGCGAGCCCGGGACCGGGCGGAGCTCGTGACGGACGACGCGAGAGCGTTGCGCGAGCGGCTCGAGGCCGCGACGGGGGAGCGCATTGCTGCCCTGGAGGCGTTCGGCGAGAGGCCGCGGGACGCGGAGAGGACGAACGAGGAGACGCAGGCAATGGAGCGGCGGACGTCGGCGATGGAGAGGACGCGTTTCGATCGCCTGATCGAAATATAGGAACATCGCACGGGAGTTCCGCCCGGCGCCCTACAACAGGTCTGCAGCGATGCTCGCAGCGACCCGCCCGGCCGCTTCCTGCGCCGAGTCGCGCGCGAGGTGCGCGTAGCGCGCCATCGTTTCCATCTTGCCGTGGCCCGGGAACCTGCAAATCATGGGGTTGCTGAAAAGTCCCCCTGTTCAGAGGGCACCCTTCTCGACAGGAAAAGCAACCCCCCTGAAAAGCGGGGGCAAGGGGGTTCAACAGCGCCGATGGGGTGCAATCTTTCGTGAAAGCGGATTTTTCGTGTGATAGGTTTTGACTCGTGGTGATGATTGGAACCGCCAAACCGCAATGTGGCATGCGAATGAATTCCATGCTTCACCGAGCGGA
>VXPH01000116.1 GCA_009839615.1 Nitrospinota bacterium
CGGCGCGGGGATATCGCCTTTTTATACCCCCCTGACAAGGGGGGGTAGGGGGGGTTGGTTTTGTAGGGACAGGTCGCGACCTGTCCCTACGAAATCCCTACAGCCCCAGAATCGAAAGCGCCTCCTTGACATCCTCAATCTCGAAATCGGGCGGGCGGGCACCCTCCGGCACGGGCGCGCCTTTTCTGTTGATCCAGGCGCAGGGCATGCCCACCCCTTGCGGCCCCGTGACGTCTGCATCGAACGTATCGCCCACGAAGAGCACCTCGGCAGGCGCAACGCCCAGTTCCTCGGCTACCTTCAAGAACAGCGACGCCGCGGGCTTCCTGTAACCCTCATCCTCGGAAATCAGGATGGAATCCATATACGGCGTGATGCCCATCTTGTCGATGATCCGCCGGGCGGTGGGCGCGTGGTCGAAATTGCTCAGGAGCGCTACCGGAAGGCCTGCGTCTTTTATCCGCCCCAGCACGTCTAGGCGGTCGGTGTCGAACACCACGGAGTTCTCGATGCCGTACATGTGGGCGTTCAGGGCCGTCAGGGCGGCCCGTTCCCTGTCCTGTGCGGGAATCGCCACCAGAAGATCCATGAGGAGCCGGAAACGGACTATCGAGCGAACCTCCTTGAGCTCGGGATCGTTGTTGCGCTCGCCCCAGACCTCTTTCGAGTTCTGGAGCCAGAGCTGGTGGAAGGCCGGGTAATTCGGCACGAGGAAACCACCGTCATAAAGCGCGTCATAAGCCGCGCGCGAGGTGGTCTTCTCCTCTTTGCCGTCGATCTCTACCACCGGGAAGAGCGTGATGTCGAAATCAACGAGCGTGTCGAACAGATCGAACACAACCGCGCGGAAAGAAGCCAAGGGAACTCCTTGTGAAATCAGGGCCTGGTTCAGGGATCAGTCGTAGGTGCCGTCCATGTCCATCTTCCGGTAGGCGCTGCCGTAGAAGAGAAGCGGCGCGCGCACCTCTTCCTCGAGAACGACTCGGGTGACGCGCCCCACGACGATGGTGTGGTCTCCACCCGGAAGCTCTTCGTGCAGGTCGCACTCCAGAACGCCCACGTTTCCCGTGAGCACGGGCGAGCCGTTTTCCCCGGTTTCATGCGGGATGTCGGCGAACTGATCCTCCGCGTCCCTGCCCTTGCCCGCAAACCAGTCGGACGTGCTCTTCTGTTCTTCGGACAGGAAATTGATGGCGAACTTCTTCGCTTCCTGCACGATCTTCAAGCTCGACGCCTTGTTGTCGTAACACACCAGGACGAGCGGCGGATCGAGCGAGAGGGAGGAAAACGCGTTCGCCGTCATGCCCCGGGCTTCGGTGGGCGTTTTCGCGGTGACGACCGTGACGCCGGTGGCGAACCTGCCCAGGGCGGTTCTGAATTCTTTTCCGTCGATGCTCATGTGTGCCATCCTCTAAATGAACGCTTCGTGTTAGTCCGAATATCTCTCATCTTTCCTTGAACCCGTGTTTTCCGGCGAAAAGCGCCGATATTCTTCGTTCCTCGCCTCTCAAGGCTGTTGAAAAAACTCTTTACGACGTGAGCCAAACCTCTCCACATTGCAGAGTGTCAACAACCACTCCCCCCTTGAGGGGGAGTCGGTGAGCTAAGGGTGCAAGCCCGCAAGCGAACCGGTGGGGGGAGATTTTTCTGTGGTATGTCCCCCCACCGAATCGGCCTTCGTCCGAAGGACTCGGCCTCTTCGACTCCCCCTCAAGGGGGGAGTGAAATTCAAAAACTTGCGCGCAACCCAAAATCGCTTCCCGGGGCTTTCCCAACAACCCCCTATCCTTTGGGCGCGAGGAGAACCTTCAGCCCCGCCCCGCGCGCCATGATGTCGAAGCCCCGCTCCCACGCATCGAGCGGGAGCATGTCCGATATCATCGCCTCGGCGTCGACCCTGCCCGTCTCCATCAGTTCGAGCGCCAGGAGCCAGGCGGAGCGCTTCTGGCCGAACGTGCCGACCAGGCGAATCTCCTTGAACGCCAGCCTGTCCATATCGACGGGAACCGGCGCGCCGGGCAGGCCCACCTGAAGGATTTCGCCTCCCTTCCGCACCGCCTCGACGCAAGCCTCAAGCGCACCGGCAGCGCCCGCCGCCTCGACCGCCAAATCAACCCCCCAGCCGTTCGTGACCGCGAGAGCGCGGTCAAGGACGTTTTCTTCTTCCACGTTCACCGTCCACTCCGCACCCAGCGAGCGGGCGAGCGCGAGCCTGTGCGCATCCTTTCCGGCGCCCGCCACCATCACGCGCGCGCCGTGGGCGATTGCCACCTGGGCGCACCCCAAGCCGATGGCCCCCGGCCCCATGACGAGGACGAAATCACCATCGCGCACGCTGCATTGCTCGCACACGCCGTGGACGCAAACCGCGAGGGGTTCCGAGAGCGCAGCCGCCTTGAGACTCACGCCCTCGGGCAGGCGGTGGATCGACTCCGCCCGGGTGACCACGTAGTCGGTGAAGGCGCCGTTGCTCACCACGCCCGCGATGTCGCGCTTCTCGCAGCGGTTGTAGCGGCCCGAGATGCAGTGCGGGCAGACGCGGCAGGTCGACTTCGTGGGTTCGGCCGTCACCCGCGCGCCGAACGGAATCCCCTCGACGCCCGCGCCCGTTTCCACTACCTCGCCCGAGAACTCGTGCCCCAGCACCAGCGGGGGGAAATAGTGGAAAAACTCGCCTGAGGCGATGTGCACGTCCGTGCCGCAGATACCGGCATGGGCGATTTTGACCTTCACCTGCCCGGGTCCGGCGTGAGGCTCCGCAACGTCCAAAAGCGCCATGTTTCCGGGCCCTTTCGCCTGTTTTACCAGGGCTTTCATATTCGCCTCGCGCCAGAGGGTATCAGGCGTTCAGCACGGCGATCGCCCGGATCGGCGAGCCCGACCCGCCCCGAATCTTGAGCGGAAGCCCGATGTAGAGGAACTCCTTGCCCACCACCAGTTCGATGTTGCACAGGTTTTCCGTGTTGATGCGTCCCAGTTCACGGCAAACGAGGTGGCAGGGATAATCCGGGCTGGAGGCCATATCCATGCTGGGGGCGTCGGTGGCCACGTTGATGGCCCCGCATTCGCCGTAAACATACTCGGCCGCATCGCGCGTCCAGCCAGCGTAGGCCGTGGTGTAGAGAGGCGTCGGGTGGTGGCGCTTGAAGTGCCCGTAGGTGTAAAGCAGGGTATCGCCCGGCCTGATCTCGTAATTGTAGTGATCGAGCCTGCGCTTCACGTCGTCCGCGTTGATGTAGCTGTTGTCCTCGACGTTTTCGAAATCAATCGCGATGCCCCGGCTGTAGAAGTTATCGAAGCTCATCTCGTCGATGTGCGGCGCGTCAGGCGAGGGGTCGAGATGGCTGACCGAATCCACGTGCGTGGGGCCGTGCTCGCAGAACTGGATGATGCCCGAGTAATAGCTCATCTCGCTCTTGAAGCGGCCGCTGGCGGCGCTTTCCTCGTGCGTCATGTTCGTCCAGCGCCAGGTTTCGGGGTGCCCCACGAACACCGGCTGGCCCTGGTAGATGTCTTGTGAGAGATCGATGATTTCGTGATTCTTATACGCCATGGTGATTCTCCTCCGGGGTGCTCCGCGATGAATGAACTATTCGAATCCTTGCGATTCGCTGCTTGAAGCGTGTGTTCTGAGTCAGCATCAAAACCCGTGAAATAACTCCCCTCAGACGGGTTTCACAAAGGTAATGTCGTGGGTTTTGAGCGCTTCCCGATATTAGGGTCGGGGTGAGGCCTTGTCAACGGAAAGGCCCGGGCGGCGCGCCCGCTATGAATCGTTGAAAAACACCCGATCTCGTGATTCGGCGAATGGAACCGAACGGGGAGGGGGTGGCAGTGGACAGGTCGCAACCTGTCCCTGCAAGGAGGTTCGGTTTTGTTCGTCATTCCGGCGCATGCCGGAATCCAGGGACTTTGCCTTTTCGACTTTGCT
>VXPH01000055.1 GCA_009839615.1 Nitrospinota bacterium
CCCCCCCCCCCCCCATTTTTTTTATCACCCACCACCCCCCACCCCCACATCCCCCTACGCGTCGTGGGCGCGTATATGTCTATAACCCACAGGTGTAGGGGCGGCCCCCTGTGGCCGCCCGTGTCGGTGGCCCCGGACAGGCACGGGGGCCTGTCCCCACGCTCCATCTCTCCGGTTGGAATGGATCCCCCCGCCGGGACGGAGGCGCATCTGCTCGCATTTGCCGTCGCCGGGTTTTCGCGCAGGTGGAGTATGCTGGAGAGGCCGCCCGTCGGCTTCCCCTCCCCGGGGCGGAAGCCATTCTCACTTCCCGCCCCGCGCGTCGCGCCGAAAATCATGGCGACAGACTTCGCCCCTCGTCGAGACGAGAGCGCATTTCCCCGCATTTGCGGTAACAGGAAGTGAGGCGTTCGGGAGTAACCTGAGGGGTTGGCTCGCTTTGCGATGACCCCTCTCCGGGGAGTTCGGCTTCGTCTTCCATCGCGGTCCGCCCCCGCAATTCCCCGCAATTGCCGTCCGCGCGGATTCGGGGGATTCCGGTATGATGGTGAAGCCGATCGGCTTGTTCGGGGATAAGGAATTTCTGAAAAATTCGATAAATATCGATAAATTCACGGGGTTTTTCCGTAAATTTCCGTAAATTTTCTAGGGTAAATGCGGGCAATTCCGCGGGCGAGAACCGGTTCCGGCGGCCGGATTTCGCCGCCGCCACACCCAGGGCGCGGGGGAATTCTGCCACGGCCCGCGGGGCCCGTGCCAACGGCAAATGCGGGCAGATGCGCCTCAGCGGCCGAGTGCGACGGCGGCCATCCCCGCCACCGTGACGCATACGCCCACGACGAGGCGGGGCCGCACGCGCGTCATGTCGCGCAGCATGAGGACGGTGAAAACCACTGAAAAGATTGGCATTGAGGCGATGATGGGACCGACGACGCTGACCTCGGCGTTGATGATGGCGAGGTTGTAGAGGAGTTGATTGCCCGAGTTCAGCACGCCGACCAGGATAATCGTCACGACCGCCCAGCGCGGCCCCCAGTCGAACAGCGCGGGTGGGGAGAGGTATCTGAGACTGTAGATGATGGGGATGCTCACCATGTTCGACCACGCGACCGTGAGGGCGATGTTCGGCATGGCGTCCAGGCCCTTCTTGCGGATGAACACGCTCACGCCGAGTGAGATCGCGCTGGCGAAACCCCAAAGGATCGCCGGCTGGAACCAGCGCCCCCGGGCGGGTTCGTAGCTCACCAGAATGACGCCCGCTACCACGAGGCCCGTGCCTCCCAGAACAGCCGGGCCGGGCTGCTCGCCCAGGAAGAGGACGGCCAGGGTCAGGCTGAGCAGGGGGGACGTGCTCATGAGCGTCATCAGCCTCGGCGGGCCGATGGCGTCGATCGCCTTGTAATACACCAGACGCCCGTAACTGTAGGCGGTGACGCCAAGAAGGGCGAACCAGAGCATGCCCTCGAGCGTGACGTCCTCGGGCTCGTATTCCCACCAGCCGAAAAGGGCGAGAACGAGCATGTTGAAGACGTTCGTCAGCAAGGTGGCGGACATCAGACCCATGTGCCGCAGGGGCCGCGCGGCGAGAACCCCCGTGAACGCCGCCATGATCGCCGCCGCCAGCGCCCAGACGATCCCCATCGTGTTGTCCATGGCCAAATCAGCCGTGCCGCCCGATGCTCACCGCCACGATGCCCAGCACGGCGATGAGAATGCCCAGAACCACGCGCGCGGTCAGTCGTTCGATGTTTCGCAGGAACAGCGCGGAGAGGCACAAGGCGAAAATCGGCGTGCTGCTCAGGATGGGAACCGCGAGCGATATCTTGCCCTTGAGCGAGAGGTTGATGAGTATCTGCATCAGCCCGTTGAGCGTCGTTCCAAAGACCAGAAGCGGAATATAATGCTTCGAACCCCACTCGAAATACCGCTTCGGCAGGAAATGCCGGAAGGTCTCGGAAGTCGGAATCGCGACCAGGGCCGACCACGCCGTGAGCAGGGCGGGCGCCGCCATGTACGACATTCCCTGCTTGCGCATGAAGGCGCTTGCGACCAGCATGAGCATGCTCGTGAGCGACCAGCCGACGCCCGCGCGGAACCATCTTCCGCCCGAGGGTTCGTAGCTCACGGCGGCGATTCCGAAGACGACGAGAACCGTGCCGAGCACCACCCACCGGCCGGGTTCTTCTCCCAGGAAGATGACGGCCAGAATCAGGCTGGGAAGCGGGACCATGCTCGTGATGGTGATGTGGCGCGCGGGGCCGACGATGTTCATGCCGGTGTAGAAGACCCAGCGGTTGATGCTGTAGTTCATCACGCCCAGAACGCCGAACCAGGCGAGCGCCTCCCAGCGGAAACTCCCCGGCTCGTAGAGCCAGAACCCGACGGCCCCCAGCAAAATGGTGTTGCCCACGTTGTTGAACTGCGCCAGGGCGAACGAACCCATCTGACGCAAGGCAGGGGCGAAGGTGATGTTCGTCGCCGCGCTGACGAAAGCCGCCGAAATGGCGAGCGCAATGGTTTGGGATTCTGGGCTCATTCGCGCATCATTTCCAAAAACTCTCCCGGGTGACGCCGAGGCCGGATATTTCCAGGCGGTTCCAGACGGTGGAGAGAATATCCCTCCACCCGCCCCGCGTCGATGCGGATGGCCGGGAATCGTATCCTTTCCACCGCATGAACCCGCATCAAAGCGATAATCAAGCTTTTTTCAGCTATTTGCCGATTTTCACACGGATGGAACTTTGGTATATCTAAAACCAGTGTTGTGGTGTTTGTCGCCGCCGACATGTCTGATGCACGGAGAAGGGGAAAAAATGCGGAATACTCCTTATCTTCCAAACTTCAAATCGGTGAGTTCAACCTGCGTTCTCCTCACGATATTCCTTGGTCTGGCTCTGTTTTTCGCGCCGGCGAACGCCCGATCCGCAGTCAAGGCGGGAGGGCTGCCGTCCTTGGCCGGATTGGCGGAACAATTAAGCCCTGCCGTGGTGAACATCAGTACGGAAACCAAGGTTGAAACGAGTTCAGGACGCCAGTTCCCGGGATTTCCCGGTGATATGTGGAACGAATTTTTCAGGCGTTTCCATGAAGGCCCCTTCGGCCCCGGGCCTCGCGGCCGTTCGCGGCCGCAGCCCAGACGGCAGAGCCAGGGGTCGGGCTTTATCGTGAACGAGAAGGGTCTGATCATCACGAACAACCACGTCGTCGAAAACGCAGTGAACATCACGGTCCGCTTCAATGACCAAAAGAAACGAAAAGCGAAGATCGTGGGCCGCGACCCCCAAACCGATATCGCGCTGCTCGAAGTGGAAACGAAACCCGGAGATACGTTCACCGCGGTGAATCTCGGGGACAGCGAAAAACTTCGCGTGGGTGATTGGGTAATGGCCATAGGCAATCCATTCGGATTGTCCCACACGGTGACGGCCGGAATCGTCAGTGCCAAGGGCCGCGTCATCGGCTCGGGACGATACGACAACTACATCCAAACCGACGCCTCCATCAATCCGGGAAACAGCGGCGGGCCGCTCTTCGATTTGCAGGGAAACGTCGTGGGCATCAACACCGCCATTTTCAGCAGGGGCGGCGGCAACATCGGCATCGGTTTCGCCATACCGATCAACATGGCCAAGAAGCTGCTTCCCCAGCTTCGCACGGGCGTGGTGACCCGCGGTTTTCTGGGCGTGTCCATTCAACCCGTCAACGAGAGTCTGGCGAAGGGATTGGGCCTGAAGGATACGCACGGCGCTTTGGTTTCCAACGTGATTGAAAATGCGCCCGCGGAAAAAGCTGGCGTCAAACGAGGTGACGTGATCGTCAGCGTCAATGAGAAAAAAATTGAAACCCCCCGTCAACTCTCCATGACCGCAGCCGA
>VXPH01000038.1 GCA_009839615.1 Nitrospinota bacterium
TTCGACCATCTCCCGGTCGCGATTCAAGGGACTGCCGACGGGAATCCGGTGCCTGTTCTCGATCACCGCCTGACCGCTCTATCCGATTCAAAGATGAAAGCGACCGCTGCTCAACACGTCGAGCTCCGCCGCCGTCTGCGCCATGAGGCCGGGCGTTCTGCCGTAGATGTTGAACACCGCGGCCCCCAGCTTGATCTTGTCCACCGCCTGCGCCGCCATGGCGATGAGGATGCCGCCGTCGCGCACCCAGGTTTCGGGAAACCAGAGCGAATCGATGCCGGAATCCTCGCACCACCGGGCGAATCGCGGCACGTCGCGCGCGTCGATGGTCTCCTGATGCCACAATACAATCCCTTTTTGCGTCATGAGCAGATTCCCCTCCAACTGCAAGTCCCCGCTTTCTGCGCTTGACAGACGTGAGCATCTTCCCTATAAACACTCACCGTGAGAATAATCAAACGTTTAGCGAGCATCATAAGCTCCAAAAGCAAAGCAGAAGCCCCTGATAGCCAGTCTAGTCCCGAGGTTCAGGAATCCGCTTCCATTTCAACCGCAGAGTACGCCGCGCGGAAAGACTCGCCTTCCGCCTCCACGCCCCCCAACGGCGAATCCCCGCAGGGAAAAGCCGACCCCGGAGAGACGAAGTCCGCGAAACCGCGCCGTCGGCGCAGGCGTTCGCGCGCAAGACAAAATAATGGAGAAGACTTGCATAAGCAAAACGCAGCGAAGATAGAATCGAAAAACGGAACGAGCGACGAGCAGCCATCCAAAAACAAAAGGAAAAGAAGGCGCCGCAAGAAAAAACCCGCAGCAGTCGGGGCGCAGGCCTCATCGCCATCCCCCCAGAAAAGAACAGACGCATCCTATAACGGCATCACTTATCAAAAAGACCCCGCCGAATTCGGCGTGGGCGATTTCGCCGTCGCGGACGCACCCGAGGGTTTTCGGGAACTCGGCTTCGGGGCGGAGTTGCTCCGCGGGATTCACGGCCTCGGGTTCGACGCCCCCACCCCCATCCAGCGGGAGGCGATCCCCCTCGCGCGCGAGGGACGGGACATCATCGGCTGCGCCCAGACGGGCACGGGGAAAACGGCCTCGTTCGCCCTGCCGGTGCTGGAGCACCTGCAAGGCGGCTCGGGTACGCGGTGCCTCGTCCTGACGCCCACGCGGGAACTCGCCATCCAGGTGTCGGAACAATTCCACCGGCTGGGGAAACACCTCGAAACCTCGTGCGCTGTCATCTACGGCGGCGTGGACTACGAGCCCCAGTTCCAGGCCTTTCAGGACAAAGTGGACATCGTCGTCGCCACGCCCGGCAGGCTGCTCGATCACCTGAACCGCAAATCGGTGCATTTCCGGAAACTGGAGATACTCATCATCGACGAGGCCGACCGCATGCTGGACATGGGCTTCGCCGAGGAGATCACCGATATCCTCAAGCGCCTCCCCGAAAAGCGGCAAACCATGCTCTTCTCCGCCACCATGCCCGAGAAAATTCAGGACCTGGCGAATCGCGCGGTGAGCGACCCGGTGCAAATCAACATCTCGCCGCCCTCGACGCCGGCGGAGGGCATCCACCACGGCGTCTACCCCATCAGCATGGCGAACAAGCCGCGCGGCGTGCTGGGCATCATCGACAAATACAACCCCACCAGCGTCCTCATCTTCACGAGAACCAAGGCCGGGGCCGATGTGCTGTGCAATTTCCTGGAGAACGAGAAAATTTCCGTCGCCAAGATTCACTCCGACAGAAGTCAGCGCCAGAGGGAGCGAGCGCTGGCGGGCTTTCGCCAGGGCAAGCACCGCATTCTCGTGGCGACGGACATCGTTTCGCGCGGAATCGACGTGACGGGCATCTCCCACGTCATCAATTACGACGTCCCCGAATACCCCGAAGACTACGTGCACCGCGCAGGCAGAACGGCGCGCGCCGGCAGCATCGGCTACGCCATGACGCTCATGTCGCCCGGTGAAATCACGCCCGTCAAGAACATCGAACGCTTCATCGGCAAGGCGCTGCCCAGGGTCGGCATTCAAGGCTTCGCGGACGACGTCCACCAGCAAAACCTCGAGAACGAACCCAAGCCCCTGCTCGATCAGCCCACCGTCGCGCGCTACGAGCGGCTTCGCAAAATGCCCCGCCGCACCGGCCTCTCGCTCCGCTAGTTCGAAGCATCCGCCCAGTGAAAGTTACGCGAACCGACAAAACCGCGGGCGATCACCACGTTTGAGTTTCAAGAAAGTTGTTTGAACTTTCAAGCAATTGATATAAAATCACTTATAAGCACAGACTCCCGCATGCCGATAAAAAATCCCCCTCTGCGCCATGTTCTCTATTGACCTCTCTGCGCGGCTACGATAGATTGGTATTTCTCTTTAGAAAAACATTTGGACTACCAATAATTTATTAAGGCCCGTCATTGAAAGTGGGAGGACCCCAATGCAGAGATCCGATCTGGTAGAAAAAATCGCCGGGGACGCCGGCATCTCGAAAGCCGCCGCAGACCGGGCGCTGAAATCCCTGCTTGATTCCGTGACACAAGCTCTGAAAAAAGGGGACCGCGTCTCCCTGGTCGGATTCGGGACTTTTTCCGTTTCCAGGCGGGCCGCACGTACGGGACGCAACCCGCAAACGGGCGAGACAATCTCGATCAAGGCGAGCAAGGCGCCCAAGTTCTCCGCAGGCAAGAGCCTCAAGGACGCGGTGAACAAATAAACGCCGGCTTTCGAAGGCGCCTGATTCGGGAAACAACGAAAGGACAAAATCCCCGGCGCGGGAGATTCTACCTCCCGCGCCGGGGATTTTTATTTTCAGAAATGTTTCATGGGGAGCACCTTCGCATTTTGCGGTACCCCAATTATTTTCTCTTGGCGAGTGCTTTGAAACGACTTCAGGCGAGAAAATCCCTGAGCTTCGAGAGGAAGCGCGCGTTCTCTTCAGGGAGTCCGACGGTGACGCGAATCCATTCAGAATGCCCGAAAGCGCTACCGGGACGAACGATGACGCCCTCGCGCATCAGGGCGTTCATGGCCGCGTCGCCCTCGCCCACGCGAACGAAGATGAAGTTGGCCTGGCTTTCGACGTACTCGAGCCCCATCCCGCCGAACGCCGCATAGAGCGCTCCCCTCCCCTCCCGCACCAAAGCGACGGCGCGTTCCTTGTAGTCATCGTCCTCGAGCGCGGCCAGGGCCGCCGCCTGCGCGAGCTGGTTCACGTTGAATGGCTCGCGAACGCGGTTCATGTACCCGACGACGCCCTCCCTGCTCACGGCGAACCCCACGCGCAGGCCGGCCAGACCGTATATTTTCGAGAACGAGCGCAGGACGACGAGCGGGAAGCGCTCGATGAGGGAAACGCTGTCGGGATACGCCGGATCGTCCGCGAAATCGCCATAGGCCTCATCCAGAAGCACCAGAAGGCCTTCGGGCAGTTTTTCCAGAAAGGAGACGAGTTCGCCCTCCGCCAGAATCCCGCCCGTGGGATTGTTCGGGGAACAGAGGAAGACGATTTTCGTGCGCCCGGAAATCCGGGTGAAAACGTCGTCCAAATCGATTCGCATCTCGCGCAGGGGCGAGAATACGACCTTGGCGCCCATCACCCGGCTCACGTGCGCATAGGGGCTGAAGGTGGGCTGGGGAATCACCACCTCATCGCCTTCGTCCAGGAACGTCCTGCTCAGGACGGAGAGAACGTCGTCTCCCCCGTTTCCCATGAATACGCAGGCCGGGGAGACGCCCAATTTTTCCGCCAGACACTCCGCCAGCGCTTTCGCCCCGCCGTCGGGATAGCGGTGCAGGCCGTCGAGCGCGCC
>VXPH01000178.1 GCA_009839615.1 Nitrospinota bacterium
GACTTAGGACAGGTGGAAGACGCATACGCCGAAGTCGAAAAACTCGTCATAGAATAACTTTCGCCCTGAGGTGGTGATGCCGAAAGCCCTGGTCTACGTGACGTTCAAAGAGGGAGTGCTCGACCCCCAAGGGGAAGCCGTTCGGGGAGCGCTCTCCTCTCTCGGATTCAAAGGCGTGAATGAAGTACGCGTGGGGAAATTCATCGAGCTCGAGCTCGATGATACGGGCAACGTCCATGCCGATCTGGAAAGAATGTGCCAGGACCTGCTCGCCAACCCCGTCATTGAAGATTACCGCATCGAAATGGCGGATGAATCCACGAACGGCGAGGCACTATGATGCAATTCGCCGTCATCGTCTTTCCCGGTTCCAATTGCGATCATGACTGCTACCACGCCATCAAGGACGTTCTCAAACAGCCGGTGAGGTTCGTCTGGCACAAGGAAACCTCTCTGGGAGACGCGGAAGTCGTGATACTTCCCGGAGGCTTCAGCTACGGGGATTACCTAAGGGCCGGCGCCATATCGCGCTTCTCGCCCATCATGAAGGCCGTCTCCGAGCATGCCCGGGAGGGGCGTCCCCTGCTCGGCATATGCAACGGCTTTCAGTGTCTGACAGAATCGGGCCTCCTGCCCGGGGCCTTAAGGCGAAACGAGTCGCTTCGCTTCGTTTGTGAGGAAGTCTGGCTCAAATGCGAGACTTCGAGGACCCCCTTCACTTGCGGCATCGAGCCGGACGAAATTCTCAAAATGACCATCGCCCACGGCGAGGGCAACTACTTCTGCGAACCCGGTACGCTCGCCGAACTCGAAGACAACAACCAGATAGTCTTCCGCTACACAGACGCGGATGGAAGCGTGAGTCCCGAAGCGAATCCCAACGGTTCGATGAATAACATCGCGGGTATATGCAACCTGGCGGGAAACGTAGTGGGTCTGATGCCGCATCCCGAGCGTAGCTGCGATTCCCTGCTGGGCGGCGAGGACGGGTTGCAGATGTTTATGTCCGTGCTGCGGATGGTGGCCTCATCGTGATCACGACGGACACGCACGCCACGAGGGAGATGGCCCTTGACCACGGCCTTTCTGCAACCGAATGGGAGAAGATAAAGGAAATTCTGGGGCGCAAACCCAACGTCACGGAACTCGGCGTATTCTCCGCCATGTGGAATGAGCACTGCTCGTACAAGAGCAGCCGCATCCACCTGAAAAAATTTCCCACGCAAGGCCCTCACGTCCTGCAAGGACCCGGAGAAAACGCCGGTGTCGTCGACTTAGGTGAAGGCCTCGCTGTCGCCTTCAAAATGGAGAGCCACAATCACCCCTCTTTCATCGAGCCCTACCAGGGCGCGGCTACCGGAGTGGGCGGCATTTTGAGGGACATCTTCACAATGGGCGCGCGGCCCATTGCGGTGCTCGACAGCCTGCGTTTCGGGGCACCGGAACATCCCCGCACACCCTATCTCGTTGGCGGCGTCGTAGGCGGTATCGCGGGTTACGGGAATTGCGTCGGCGTTCCCACTGTGGGCGGAGAAACGAAATTTCACCCCTGCTACAACGGGAACATTCTGGTAAACGTCATGTGCGCTGGCATTATGCGCTCAGACGCCATATTCCGGGGTACGGCTTCAGGCATCGGGAACCCGGTCATCTACGTCGGCGCACCCACCGGGAGAGACGGCATTCACGGCGCGTCCATGGCGTCTGCGGGGTTTGATGATTCCGCCCTCGAAAAAAGACCCACCGTTCAGGTGGGGGATCCGTTCCGGGAAAAACTCCTGCTCGAAGCGTGCCTGGAACTGATGAAGTGCGGCGCTGTGGTCGGCATTCAGGACATGGGAGCCGCCGGCCTCACCTCCTCTTCCGTCGAAATGGCGGGCCGGGCAGGTACGGGTCTTCTGCTTCGCCTGGATTCGGTGCCTTGCCGGGAAGAGGCGATGACGCCTTACGAAATGATGCTCTCGGAAAGCCAGGAGAGGATGCTGCTGGTCGCGGAAAAAGGCAGGGAATCCGAGGTGCGAGAGATATTCCAGAGGTGGGACCTGCCGATGTCCGTCGTGGGGGAAGTAACCGGAGACGGGAGGCTTCGTGCAACTTTCGGAGGGGATGAAGTCGCTGAACTGCCCGTATCTTCGCTGACGGATGATGCGCCAACCTATGACCGTCCTAGAGAAACCGAACGCGGGCTCCCACTCGATGATCCGCTAGACAAACTGCCGGAACCTGAAGATTTAGGGGCCACCCTGCTCAAGATGCTGGCCCATCCCAACCACGGGGACAAAAAACCGATATGGCGCCAATATGACTATAAAGTTCGCACGAACACAGTGACCCTTCCAGGCGGAGACGCAGCCATCATCCGTCTAAAAGGCACGCACAAGGCGCTGGCCCTCACGACGGATGGGAACGCGCGATACGGCATGCTTGATCCCTATAAGGGGGGGATGCTCGCCGTGGCGGAAGCAGCGCGAAACATCTGCTGCGTGGGCGCAAGACCGCTTGCGATCACCAACTGCCTCAACTTCGGTAATCCCGAGCGCCCCGCCGTCATGGCCCAATTTTCTTCGTCGATCGATGGCATGGCGCAAGCGTGCCGCTCTCTGGGTCTCCCCGTGGTGAGCGGAAACGTGAGTTTTTACAACGAAACGCATCAGGTGGATATCTATCCCACCCCGATCATCGGTATGGTGGGACTGCTCGACGACATTCAAAAAAGAGTAGGCCATGGATTCGCCTCACAGGGTGACGTCATCGCTCTGATTCATCCCAAAGACGAAGCGCCGTTGCCGCACGCATGCGCCCATGAGTACGTGTGGATGGAAACGGGACGGGAAGGAGGCGATGCACCGTCGATATCGCTGGATGCGGAAAAAGCCGTGCAAGCGGCTTGCAGACGAGGCATCGAAATGGATTTTGTGCGCTCCGCTCACGATCTTTCCGAAGGAGGATTGGGAATCGCTTTGGCTGAATCTGCACTCTCATCGCTAAAAAGCGGGCTTGGAGCCGAGGTGTGGCTTCCCGAGCAGGAGGGCAGGCTCGACGGCTTGTTATATGGTGAAGCCGCATCGCGCATTCTGGTGAGCGTATCTCCCCAGTCGGTGAACGCGCTGCAAGAGGCCGTACAAAGCTGCGGGGCGGAGCTAACGCGCATCGGTCGCGTTCAGGAGGATGCTTTCGTCGTAAAAACCCCTGATAATG
This sequence comes from Nitrospinota bacterium, assembly GCA_009839615.1. GTDB lineage: Bacteria > UBA8248 > UBA8248 > UBA8248 > UBA8248 > Bin107. Next base: position 3,199 of record VXPH01000178.1, read on the forward strand.
TTCCCTTGATTGACTTGGCCATGCCGGATATCGTGGCGGCATGGTCGGACGCCCTCTCCGAGGTGTTGTGAGATGTCTGTCTGGATAGATGACCATCCGAAAGAAGAATGTGGCGTCTTTGGTATCTACGACCACCCCGAGGCGGCTAATCTGGCCTATCTGGGTCTCTACGCACTCCAACACAGAGGACAGGAGAGCGCGGGCATCGTTGCCTCCAACGGGGAAAGGGTGCACAGCGAAGTCGGCATGGGTCTTGTTGCCGATGTTTTCACGGAAGAGCGCATCGCCAAGCTTAAAGGTCGCATCGCCATCGGACACAACCGCTATTCCACCGCCGGGCATTCGGATATCAAAAACGCCCAACCGTTCCTGGTCGACTACGCCAAAGGAACGCTCGCCCTCGGTCACAACGGAAACCTCGTCAACGGCGGCGCCCTGCGCGAGGAACTCGAAGAGAACGGATCCATATTCCGCAGCACGACGGACAGCGAGGTCATCCTGCATCTCATCGCGCGCTCCGATGAGAAAACCACCGAGGGAGCCATCATCGAAGCCATCCAACAACTCGAAGGCGCTTATTCGCTG
>VXPH01000259.1 GCA_009839615.1 Nitrospinota bacterium
ACAGGGGGGTATAAAAAGGCGACGCGCCCCTGACGGGTACAGGGACTTTGCTCTTGCCCGTCTCCCGGGTAGAGGGGGTTTTGTTCTTTCTTACCCCCCTGTCAAGGGGGGGTAGGGGGGGTTGGTTTTGTAGCTGCCCCACAGGTCGCGACCTGTCCCTACTACCACAGCGACTTCAAGCGCCCCCCGTCGAGGTTGAGGGAGATGCCGGTGATGTAGCTCGCCCGCTCGGAGCAGAGGAAGACGATGGCGTCGGCCAGCTCTTCGGGCCTGCCGAACCGGCCCAGCGCGTTCTTGCGCGCCGCGCGGCGGCGGGCCTCTTCTTCGGAATCGGCGTCGAGTTCCGCGGCCAGGCCCTGGGCGTTCATCCGCCAGAGCGCGGTGTCCACCCAGCCGGGGCACACCGCGTTCACGTGAATCCCCGCCTCGCCGAATTCGGTCGAAAGCGATTTCGTCATGTTCAGGAGCGCGCTGTTCGTCATGCCGCTCCCGAACATGTAGGGGTCGGGTTCCTTGCCCGCGCCGCCTATCATGTTCACAATGCGGCCCCACCCCTTCGCGCGCATCCCGGGTTCCACGAGCCGGATGAGCCTCAAAAAACCGAACAGCTTGGTGTCGAGTTGTTTCTGCAAACCGGCGTCATCGAGCGCCTCGAACCTGCCCGAGCTCATGGTACCCGCGTTGTTTACCAGAATGTCGATGCTCCCGAGTTTCTCCTGCGCCTTCCCGACCAGGGGCGCGAGTTCCGAATCGTTCGACGTATCCGCTGCGGCGAAGGCGATCTCGCCTCCCGTCTCATCGGCCAGTTGCGCGCAGGTCTCGGCGAGAGGTTCTTCGTTCCTCGCGCAGGTGAAGACGCGGACGCCCTCTTCGAGGAAGCGCCTCGCCGTCTCCTTGCCGATGCCCCGGCTGCCGCCCGTCACGAGCGCCGCTTTTCCCTCGATGCCTAAATCCACGACAATCTCCTATGAAAACAAAAAGCACGTTTTGAGAATCATGCACAGAGAATTATACGCAAGGGTAAACAAGCCCATCCCCGATATCTATCGCTTGGGTGAGGGTGTCGGCGGTCTCGGGGGTGGTGGAGGTGGAGCAGGTTTGGGTGGTCTGGGTATTGGTGCACTTCTTTGATCAATACGGTCTGGATTAGGATGTATATTCGACGTTAAATTCATTAGCCATTACTTGATATGTTTCACGTGCGCATTTTTCATTCAGCTTTTCATCAAGTTGGTCGATATTATCTCCTGCAAGAGCGTCGATAATCGATTTTCTTTGTTTTAACTCTGTGCTCTTGTTTCTGATTTCCGCCTCTGTCGCATCATCTTGATTAACATCATTCCATAATTCACGCCATTCATTTTCCAGGCGACCGTACTCGATTGTTATTGCATTGAGCACAACAGATTTCTTGCCGAAATTCCGAGAAAAATCAAAGGCGACAATAATTCCAATAACAGCGCTAATGATGGCTTGAACAAACCATGGAAGTTCACTGGCTAAAGTAATCACTCCGGTTGTTGACACGGCAAGCAACGCAAACCTGATTCTGGTTTGTTTTTTCTCGAATAAACGCGATTTTTCATTGCAGTAACGCATCTCACGATCAATATCCAAAAGCGCGTACCAAATATCGTTTCTCGTATGGTCAGAAGTCATTGAATGCCTCCTTCAGCCATATAAAATCGCTCTGAAGGTAACAAAGACTATCAATCCAGTTCAGCCAGATATGAGGAGGTCGCCGAATATCCTCATTTCATAAATATACGTTTGCGAAAAATCCATTGCAAATACTATTGTCGGTCATGTAGAGACAATGGGCAAAATCAGAGAAGGATATTTGAACAAATAGTAAAAAATTGCAAGTCCAAAACCTTCCTGTTTGTTCCCCCTATCCCGAAACCTGCGCGACTTCCTCCCATTCCTTCCAGCCGATGATGTCGTCGGGCGGCTCCACGGGGTTGTGGAGACCGTCCTGCAAACGGTTCCAGGCGTTGAACAGGCAGGTGAACAGCGTGAGTTCCACGATGTCCTTTTCGCTGAAAAACTCCTTGAGCGGCGCGAAACAGGCGTCATCGGCGGCGGCCGTGTTTCGCGTGAGGGCCGTCGCCCAGCGGATCACCGCCTTCTCGCGTTCATCGAACAGGTCGCTGTCTTCCCATCCATCGACTATTAGGGAGATGTGTTCATCATTCAGACCGGCAGCTTGACCAAGCTTGACGTTGTGGTTCGTTCATATCTCGCAGTCGTTGATGAGCGATGGCGTGAGGATCGCGAGCTGCATGAGGCGCATTCGGGACGTATCGGCCCGCCACTGGCTTCTGAGCGCCACGGTGAGGCTCATGATGTGGCGCAGCGCTTCGGGTGAGTGGGCCAGGGCGCGGTAAAAACTGGGCACCGTGCCCCATCGTTCCCTCGATTGCTCGAACAGCGGTTCGTGATCGCCCGTGGCGTCATCGGGCACCGGCGTGATTCTGGACATCTCGGCCTCCTTCTTCGGGGTTCGCAACGAATCATGTGCGGTCATCATTTTGCATCATTTTTAGCAGATTTTCGCGGGCGCGACCAAGGGGCGAATCCCGATCGAGCGGAGAGGATAATCACTCCCCCCTTGAGGGGGAGTCGGCAAGACGAGTGCGAAGCCCGAAGTCGCGCCGGTGGGGGGTGAAAGCCGGAGTGGCGAGAAAGCGCGTTTCACCCCCCACCGAATCGGCCTTCGCAAAAAACGCTCGGCCTCTTCGACTCCCCCTCAAGGGGGGAGTGAAATTCGGGGCGCTCCTTCTGTGGGCTTTTTCAACAACCCCGTATGTGATCGTTACAATCCCTTGCACCGTTTTCTTACACCCATCCCCCTTTGCGGTGCGCATCACCCCCTGCTATAAGTCGCCTTGCCGCATGAGCATAAAAGGAAACCCCGATGGAGCATCAGAAAATACTCATCATCTGTGCGCACCCGGACGACATCGAGTTCCGCTGCGCGGGCTCGGTCGCCAGGTGGACCCGCGAGGGCAGGCGGGTGGAGTATTGCCTCGCCACGAGCGGGGACAAGGGGGTGAACGGCCCCGAAGCGCGCCGCTTGACCATCGACGATAAAAGGGCGATACGCGAGAGCGAACAGCGCGCGGCGGCGGCGGTCGTGGGCGTGGAGCAGGTTTATTTCCTGCGCCATACGGACGGGGAAGTCCGCAACACGGCCGAACTCAGGCGCGACCTCGTGCATGTGATGAGAGAGTGCAGGCCGGACCTCGTGGTCGCCGACGACCCGGCGAACGACGCCTTCGACAGCTTCTACGGCTACCACCGCGACCACCGCGCCGTCGCCAAGGCGGTCTTCGACGCGCTCTATCCCGCCGTGGGGAACGAGAACTATTTCCCCGAACTGCTGGCGGAGGGCCTGGAGCCGCATACGCCTAAGGAAGCCTGGTTCAAGACGATTCGCGGCGCCGACACATGGGTGGACATCACCGATACATTCGACCTGAAAATACAGGCGCTCCATTGCCACAAGAGCCAGGTCGACCCGGGCGAAGACCTCATCACCCACCTGCGCGACTGGGCGAAGCGCTCGGGGGAGGCGGGCGGCCTCGGGTGCGCCGAATCCTACCGGCGCATGGAGGTGCCGGGGTAGGGGGCGAACCCGATTGATGAGGTGGTTGTTGAAAAAGCCCCCGTTTCAGGGGGTATAGGGGACGCCCTTTCGACTGGAAAAGCGGGCGCGGCCGGGTGGGGGTGGGGGGGGGGGGGGGGCGGGGGGGGGGGGGGGGGG
>VXPH01000232.1 GCA_009839615.1 Nitrospinota bacterium
GGATGAGGAGGGAGATTGCGCCGCGCTCCCTGCGAACGGCGGGCCGCGCATTCGTTCGCCGAGTCAACCGGCTTCTGCGAGATGGACACCGCGTTCAACGAACTTGTGGACGGCTTTCTTCTCGAATACGATAGCGCATGAGGAAGATGCGGTATGATGGGAACGCGCAACCATCCGCCGTGACCGGAGATTCGGAAGGGACGCGTCATGACGCGAAAACGCAAAAACCCCAGGACTCTTTTTATCGAATCCACGGACGCCCCGACGAAGCGCGACGAAGTCCTCAAGATTCTCCGGGCGCACAAGGCGATTCTCGCGGAGCGCTTCGGCGTCGCCGAACTCGCCATTTTCGGCTCCTTCGCCCGAGACGAGGCGGGGGAGGACAGCGACCTCGACGTCCTGGTGCGCTTCGAGGGGCGGGCGACGTCGAAGGGATATTTCGGCGCGCAGTTCTACATCGAGGATCTGCTGGGTCGTCCGGTCGATCTGGTAACCGACAAGGCGCTGCGGACGGAGTTCCGCCCCTACGTCGAGCGGGATATCGTCCGTGTCTGAGGCCGGGCGCGACTGGCGCTTCTACGTTCAGGACATGATCGAGTTTTGCGAAAAGGTTTTCTCCTACACGGACGGGCTGGATCAGGCCGCGTTCGTCGCCGACTCGCTCGTCTACGACGCCACGCTGCGCAACCTGGAGCTCATCGGCGAGGCGGCCACCCGCGTCCCGGAGGAGGTGTGCGAGGCGCACCCGGAGATAGACTGGCGCGGCATTATCGGAACGCGCAACCGCCTAGCGCATGGCTATCTGGGTATCGACAACGATACCGTTTGGGACATCATTCAGATCGACGTTCCTGGCCTCCTGCCTGAATTGCGAAAAATCCTGAACGCAAAGAGTGAGAACCCGACCTAGATGGCGCGGCGGACCGAGGAGAAGGGACGGCGCGGGAGCCTCTCCTTGCGCGAATGAGGGCCATTTCCGCGCCCAGGTGGGCGAGCGCATCCGGGTGTTCTTCGACATGGAGAACGCGCACCTGTTCGACGGCGAAACCGGGGCGCGGGTGGAAGGGTGAGGCGGGGAAGCTATCCGAAAAAGAGTTCCGCCGCGTCGAAGAAGTCCTCCCGCAGCGTGTTCACCTTCCCGAGGACATCTTCCAGCGGTACCGGGTTGATGTCCCGCCCCTGCAGCGCCGCCATGACGCCCCAGGTCCCCTCGTGCGCGAGTTCGCTCGCCCGCACGCCCAGGCGGGTCGCCAGCACCCTGTCGTAGGGCACGGGGGAGCCGCCGCGCTGGATGTGCCCCAGAATGACGGCGCGCGTGTCCACGCTCATGCGGTCTCCGATTTCTTTAGCAAGATACTCGCCGACGCCGCCGAGCTGCACGTGCCCGAAATCGTCCACCTCCTGGCTGCGCGTGATGTAGTTCTCGATGCCCTCGGGCTTCGCGCCCTCGGCCACGACCACGTTGGCGAAGTTGCGCCCGCGCGCGAAGCGCGCCTTGAGGACCTCGACGACCTCTTCGATGTCGAAGGGACGCTCGGGCACGAGGATGAGGTCCGCGCCCCCGGCGATGCCCGCGTAGGTGGCGAGCCAGCCCGAGTGGCGTCCCATGACTTCGAGAATGATGACGCGATCGTGCGCCTCCGCCGTGGTGCGCAGGCGGTCGATGGCGTCGGTGATGACGCCGACGGCGGTGTGGAAGCCGAACGAGTAGTCCGTGAGGCCGATGTCGTTGTCGATGGTCTTGGGCACGCTGATGACGTTGTAGCCTTCCTTGCTGAGATAAGCGGCGACGCTGAGCGTATCGTCGCCCCCGATGGCGATGAGGCCGTCGATGCGCGAGGCGCGCCAGTTTTCTTTCAGTTTCTCGAGTAGGGCGGGGTCTTTCGTGGGGTTCGTCCTCGAGGAACCCAGAATGGTGCCGCCCTTGTCGAGGATGCCGGAGATCATCGGACCCGTGATTTCCACGAAATCGCCGTCCACCAGGCCGCGCCAGCCGCGGCGGATGCCCAGCGTATGGCTCCCGCGGTGGAAGTTCGACGCCGTCACCGCGCGGATGACGGCGTTCAGGCCGGGGCAGTCTCCGCCCCCTGTCAATACGCCTAGCCTCATATCTCGCGTTTCCTTCTGATGAGTTGGTATTCAGCCTGTCTTTCTCGCTCACGGCATTTTATCACAGCCGGATTACGATTGGGTGTGAAACGGGTTCCAATTGGATGAACGGCCTGCCCGGCTCCCTGAAAAAGCGCGATTCTACACGAAAATATCGATAGCGAAAGTCGGGCTTACCGGCGGACCTCGAACTCAAGTTTGACGCAAATCGTCTTTCGTTCTAGGATCAATCCCAGTCGAAAAATGAAATAGGAAAGGAACAAGATTCTGGGTGGATTGTGCGCCCAATGGGGTCGTGGTTGGCCGTTGTCTGATGTCAGGCGGTCGTTTCATTTCAACCGGAGGAGAGCATCATGTCCAAGAAAGAGTCTCATGAGCATCCCGAAATCATCATTCCCGAATCATCCGATCTCTCGCGCAGGAGCTTCATCCAGACCCTTGGGGTAGCCGGCGCCGTGGCCGCGGCGCCGATGGTGTTGACGACGCGCAAGGCGGACGCAATGAAATGGCCCGCGCGCCCCATCACGGGGGTGGTGATGTACGCCGCGGGCGGCGGCACGGACACCGTCATCCGCACCCTGTGCGGCGAGATGGCCCGCACCACCGGCTGGCCCGTCAACGTCATCAACCGCCCGGGCTCGGTGGGGGGCGTGGCCACCCGCTACGTGCTCAACAAGGCGGCCGACGGCTACACCTGGCTGGGCGCCGGGAACTACAACAAGTTCGTCCGGCCGATGGGATACACGGATTCGGCGGCGTGGGTGGACTGGCAGCACTTCGCGGCGGCTGCTTCGCTCGCGAGCTGGTCGGTGCGGCCCGACTCTCCCTTCAAGACCTTCAACGACGTGGTCGCCGCGGCCAAGAAGAAATCCGGCAAGCTCACCATCTCGACTTCGGGCGTGGGCAGCATCTGGCACGAGGTGGGCGCCACCGTCGCGGACGCAGCGGGCATCGAATTGCGCTTCGTGCCGTATAAGGGCGGAAAACCGGCCACCGTCGCGGGCTTACAGGGCGAGGTGGACATCGCCGGCGGCGGCGTGCACGAGCACGTCGAGTTCCTGCGCGCCGGGAAGCTGCGCAACCTCATGCACACGGGGCCGAAGGATCTGGACATTTCCAACTACGGGAAGGCCTACACCATCGCCAACTTCATCCCCGCGCTCAAGGCCCTGTTGCCGATGGGCGGGATGTACAGCATCGCCCTGAGGCGGGGGACGCCCGTCGACGTGCTCAACAAGATCAAGCCGGTCTGGGTCGCGGCTGCGAATTCCGAGGCCTTCGGGAAAATCGCCACGCGCAAGTACTTCCAGATCGACGTCCGCGTGGGGGAGGCCGCCGACCGCCGGGCCGCGCAGCTCGAGTGCCTGAGCGCTGCGACCCTGCTCAAGCTGCAGAAGCACATCGGCAAGAAGGTGCGCGGACCCAAGGAACTCGGGCTTCCCGAACCGAAGGATTTCGACGCCTGGTGGCCGCCGAAAGGCTACAAGCCTCGCATCTGAGCCAGACGGCTCATCGCGTAATGCCCTGCCCCCCGGGGGGGGGGGGGGCGGGGGGGGGGGGGGCCCCCCCGGGGGGGGGGGGTTGGTTTTTTTTTTTTTGGGGGGGAGGGGTGGGGGGGTGGG
>VXPH01000215.1:0-27246 GCA_009839615.1 Nitrospinota bacterium
GTAGGGGGGGTTGCTTCTGTAGGGACAGGTCGCGACCTGTCCCTACAACGGGTCACCCTCTCACTCGCGTCGAACCCTCCCTCCTCACTCGCGTTCTATCGCAGGCAGGCGATTGATTCCGGGACCGATTTTGGATAGCATTCTCCCTGCCAAACTAATCGCACGGTCTGGAACTCCGGGCCATCCGCTGAATACAAGACGGCTAAGCCGAAATAGGCGGACTCTCCATCATGGATTGTATGCCAACGGCCCGGATAGATTTGAGATTATCTCCGCATAGTCACGTATATATTCCCCTTTGTTTTTGAAGAACACCCCCCACCGAATCACGAATTCGGAGCTTTTTCAACAGCCCCTCCCCGGTCGGGACCGGGTTCCGCTTTCCATTCATTTCGGGAGGGTTTTTCCATGCGGTGCGTCGTGATCAATCTGCCGGTCGCCAGGGAGCGGCGCGAAGCCATCGGGCGCGAGTTCGCGAAGGTCGGCCTCGACTACGAGATCTGGCGGGCCGTGGACGGCTCCCGCCTGACGGAGGAGGAACTGGGTTCCGCCGACAACGAGACCCGGCACCGCCTCGGCTACGATGCAATGGACCACCCCGCCCTCGCCTGCCTGCTGAGCCATACGGCCGCGCTCCGGAGCCTCGCGGATTCGGAAGACGAGATGATCGCCGTATTCGAGGACGACGCCATCCTCCACCCGGACGTCGCCGGCGTCCTCGCCGCCCTGGAAGAGCAGCCGGAGGGGTTCGACGTGGTGAAGCTGCAGCGCAGCCCGGACTGCCGGCGGGCGTACTTCCCCGTCCGTCCGCTGGGGCCGGGGCACACCATCGGGCGGCTGCGGTTCCACGATTTCGGCTGCTACGGCTACGTGATCACCCGCGGCGCCGCCCGCCGCATCCTGGAGCGCTTCCCGCGGCCCGTGTTCGAGATCGACTGGATCGTCCCGAGATACTGGGAGAACGGCCTGGAGCGCATCTATTACCTCGACCCCCCCCCCGTCGTGTTCCACAACGACGCCCTGCCCTCCTACATCGAGCCGCAGCGCGCCGCGGCCGGCGCCGCCGTCCGGGCCCGGAGAAGGCGGCATCCGGGGTTCGCCTGCCGGAAGCTGTACGGCCATTTTCTGGGCGAGGTCCGCAAGAGGCGGGGTTTCCGGATACTGCGGATGATGGACCGGGAGGGCCGGGATTCCGGGGAGGAGGGAAGGCTTGCGAAGCTCATGTTCAAAGAGTCAGGCACAATCAATGAGAGAGGTGTTTCACTCCCCCCTTGAGGGTCGGGCTTCCCGAGGGGAAAGCCCGACAACGAGGCAAGGGCGAAGCCCGAAGTCGCGCCGGTGGGGGGAGAGATTGCCTGGCAAGGGGGGGTTGCCTTTTGTAGGGACAGGTCGCGACCTGTCCCTACGAGATCGGCGGACAGGCACGGGGGCCTCGGACAGTAGGGGCGGCCCCCTGTGGCCGCCCCAGGGGCCTCGAACAATCCTTTTGGGTTGTCCGGCTACGGTGGACAATTCGACGATCGGGATTCTCTCCCTCACCTGGAGGGCTTTTTCAACAGCCCCTTGAGGGTCGGCCTTTCCTCCTCGGGAAGGCCGACGGCAAGACAAGGGCGAAGCCCGAAGTCGCGCCGGTGGGGGGAGAGGTTGCCTGGCAAGGGGGGGTTGCCTTTTGTAGGGACAGGTCGCGACCTGTCCCTACGAGATCGGCGGACAGGCACGGGGGCCTCGGACAGTAGGGGCGGCCCCCTGTGGCCGCCCCAGGGGCCTGTTCGACTACGGTTGTTATTCGGAGGGATGTGTATGTCACACATACATGTCCGACCTACACATCCCGCTCGCCGTGAACCCTCTCTCCCCGGTCGGGCGCGTCTTGCCTCAAGAGAACCGCCAGCTTTGCCCGAACTTCGCATACCACCTGGGACGTGGCCTGAACCTCGAACCGGGCACGGCGCGCCCGCCAATCCAGACTCCTGATCTGATCGGCAAGAACGACTCCCGTTACCTTGCTTGTCGAGGGAAGCAAGACTTCGAAAGGATAGCCCTTGACCCTGGACGTGATGGGACAAAACAACGCCAGGCCGGTCTTTTCATTATAGCTCTGCGGGCTCAAAACCAACGCGGGACGGTGCCCGGCCTGCTCATGGCCGGCCTGAGGCGAAAACGCAAGCCATACGATGTGCCCCTCGTCCGGAACGTACCGACGCTCTACCACTGCTCATTGCCCTGGGTCTCGCCGGTGTCCTGCTCGGGATGAAGATTGTCCGCCGTCACCCGGGTCAGCATGTCGGCCAGGTCATAGGTCTGCTTCCGCATCACAACCCGATCGCCTTGCGAGTCCATCTCTATGGCAGAACCTTCCGAAACCCCCCATTGTTCGGCAATGGCTTTCGGGATGCGAACAGCCAGACTACTGCCCCATTTTCGAATAAATAGATTCGCGCCCATGAGAATACCTCCATCTATATCTATATTATATATCCTTCAAGGCCGGGTTGCAAAGCCGGAATGCACCAAGCGCCGCCCGCGTCAAACGCTCCTGCATCGGCCCAGTCAAACGCTCGTTCCTCACTCGCGTTTGACCCTCATTCATCAATCGGGTTCGACCCCCCGGAAATCACCGGCGAAAACCGACGCGCGCATTTGCCCGCATCTGGCGTCACGGCGGAACCCGGCGCGCGTGGCAGGATCGCCGCATGACAGGCTGGGCCGTCCGTCGACGGAAAAGCCCGAATTTCCGTAAATTTCGATAAAATTCGATAAATAACGATAAATTGATTTGGAGCCAAGTCGCTGATAATAAAGGGGTTCAGGGATTTCAGGGCGAAATCGAGCCGACGGGCAGGGGATGGGCCGAAAAACCATTTTCATTTTTTTTCACGAAAACGTTCACCCGCCAGCGCGCCTCGTCCGCGTCGGGATAATCCGTCCGGTAGTGCGCGCCGCGGCTCTCCGTGCGCGCGAGGGCGCTCTCCACCACCGCCTGCGCGCTCAGGCACATGTTCTCGGCCTCCACGGCCTCCACGAGCCGCGCGGGTTCGCTCCCCCCGCAGGCGGCCAGGCCTTGCGCGATACCGGCGAGTTCGTCGCGCGCCTCCTCCAGCAGCCCGCCCTCGCGCACGATGCCGGCGTTCTCCCAGCAGACGCGCTTGATCTCGCGAACCAGCTCCACCGCCCGGCCCGCCCGGCCCGAGCGCTTCGTGAGCGCGCCGGCGCGGCCTCTCGCGAGGGCCTGCGCCGCCGTTCCGTCCGCGCCACGGGCATACTCGCTCGCCGCCTTCGCCGCGCGCCAGCCCAGCGTGTGGGCCTCGGTGAAGGCGTTGTTCGAGAGGCGGTTCGCCCCGTGCGCGCCCGCGCTCGCCTCCCCCGCCGCGTAGAGGCCCGGCATGGCGGTCGCGCCCGCGCCGTCGATGGGCACGCCGCCCATGAAGAAGTGCGCCTTCGGCGTGACGTAGATCTCGCTGCTGTGGGGCGAGACGCCGCGTCTGGCGAAGAGTTTGAGGTTGTCGGGGGCGAAATGCTCCAGGTCCGCCACCGGGATGCCGGAGAGGTCCATCTGCACCGCGCCGTCCACCCCGCCGCCCCCCATGAGTTCGAGGTAGACCGCCCGCGCCATCAGGTCGCGCGTGGCCTCGCCCCCGCCGGGCACGTCGCGCAGGATGTCCTCGCCGTCGCGGTTCAGGAACCTTGCGCCGAGCGGAAACAGCGTGGGCGCCACGACCATGTTGCTCTCGGGCCGCTTGATGACGGCCGGGTAGAACTGGACGAACTCCATGTCCGAGAGCGCAAGACCGGCCCGGAGCGCCATGCCGAAGGCGTCTCCGGTGATGCCGCCCGCGTTCGTGTTCTCGGCATATATCTGCCCCGCCCCGCCCGTGGCCAGTATGGTGGCGGGGGCGTGAATGGCGTAAATCGCCCCGCTCCGCGTGTGAAAGCCGATCACGCCCCGGCAGACGCCGTCTTCGACGAGCAAATCCACCGCCATGACGTGTTCGAGGATGTGGGCGCCGTCCGCGTCGAGCTTTCTGCGCAGCGGCCGCGCCACCTCCACCCCCCAGTTCCGGACCGGGTATATGCCGCGATCCCGCTTGTGGCCGCCCTGGGGGTGTAAGTCGAAGGCGCCGTCCTCGCGCGTGATGAAGGGGATCCCCCAGTCATACAGATCGCGAATCCGCGCGGCGGAATCCGCGCACATGGCGTCGGCGACGTCGGGGTGGTTCAGGTGCGCGCCGCCCTCCAGGGTGTCCTCCAGGAACAGGGCCGCGCTGTCATCGGGCGCGAAATTCGCCGAATGCCCCGCCCGGGCCATGACGATGTTGCCCGAATTCCCGGGGGACTGCTTGCAGACCAGAAGCGCGTCCGCGCCGCTCTCCATGGCGGCGACCGTGGCCGTCATGGCGGCGGGGCCGCCGCCCAGGATCAAAACGTCGCAGCAGAGATTTTCCATGAGTCCACCTGGGGATTTCAGGGGGTTAGCGGGAATTCCCCCTGTATTTTACATCCGGGCTTCTTCGATCGCCTCGAGCACCCGCTCGGGGCTGACGGGCAGGGTGCGGATTCGCGCGCCGCCCGTCGCGTGGTAGATGGCGTTGCAAATCGCCGCCGTGATCGGGTTGATCGCCACCTCGGCCAGCCCCTTGGCGCCGTAGGGGCCGTAAGGGTCCATGGATTCGAAGAAATCATGCTCGATGGGCGGGGCGTCCATCGAGGTGGCGATGAGGTAGTCGTGGAAATTTTTTCCGCGCAGATGCCCCTCCAGCGGCGCCAGGCCCTCCATCATCGCGAAGCTCATGCCCTGCACCACGCCGCCCTCGACCTGGCCCTCCGCGCCCAGCCTGTTGATCACCCGGCCCGGGTCATGGCCGCAGCAAATCCCCAAGACGGTGACGACGCCCGTCTCCATGTCCACCTCCACCTCGGCGCCGTGGGTGCTGAAGGAATACGTGGTCGAGGGATTCCCGTATTTCTCCTTGTCGAGCACGTCTCCCCCGGCCAGCCATTTTCCCTCGCCCTCGATGACGCTTCCGGCCCGCCTGACGACCTCGCCCACCGCCATCTTCCGCTCGGGCAGCGCCTTCGCCCGGACCTCTCCCTCCACGATTTCGAGCTCATCCGCGGGAATTTCCATGGACTCCGCCGCCGCATCCAAGAGGTTCCTGCGGGCGTCTTCGGCGGCGAGTTTCACGGCGTTGCCGCCAATCAGGGTGATGCGGCTCGCGAACGCCCCCATGCCGAAGGGCATGTAGCCCGTATCCGTGGGAGGGACTTTGAACCGATCCACCGGGATCCCCATGACCTCGGAGGCGATGTAGGCCATCACGCTCGTGGCGCCCTGGCCCAGGTCCGATTCGCCCGACCATATCTCGACCTTGCCCTCCTCATCCACCCGGACCACGCCGCTCGAGGGGTCGGTGTCGTCGGGGCCCAGCTCCACGGAAAACCCCTTGTTTCCCGACACATGGATGCAGCTGGCGAGACCCACGCCGCGACCCTTTCCGCCCCGGGCGCGCTTGGCTTTCCAGTCCATCTCCTCCACCACGTACCTCGTGGCGTCGGCTACGGCGCAACTCGCGATTTTCCAGCCGTGGAGCGAGACGTCGCCCTTTTCGGTGTAGTTCTTGAGGCGAAGGTCGGCCGGGTCCAGGCCGAGGCCATCGGCCACGTTGTCGAGATGGCTCTCCCAGGCGTACGTCGCCTGCACGTTGCCGAACCCCCGCATCTGGCCTGAGGGGATGATGTTCGTGTAGACGAGTTTTCCCTGAATCTCCGCGGCGGGCGTCTTGTAGAGGTTATCCGTCCGGAGCGCGATGGAACTCATGATGGCGGGCGACAGCGAGCTGTAGGCGCCGTTTTCCGCCACGATCCTGACACGCTTGCCCGCGAGCGTCCCGTCGCGCTTCCAGGCGGACTCCAGGGAGATGTGCACGGGCATCCTCGGGCGCATGGCGATCAGGTCTTCTTCGAGGCTCATCATGAATCTGACCGGTTTTTCCGCCGCCCGGCTCAACATCGCCGCCATGAGAGCCGCCTTCACGTCCAGCTTGCCGCCGAAGGCGCCGCCCGGCTTGGTCTGCGTCACGCGAAAATCATCGGGGGACATGCCCATGGCGGGCCCCAGCATGAAGGTGCGAATCAGGAACACCGACTGCAGACAACCCCAAACGGAGATTTTCCCGTCAGAGTGCCACTGCGCCGCGCAACCGGTGGGCTCGATATACGCCTGGTGCGCGAGATGGGTATGGAAATCATCCGCGAACGCGGCATCCGCCGCATGAAACGCCTCGTCTACCCCGCCGCGCTTGATGTGGAACTCGTTCGCGATGTTGCCGGCGACGGAATCGTGGACGAGAGGCGCATCCGGCTCCTGCGCCGCGAAAGGGTCCGCAACCGTGGGCAAAACCTCATACTCCACGCGAATCAGCGAGAGCGCCTCACGCGCCGTCTCCTCGTCCACGGCCGCCACGGCGGCGATTTCATCCCCCACATAACGCGCCTTCTCGCGGCAAAACGCGGCTTCATCCTTGTGGTTGATGCCGAAGGGCGCGTCCGGCGTGTTGTTCTTCGACAGAACGACGGCGACGCCGGCCAGGCGTTCCGCGTCCGATGTGTCTACGTTCAATATCCGGGCATGGGGATGGGGGCTCCTGAGCGCCATGCCGGTGAGCGCACCCGGAAGCTCCAGATCGTTGATGAAAATCGTGGCGCCCGAGACTTTCTCGACGGCATCGATGATGGGATGCGGCCGGCCGACGACGCGCGTGCTCATGAATCGTCTCCTTCAGTCATCTGCCGGGCGGCGGCCGATACCGCCTCGAAAATCTTCTTGTACCCCGTGCAGCGGCAAAGATTCCCCGCGAGGCCGCGCTGGATCTCCTCGCGCGTGGGCGCAGCGTTCTCATCCAGAAGCGCCTTGGCCGATACGACGATTCCTGGCGTGCAGAAACCACACTGCACGCCTCCTGTTTCGATGAGCTGCTCCTGCACTGGATGAAGGTCGTCTTCGGTTCCGATGCCGCGCACGGTGGTGATCTCGGAGCCGTCCGCCTGCGCGGCGAACATGAGGCAGGCGTTCACCGCCACGCCGTCGAGCAATACGGCGCACGCGCCGCAATCGCCGCCCTCGCAGCTAAGCTTCACTTCCACGTAGCCGATGCGTCTCAGCGCGCGCAGAAGCGTTTCATCTCCCCGCACGGCCAAGACTTCATCCTTCCCGTTCACGCGTAGTTTTATTTCGTAAGTACTCATGATCTTCTCAAGCAAAACATGAAATTTTCATCACACAGCCACGGTTTGCGGCATTCCCAGCGCTTTTTTCAGCAAGCGGCGGACCAGCACGCCGCACATTTTCTTCCGGTACGCCGCGCTCGCCCGCACGTCGTCAATGGGTCGCGCGCTATCCTCCGCGGCTGCCGCCGCCGCTTCGATATCGGCTTCCCCAACTTCCTTGCCACGCAGACACGCCTCCGCCGCCTGCGCACGATACGGCACCGCGGCCACCGCCCCCAGGCTGATGGCGGCCTCCACGCAAACGCTTTTTTCCATCCGGAGAACGACCGCCACACCCAGTACGGCTATCGCCATCGCGCGCCTGAGCTGGAGTTTGTAATACGCGCAACGATCATCCGTTTTCAGCAGCTCGATGACGATGGCCTTCATGAGTTCTTCCGGCCGAACAGCCGTTTTTCGGTAATCCAGGAAAAATTCCGAGAGCGGCAGGGAGCGTTCTCCCTCCGCCGAGGCCAATTCGACGACGGCATCCTGCACCAGCAGCGGTGGCACCAAATCGGCGGCGGGCGAGGCGTCCATGAGATTACCCGCCACGCTCGCGCGGTTTCTCACCAATGGACCCGCGAACTCAAGAGCGCTCTCATACAAAGGGGATGCAGCGGCGCGTATCAGTTCAGATTCCAGCAAATCCGTGACCGTCGCCAGCGCGCCGATCCTGATTTTTCCGTCCGCCTCCTCGATGAAGCGAAGCTCATCCAGACGGCTGATGTCCACCGCGCGCGCTATCTTCTTGCGCCCGAAGAGCACGTCCGGCACGAGGTTCGTGCCACCCGCCACGAAAGCGGCGCCACCCTGCGCAGCCGCCAATGCCTCATCCACCGATGCAGCGCGTAAAAATTCCATGTTCAATTCCTAAAGTCTCATTCTTCAAAGCACATTGCCGATTCGGCTCTCGCCTGAATTCTTCAACGAATCACGGTCTTATGTCGGATTCAATCTGCATCCCCGTCGCCAGGGAGTTAAAGCTGTTGTAATGGTCCACCACTCCGAGAATCTCCAGGATGCGCCCCGGGTCCCAGCCCAGACTCACCAGATAGGAATGAAAATACCGTATGAAATACCGGGACCCGTTCGTGGCGCTGACGCCGAAACCGACGGCCGCTTTGGCCCCTTTTTCGAGAACACCTCCATCGAGCATGAGCTTATGCTTGTTCCAGGTCGATTCAAAATAATGGCGGTTCCGGGCCAGGCACCACCAATAGCTTGGAACGCCATCCGCTCCCAGACGCGCCGATTCCACCTCCGCTACTTCACCCATCAGTTCCCGGACGACAGGGTCGATTTCCTCTTCTTCCGCATCAGGCAGAAGGGGTGCTGAATCCTCATCCTCCAGCATAAGACCGAAGGCGACCTTGTTCATGCCCGAGACATGATCCGTCAACCCGATCAATTCAGTGATACCCACCTCATCGACCCCCATCCGCATGACCGCGGCGATGTGAGAATCGATTCAGTAGTCACACGCATTGACGATGGAAACCGCCGAGGCGACCATTTCTTTCACCAAAGGAGGGACGTCCCCACGCTGCATCGTGGCGCGCGAGCGCTCCCAACTCGCCTTCATGTATTCGGGATGATGGGTCATGGAGCGCCAGATGTTCGAGAGTGTATCGATGCCGAAAACACGCTTCTCGCGCGTCTTGACGCGTTCGACAAGGTCGCGCGCCGCCTCGGGCACCTCGTTGTCGGCCAACTGGCGGATCGTCGCCATATAATCCCCAAATCGCCTGGCTCAGGAACGCCGCCTCAAAATGGACGGCGCTCCCGAGCCCGGCCCGAAAACTATCTCGGATACCTGAACTTCGCGTTCGCCACGCTTTTCGGCCCGACCGTCCTGCGTTTTCCGTCCTGCACCTGGAACAAAACGATGGCGCTGGCCGCGTTCATGTTGAGCTTGTCGAACTTCACGGGGCCGAAGAAAGTTTTCAAGTTGGTGTTCGCAATGGCGTCGCGAACCTTCTTCTTGTCCAGCGTGCCCGCCGCCTCGATGGCCTTCTGGGCGACGATGCCTGCAGCCGTCGACGCCGCAGCGACGTAGTCCGGCTCCTGCTTGAACTTGGCACGCCAGATTTTCCCGAAATCCCGTGCCGAGCCGATGAAGTCGCCCTTGTAATCGAGCGCCTCGCCCCACCATGCGGCTGTCAGGATGTTGTTGGCCGTTGCGCCGAGCGATTCGGTGAACTGCGCGTAGACCGGGCCCACCATGGTGAACAGGATTTTGGGCTTCACGCCCAGCTCGTTCGCCTGCTTGGTGGCAAGCAGCGTGTCGGGAAGATAGCCAGCCACCATGAGCACGTCGGGATTCTTGCCCTTCACGATCGTGAGCCAGGTGGACATGTCCTTGGAATCCTTCGGGAACTCGGCGTAGTAGACGTCCGTGAAACCTTGTTTTTTCGCCGCCGCCCTGATCATCCTCGTGACGGCACGCGGGAAGAAGTCGTTGCGCGTCACGAACGCGATGGTTTTCGGCATGGGCTTTTGCTCTTTCAAGAGCGTCAGGAAGTTGTTCGGCAAATACGCATTCGGCGCCAGAAGGCCGAAGAGGTATTTGTAGCCTTGGTCGAAAATCGGCTCCGAACTCGCCACGGGCGCGATGAGGGGAACCTGATATCGCTCCGTGATCGCGGCGACGGATTTCGTCGCTCCGCTTCCGAACGGGCCCAGCAGGAGGTCCACCTTTTCCTTGGTGATGAGACGCTCGGCGAGCTTGGTGGCCGTCGGCGTCTTGCTCTCATAGTCGTAGTAGACAATCTTCACCATCATCTTCTTGCCGCCTACGTTGATGCCGCCCGCCTTGTTCACGCGCTCACGCCAGATTTCATAACCCGCCTGCTGTTTTTTCCCTTCCGTGGCGAGCGGACCCGTGAGCGGCAAGGCGGCGCCGAACTTGATCTCAGCCGCCTGGGCGCCGTCCAGCCCCTGCAGACCCGTCACGCCGAAAGAGACAAACAAGACTGCTGCGATGAGAAACAACAATTTCCGCCTTCTCATGACCTGCCTCCTCAATGGTTGAGTGTTACTACTTCCGTTAGCGGTTCTCACACGATATTCGCACAAGTTGATTCCAGACAAAGTATATGAAAACGGACTACATGCCCAGATACGCCTTCTTCACCTGGGGATTCGCCAGAAGCTCATCCGAAGTGCCGGAGATCGTCACGCGCCCGGTCTCGAAGACATACGCCCGGCGCGCAAGTTCGAACGCGGTGAGCACGTCCTGCTCCACCAGGATGATGGCGACGCCCTCCTCGTTGATCTGCCTTACGAAACCACACAACTCCTCCACCAGCCTGGGTGCAAGGCCCAGGGAGAGTTCGTCGATCAGGAGCAACCTGGGGCGCGCCATCAGCCCCCGGGCGATCGCGCACATCTGCTGCTCTCCGCCGGACATGCTCCCCGCAAGCTGTGATTTTCGCTCCGCCAGACGCGGGAAGAATCCGTACACCCTCTCCAAATCCGCCGCTAATTCCTGATCCGCCATTTTCCGGGCATAGGCGCCCATCAACAGGTTCTCCTCCACGCTCATCGCTGCGAAGAGTCTGCGCCCCTCGGGCACGTGGGAAATCCCCTTGGCGACGATGCCCTCCGGGGCCATTCCCTCCAGGGACTCGCCACCGAGCGTTATCGTGCCCGCCCGGTGAGGGAGCACACCCGAGAGCATCCGCAGGAACGTGGACTTGCCGACGCCGTTGCTCCCGACGATGGCGACAATTTCACCCTCGCCCACACGCAGATCGATTCCCCACAGAACCTGAACGTCATCATACCCGCCCGCCAGGCCGCTCACCTCCAGGAGGCTCGCTCCGCCTCGAGAAGCACCCGTCGCCACTTCTAGGACTCCTCTTCCAGCTTTTTCATCATCGCCACGTATTTTTCGCCCAGATAGGCCTTGATGACCTGTTCATCGCTCGTCACATCTCTCGGCAATCCCTCCGCTATCTTCTCACCGTGGTGCAAGACGACGACGCGATCCGAGAGATCCGTGATCACCTTCATCAAATGCTCGATCACCAGGATGGTCACGCCCTGCTCCCTTACCTTGTGGATGAGGGAGATGGCGTTTTCGATTTCCGTCGTGTTGAGCCCCGCATTCACCTCATCCAGAAGCAACACCTCGGGCTCTGTGGCGAGAGACTTGGCGAATTCGAGGCGTTTTCTCTCGGCGAGCGTGAGCTGGGAGGCGAGTTGCGCGGCCTTATCGCTCAACCCCACGAACGCCAGCATGTCATCCGCGAGTTGCTGGGCGCGCTTCACCTCTTTTTTCGATTTCTGGGAGCCGAACAGTGCCCCCATCACGACGTTCTCGCGCACCGCGAGACCTGAGAAAGGCTGGACGATCTGAAACGTCCGGGCGACTCCCATTCTCGTGATGGAGTGGGGTTTCAAGGTTTCGATGCGTTCGCCGCGAAAGAGAATCTCGCCCTCGTTCGCCGGGTCGAGGCCCGTGATGCAATTGAGGAGCGTCGTCTTTCCCGCGCCGTTGGGGCCGATGACGCCGAGAATCTCTCCCTTGCGCACGGTGAAATCCACCGCCGAAACGGCGGTGAGTCCACCGAACCGCTTCGTGACGCCCCTACCCTCTAAAAGTGTCTCGCTCACACCTTGAACCTCTGTATGTTGCTCTTGAGAATTATTCCCAAAGACCCCCACCCGCGGCTCTTCACTTCCTGCGAGACGGCCATCAGGCCGCGCGGGATGAACAAGACGACCAGCACGATGATGATGCCCAGAAATGCGCTGTGGAACTCCGTGAACGCCCCCCAGAGGTAATCTGACAGGTATTCCATCATCACCGCGCCCACGAGCGGGCCCATCACCGTCCCCACTCCACCGAGCATCGACATCACGATCGCCTTGATGGAGAACAAAACGTCGAATACGTCGATGGGCTCCAGAAACGCGGCGCGGTAGGCGTACACCCCGCCGCCCATGGCGGGGAAGATGGATGAGAGAACGAAGGCGATGATCTTGTATTTCGTCGTATCCACGCCCGTCATGGCGGCCGCGTCCTCGTTCTCCCTGATGGCGACGAAGCCATAGCCCAGGCGGTGCCGCGTGACGAAGTACTGCGTCAACACCGCGAGCACGGCCACCCCGAGCATGGAGAAGTAGAAAAAGCGCGTGAAGTAATCCGGCCCGCCCGTGATCTGGGGAAGGTTGATGCCGTCTCCACCGCCGGTAATGCGCAGATTGTCCGCCAGTTCGCGGAAGAACTCCGCCACACCGAAGGTGGCGATGGCGAAGTAGTGGCCCCTCAGCCTCAATATGGGAACGCCCAGGGCGAGCGCCACGAGAGCACACAAACAGGCGCCGATCCCCAGCGTGATGAAGAAATTGAAGCCTGCGTTCATGAGGATGGCCGTCGTGTAGGCCCCCAGCCCGAAAAAGGCGGCCGACGCGAAGGAGGGATAACCCGTCAAACCGCCGATGAAATTCCAGCTCACCGCCAGGATGGCCACCATGAGGATGTCCATCCACTTCCTGATCTCGTCGTTTTCCACGAAAGATGGCAAGAGGATGAGGGCGAGCACGCCCGCTCCCATACCGAACCATTGAATGTGGGACCAGGGCCTGAACATGTTATTCGAAACCCTTTCTGCCCAGGAGACCCGATGGCTTGATGAAGAGCACCAGAATCAAGAGCACGTAGCCGATGGCATTCTGCAGTCCGGGGCCGAGATACAAAGCGCCGAAGTTTTCGGCGAGGCCCAGGATCAGCCCGCCCGCCAACGCACCCGTGATGTTCCCCAAGCCTCCGATGGTGCAGATGATGAAGGATTTCGAGAGGAACTCCACGTCGCTCACCGGCGATATAGCGAAACCCACGCTCACCAGGGAGCCCGATGTGGCGGCGACAGCCGCGCCAATTCCATACGTGATGGCGTAGATTCTGCCGATGTCGACGCCCATCAACTGGGCGGAATCCAGATCCATCCGCGTCGCGCGTATGGCCCGGCCCGTGCGCGTGCGCCCCATGAACCAAAAGAGAATGCTCGTGAGAAGGACACCCAGCACGAATATGGAAATCCGGACGAAGGGCACTGAAAGACCCATGAAGGAAATGGAAAAACCCGCATAGGAGGGCTGAACCGACCTAAAATCGCCGGTGAAGAAATATATCGCCAACCTCACGACGAGCAACTGAAGGCCGAAGGTGAGAATCAGGGACATGAACATGGGCGCGCGCACGATTTTGTTGATCAGTCCGCGCTGCGCCACGTAGCCTGCGCAGAACATGCAAACGGCGGAGAGCGGAAGGGACAAGAACGGGTCCACACCGTAGAGCTTGAACATCCAGAACGTGACGTAGCCACCCAGCATCAGGAACGTACCGTGCAGGATATTGAGGATGTTCATCACGCCCCAGACGAGCGAGAAGCCGACCGCAATGCTGGCGTAGATGCCCCCCAAGAGAATGCTGTTAATCAGAATCTGGCCGTAAACCATATAAGCCATCCAAGGGTATTATCGCTCGGCGCTAGGTGATGATCTCCCATTCGCTCGAATACCGATCGAGCTGCGCCGCGCTGTATGGGTCCACGTGATGCTCACGCTCTGGAATCTCGACGTGTTTTTCCTCCCCGCACAAGGCGGTGGTGAAATAACGTTGCCCCGTATCGTTGATGTTCGTGAC
This sequence comes from Nitrospinota bacterium, assembly GCA_009839615.1. Taxonomy (GTDB): domain Bacteria; phylum UBA8248; class UBA8248; order UBA8248; family UBA8248; genus Bin107. The sequence goes on from VXPH01000215.1 coordinate 13,919, forward strand.
GATGTTGGCCAGTTCGGGGTGCCTGGTGGCCAGCTTCAGGGCGGCCGCCACGTTGCAGCCCGAGGAGATGCCGCAGAAAATTCCCTCCTCGCGCGCCAAGCGCTGCGCCATTTCGACGGATTCCTCCGTCGTCGTCGTCACGATGCCCGAGAGCTGCGACAGGTCGAGCGCCTTGGGTACGAAGCCGTCCCCGATGCCCTCGATGCCGTGCGGCCCCCAGCCTCGCTGGCTCAGGAGCGGACATTCCTCGGGCTCCACCGCGTAGAGTTTCACGTCGGGGTTGTCCTCGCGCAGGAATTTCCCCACGCCGCTTACCCAGCCGCCCGTTCCCTGAGACGCCACGACGGCGTCGACGCGCCCGTCCAACTGCTCGAAGATTTCAGGACCCGTGGTGAGGTAGTGCGCTTCGTTGTTGTCGAGGTTGTCGAACTGGGCGGGAACCCAGAATTTTTCGGGCGAAGCCGCGCGGATTTCTTCGAGTTTCTCGAGCGCCAGGTCGACGTCGCTCTCCCCGCCCGGCGTGAACACCAAATCGGCCCCGTAGGCGCGCATGAGCTTTTTGCGCTCATCGCTCATGCCCTCGGGCATGACGACGATGCAGGGGTATCCCTTCACCGCGGACACGAACGCGCAGGCGATGCCTGCGTTGCCGGTGGAACATTCGAGCACCGTCATGCCCGCTCTCAAGTCGCCGCGCTCCTCCGCGTTCAGGATCATGTTGTAGTAGATGCGATCCTTGAGACTGCCCGATGGCGAATACCACTCGAGCTTCGCGTAGACCTCCGGCGCCACGTCCGCCGACACCTGGTTCAGGCGCACGAGTGGCGTGGCCCCGATGGCGTCTAAAATGTTTTCCGAATAGCGCCTGTAAGAATCCCAGGCTCTTTTCTGAATGCCCATTTCTTGCGTCCTAGTAAGGAGGAAAAAATCTCATTCGATAATTTCCCATGTGGCCCTGAATTTCTGGAGCATCATTTCCCTGTCCCCTTCGATGACATCCTGCAGCGCCGCCTCCATGCCCGACTCGTCATGACAAAGCGGGGTGGAGAAATAGCGCTGCCCCGAGTCCCCGAAAATCGTGACGATTCGACCGGCTTCGGGATAAGAACGCGCGAACTTTACAGCCGCCGCCAGATTGCAGCCCGAGGAAATCCCGCAGAAAAGCCCCTCCTCGCGCGAGGCGCGCCTCGCCATGCGGAGCGATTCTTCGGTCGAAGCGGTGATGATGCCGTCGATGATGGACAAATCCAGAATGTTGGGGATCAGGCCATCGCCGATACCCGCGATGCCGTGCCCGCAGCAAATACCCTCGCTGATCAGGGGCGATTCCGTGGGCTCCACGCCGTAGATTTTGAGCTTGGGGTTTTTCTCCCTCAAAAACCGCCCCACGCCCGTGAGCCAGCCGCCCGTGCCCACCGCTGCGATGAGCACATCCACATCGCCACCCAGTTGTTCCCAGATTTCAGGACCCGAAGTGGTGAAGTGCGTATCCACGTTGTCCATATTCTCGAATTCGGCAGGAACCCAGTATTTTTCGGGCTCACTCGTGGCCATTTCCTTCATGCGCGCGAGTGCTACGTCCACGTCGCTCTCTCCGCCCGGCGTCGTAATGAGTTCGGCGCCGAACGCGCGAATCATCTTCTTGCGCTCGGGACTCATCAATTCCGGCATGACGATGATGCACGCATACCCCTTGACCGCCGCTGCCGCCGCGCAGGCGATGCCCGCATTGCCGGATGAGCACTCGAGAATCACCTTGCCGGGCGTAAGCTCACCCCGCGCCTCGGCGCGGGAGATCATCTGCTCATAGATGCGATCCTTGAGGCTCCCCGTGGGGGAATACCACTCGATTTTGGCGAAAATCTCAGGCCCCAGCCCCTGTGAGATTCGCCCCAGTTTCACCAGCGGGGTGTAACCCACCGCGTCTAAAATCGTCTCAGAAGCCGAAGCCAGGCTGTCCCACGTTCTCGATGTTACCTGCATCTTTCTGCTCCCGTGAGGTTGCGCATAACTTTCTTTATTAAACCGCTCTCAGACGAGGGATGATTTCTTTCGCCACGATTTCCACCTGTTCCATCTGGTATTTGTAGGGAACGAAAATGAGCCTATCCACCCCGGTATCGATGTGGGCCTGCAACTGCGCCACGCACTCATCCACGTTTCCCATAACGGCGCTCTCGGCCGTGGACTCGCTCCAGGAAGCATAGTCCCACTCCGTGTGAAGCCATTCGTTCATCGGACCTTCGATATCCGCGCGCGAATCACCCACCATGATGGGGAGCTGGTTCGTGCTCTCGAGCTCGGCGGGGTCGCGCCCGGCCGCTTCGGCGAAGCGGAGCACCTTTTCCCATGACTTCGTGAAGCTCTCGGGCGTATAGAAGTAGGTGAGCCAGCCATCGCCCTTCTCACCGGCGCGCTTGAGCACGCGGTCAACGTAGCCCCCGATGAGGATGCTCGGCCTCGGGCTTTGTACGGGCTTGGGGAACATGACCGAATTTCTCAGGTTGTACTGTCCGTATTCAGCACGCACCATGTCCTCGGTCCACAGTCTCGTGATGATCTCGATGTTCTGATCCATGATGTTGCCGCGTTTTTCGAAAGGCACGCCTACCGCGTCGAACTCGCGCTTGTACCATCCCGACGCCATGCCGACGATGAGGCGGCCGTTCGATATCTGGTCGATGCTCGATAGCTGTTTCGCGACGACGAGCGGGTTCCTGAGCGGCAGGACGAGTACGCCCGTGCCGAGCTTGATCCTGCTCGTCCGCGCGGCCACCGCCGTCAGGAGCGTCAACGACTCGATGATGGGAAAGTGCGGCTCCACGCCCAGCAGAATGTGGTCCCACACCCACAGGGACTCGAAGCCCAACTCCTCCATGGCGACGCCGTACTCGATGAGCGCCTCCGCGTCTGGGAGTTCGGGGTATGCGGTGAAATTCCGCATCGCGATTCCGTACTTCACGTCTTTTCCTGACATGTCGATTCCCTCGGTCTTATTCCGCTCCGCACCAATCCAGGATGGAGAGAGCCAGCGTTTTCGTCGCGTCGATCACGTCTTCCACGGCCACCCACTCGTTGTTCGCGTGCATCTGGGTGGTGGGGCCGGGTCCGAAGATCACCGTCGGGATGTCGGCGAAACCGTTCAGAAAGCGCGTGTCGGCTGCTCCCTGGCGCCCGGATATTTCAGGGGTGTTGCCCGAAACCTCCTGGTAGGCGTTCGCCACCGTCTTGACGATTGGGTGATCGGCGTCGACCGCAGCCGATTCGGCGTAATAGCCCACGAAGCGCACCTCCGGCGGATGATCCTTCATCCAGGGATCATCCTCCGCCGCCTGCGCCACCTGATCGACCAGGCTCTGTTTGGCCGCGTCGTGATCCTCGCCGGGCACGGTGGCGAGACTCCCCTTGAGCACGCAGGTGTCCGGGAAAGCGCTCGGGAAGCTCCCGGCCTCCATCGAGCCGACCATGCAGGGAATCGCGTCGATGATCTTGGGATACAGCGGATGGGAGACCGTCTCCAGGCGTTTTTTCTCGAGATCGGCCACCGCCTGGACAATCTTGTAGCCGAGATCGATGGCGTTCACGCCCTGATACCTTCGCTGGATGCCCGCCGCCTTTCCGCGCACGAGTATCTCGAACCAGATTCTGCCGATGCAGCCCGGCTGAATGGCGTTGCCGCTCGTCTCGCAGCAAATCCCCGCATCCGCCGTATAGCCGCGCAAGATGGTGTCGAGCGTGCCGTGACCGCTCAACTCCTCGTCCACGACGAAATCGAGGATGACCTCTCCTTTGGGCCTGAGACCCGCCGCCATGAAGCATTTCGCCGCCATGATGATGGCCGCCACCCCGCTCTTCATGTCCGAGGCACCGCGACCGTAGAGACGTCCCTCCTCGATGTCCGCGGAGAGCGGCCCATGCTCCCAGGCGTCGGGTGGGCCGTTGGGAACGGTGTCGGTGTGGCCGTTCAGCAGGAGCGACTTGCCTCCGCCTGAGCCCTTGAGTACGCCGACCACGTTCGGCCTGCCCTCATACCCCCTCGTGACGGGCACGTATTCGGGATGTTTTTTAAGCTCCTCCCAGTCCGATTCCCAGACGTCCACCTCGTCGAGGTTCATCTCGCGCAGATATTCCGCAATGTAGTCTTGAATCTCCCCCTCATCGCCCGTCACGCTCGGTATCTGAACGAGTCTGGTGAGCAGGGCGATGATCTCGTCCCGATGGGCGTCGACCTGGGCTAAAATTTTTTCTCTGTTCTCGGCGCTCATGACGCCTCCATGTGGTTATGCGGTGTATACCTTGTCCGGGTCCAGATGGCGAAGCGCGGCCAACTCCTCCGCCGTGGGCGGCTCCGTGGTCGGGATAGAGGAGTCGATGATGAGTTCGAAGCCCGTGTTCTCCTGCGCCTGCTCGGGCGTGACGCCAGGGTGTAGGGCCTCGACGCGCATCCGGCCTGTGTCGTCGTCAAATCCCAGAATCGCGAGATCGGTCACCACGCGGTACATGCCGCCCGCTATCAGGCCCGAATCGCGCCTTGAGGTTCCGCCCCGGATGTAGCCGGGACTCGTGATGAAATCCACGTTTTCCACGAAACGGCGCTTTTCCTGCGGCATCGCCACGATCATCCTGGTGAGGCTCGAAATGTCGTTCCCCCCGCCCGTACCGGGCAGCCGCACGGAAGGGTCATCCGCGCTCCCGATGAAGGAGCTGTTCAGGTTGCCGTACTGATCGATCTGGGCGCCCCCCATGAAGCCCACGTCCACGTAGCCGCGCTGCAGCAGGAGCAGTACCTCGGTGATGCTCACCAGCATGTTCGCCTTGCGCGTGCAACGCTGCTCGTTCGTGGTGGGCGGAAGCTGGCCGGGCACGACGTGCGGGCCGATGGTGCCGCCCTCGAAGAGAATCGTCACCCCAGGGGCATGCAGGCGCTGGGCCAGCGTGGCGGCCAGAAGCGGAATCCCCACGCCGGCGAAAACCACCTGGCCGTCCTCGAGCGCGCGGGCGCTCATGACGCACAAAAGCTCGGACGCCGTGAAGTCTTTCGTCTCAATCGTCATAAATGCTCCTCCCCCTGCGGGCCGCATCCAAGAGCTTCTCCAGGCCGATGAGATTCAGATACTCCGTCCAGCTCTTCGGCGCATAGTAGTATTCATCCAGATACGTCTTCACGCCCTCCATCGGCTCTTTTCTCGTGAGTTCGGCGTAATAGTCCATGTGCGAGAACAGAGGCTCATACACGCCGAAGCATTCATGCGGCGCGCAGCCGTAGGGCGCCTCCACCACCGCGTCGACGGTGAAGAAGGGGATTCTCGTCTGATCGGGCCTTCTGCGAATCTGATCGTTCGAGATGATGCGCTCGGTGGTGAGGATGACGCGGTTCGCCGCCATCGCCATGTCGATATCCATGAACGTCAGGCCATCCAACTGCGCGTTGCCGTATGGGTCGCACCTTTGCACGTGAATCAGTGCGACGTCGGGGTTCAGGGCCGGGACGAGGAGAATCTTCTCGCCCGTGAAGGGGCAAGTCATCTCTTCCAGATTATCGAGCTGCCCCGCCACGTCCGAACCCATCATCGAGCGCATCGGCATGAACGGAACGCCCATCGCGCCCGCCCGGAAACGCAGGCCGATGGACATGTGGCTCCACTCCTCGAAACGGGCCAGCTTGTTCTCGGTGAAATGGCGCATCACGCGCGAGACGCCCCAGACGATTCCCTGGCTGAACCAGCTGGTGAGAATGTGATTCCCGATTCCTGAGGCGAAGATGAGGTCGCCCTCGGTGGAGACGATGCTCCGCGAGAAGGAAAGGTTCTTCTTCCTTGCGCGTATCAGCGCCCAAACCATGGCGAAGGGAGTTCTCGAGGCCGTGGAGCCGCCCAGGCTCACGTGTTCGCCATCGGCTACGAGATCACAGGCCTCCTCCAGCGTCATCACCTTGTCTCTCAAGCTGCGATCCCGCGACTGGGTTTGCTCCCTGAGCGATAGATATTCTTGCGTCACGTCTTTCTCCATTACGGCGAGGCGGGATTCGCCCCTTGCCCACAACGGGCTGAAGCTCTTATATCCGCAGCTGAAAATAGGTGTCCCTGTTCGTAGATTAAACGCAAGACACCGGAATCGCAACGGGGAAAAGAAGAATCAAACCTATTGAATTATTTAATGAATATTCCATATAATCTTATCGCGCTATGGAAGACTGTTTTTCCTCTTTTCTCCGAATTTCGGAAGAAATCTGACAAAACGAGCCTGCTGAACATAGCGCCGTACCATCAAAATTCACAATGAGATAATGGGCACCGCACCAGGCGGTTTTGCGAGGTCATCATGTTGAATCTGAGGCAACTCGAATACTTCTACTACGTGGCGAAACACGGCGGCTTCACCCGCGCGGCGAGGCAATTGCCCTTCTCCATCCAGCAGCCCGCCCTCAGCATCCGGGTGAAGGCGCTCGAAGCGGACCTCAAGGTGAAGCTCTACCAGGTCGTCGGCCGCAAGTTTCAATTGACGCCGAGCGGTGAGTACCTCTTCGACGCCATCAAACCTTTTTTCGAGTCCCTCGAAACGGTCGAGCGGCACCTGCGCGGAGAGACGCACGGGCGGCTCGTCGTGGCCGAGGCCGCCCCCATGCTGATCCTGAAGGGCCACAGGGCCGCCTTCCTCAAGTTTCGTGAACGCTACCCGAACGTCCAGATATCCGTGCTGGAGCGAAACTGGACGAACCTCCTCGAACACGTCTCCGAAGGCGCGGTCGATTTCGCCTTCGGCTCGGCGCCCGAGGCGCGGGGGAATTTTTCCTTCGAGGAGTGGACGGAGACGGACTATCTCCTCTTCTGTCCCGAGGAGCACGCCGTCTTCAAGGAGGAAAAAATCACTTTTGAGGGCATCGCCGCACATCCGCTCATCCTGCTCGAACGCGGCACGGCGGACCGCCAGCACATCGAGCACACTTTCGAGAAGCAGGGTTCGTCCATCAACGTCGTCTTCGAGACGTCATCCTACAGCCTGATCAACGAAGCCGTGTTGAACGGGGCGGGCATCGCTATCGTCAACGCGCTCTGGCCCCGGCCCGAGACTCCTAACGGATGGGAAACTGCTAACATATCCCACCTGTTCGGGAAAAAGCGCATCGGCCTGTTCCGGCGGAACGACGTCTACCTCCCCCCTTACGCAGGTGATTACCTCGCCATGCTGAGAGAAACGCTGATGACGTAGCAAATGCGACGCGCCTCCTGCGCTTTTGACGCCCCCCGCCCCATTTGCCATCATACGTGCATGAACGCTCACGACCTGAAAAGCTGGCTCGCGCATCTCGAAGAGCGGGGATCGCTCAAGCGTGTTTCGCGCAGCGTATCGCTCCGCCATGAACTCGCCGCTCTTTCCCAAAAAGCGGACGGCCAGACCGCCCTCCTGTTCGAGCGTACCGACGGCGCGCCGATGCCCGTCGCCGCCAACGTCGCCTGCAGGAGAGATTGGTACGCCGACGCCTTGGGGGTCGCGCCCGGGGAGTTGCTCCGCGAGGTGCAGCGCAGGCAGGAAATCAAGATAAAGCCGAACGCAGTCGCCGATGCGCCGTTTTTACGCAACGTCATCACGAAAGATATCGACGTTCAGAAAATTCTCCCCCTGCCCACCTATCATGAACTCGATGGCGGCCCCTACGTTTCCGCCGGCGTCTTCATCGCGCAGGACCCCGGTTCCGGCGCGGGCAACATATCGATCCACAGGATGCACGCTTTGGAACCCGACCTGTTCGGGCTACTCGTCCTACCGCGCCACCTGAAAGGGATGATCAGGCGCGCCGGGGAGCGCGGTGAGTCCCTCAAAGCGGCCGTCTGCGTGGGTCTCGACCCCCTGCTCCTGATGGCGAGCCAACTCGTGCTCGCGCCCGGAGAGGATGAACTCGAAGCTGCGGGCGGACTCAAGGGCCGCGCCGTGGACGTCGCTCCCGCTCCCTGGTCGGGGATTCCCGTACCGGCGGGGGCGGAAATCGTGATCGAGGGGGAAATCCCGCCGGACGAGCGCAGGCGCGAGGGGCCCTTCGGCGAGTTTCCGCGCTATTACAGCCCGGCGGCGGAGCGCGAGGTGTTCCGGGTGAAATCCATCGCCATGCGCGAGGAGCCCGTTTTCTATTCCATCGTGGCGGCGGGCTACGACCATCTGCTGATGGGCGCGGTGCCGAGGGAGGCGGGACTCTTGAGAGACCTCCAGAAAGCCGTCCCGGCCGTCACGGACGTCGTGCTTCCCCTCTCCGGCTCGGGCCGCTTTCACTGCGCCGTCCAGATACGGAAGACCAATGAGGGGGAAGCGAAAAGCGCGCTCATGGCGGCGCTCGCCGCGCATTACGACGTCAAGCACGCCATTTGCGTGGACCATGACATCGACATTCACAATCCGGCCCAGGTCGACTGGGCGCTGGCCACGCGCTTTCAGGCGGATAAGGATTTGTTCGTCGTTCCCGGCGCGTGGGGCAGCCGTCTCGACCCTTCCGCCGAGGATGGCGTTACGGCGAAGATGGGCCTCGACGCCACGGCCCCGCTCGGAGAACTGGAGGGCCACTTCCGATCCCTCAGGATTCCGGGCGCAGAGGACGCTGAATTCTAGCGGTAGGGACAGGTCGCGACCTGTCCCTACTACCCCGCAACCGCAGATTGCCGTCATTCCGGCGCATACCGGAATCCAGAGCCGATGGGGATATCGAATCGCAGGACGACCATGCAAAACGAAAAGACAAAATCAAAAACAAAGTCCCTGGATTCCGGCATGCGCCGGAATGACGGCAAAAACAAAGGCGGGCGACAGAGAAACGGGCGAACACGCAGGTCCGCCCCTACAGATTCATTTTAATTTCACGGACGGCAGGGTTTTGGCAGGGGTTCATTGGCAGCCCCCTGCAGTAGTCTCCACCCTCGTTTCTTGCCGGATGGACGCGAGAGCCGGCGAAAAACCCCCTACTCCAGATTCAGGTGCGGCAGCACTTCCTCCGTAAAGCGCTCCAACTGGCCCATCTGATCCCGGTGGGTGAAGCGCAGGGAGATGTGCGCGGCCCCCGCCTCGATGAAGGCGTTGATGCGCTCTATCAGGTCCTCAGCAGGGCCGTAGGTGCCCCACTTCTCGATGGAATCGCCCCAGAACGGCGTGTAGTAGTAATCGAGCAGGAACGCCTCGCCGTTTTTCATGGCTGATTCCTTGTCGTCGTCGATGCAGGTGGTCATGTACCAGGCGGGTGTGCCGGGGTCGCGCCCGTTCTTCTCCGCGAGGCGTGTAATCTTCCCCCATGTGTCGCGGAATTCCTCGGGCGTCACGCGGTTGGGAAACCAGCCGTCTCCAAACCTGGCGACCCTCTGCCATGCGGTGTCCACAGTGGCTGAGGCGACCCACATGGGCACGGTCTTCTGGATGGGTTTGTGCGCGAGCGTCACGTTCTCGACCTGGTAATACCTGCCCTCGAAAGTCACGTTCTCCTCCGTCCAGAGCCTCCGCATGAGCGTCATGTGCTCCTGCATGTAGAACATGCGCTTTCTGAAGGGAACGCCCAGGGTCTCGAACTCGTGCACGCATTCCTGGGGCTTTGGGGGGCCGATGCCGACGCCGAGAATCACGCGGCCGCCCGAGATGACGTCGAGCGTCGCCACCTGATAGGCGAGGAATACGGGGTCTCTCAGACACGGCAGAAAGACGGCGGTGCCGAGCTTCACGCGCTCGGTTCTCACCGCCACGGCGGAGAGCACGCTTAACGCCTCGAGTCTCGGCTTGGCGAGCACTGAATCGCCCACGAACACCGAATCATAACCAAGCTCTTCCGCGTGCACGGCCAGGTCGATGACGGGGCCGACTTCCGGCACGCCATCGTTCCACAGCAGTACACCCCGCGTGGGGAGAAGCACGCCGAGCTTTACTTTTCTATCCGCCATTTTTAGGCCTAGAGGCGTATGCCCGCGCTATCGAGAATGCCGCGCACGCGCTCTCGCTGTTCGTCGGTGATGTAGAGACGTTCCGCGAAGTCACGGCCAGCGGGCTTGGTGGCGTCGATGCCGACTTTCGTCAAGGTGTGATCCACGGGGTCCGAGGTCGGGTCCAGGATGGCGCCCATCGCCCCGTGGATGAAGTTGATGTCCTTATCCGCGCGCGTCCTCGTGATGACCGCCCAGGCGACGTCGGAGAGGTTGAAGATGTCCACGTCTTCATCCACCACAACCACGCACTTGCAATAGAACTCGGTTCCCAGCGCCGCCATGATGGCCTGCTGCGGCTGGCCCTCGGCCGTCTTGTTCATCTGGACGATGGCGAGCAGCGCGCCCGCCGTGTTCGAGGGCACGTGTACGGCGGTGACGCCCGGCAGGTTGCGCCTGAGCGTGTTGAGAATCTCCGCCTCGCGGCTCACGCAGGAGATGAGGATGTGATCCGCCGACATGCCCGAGGCCACGCTGTGGAGCATGGCGTCGCGCCTCATCTGCACGCGCTTCACGACGAACACGTTCTGCGTGCTGCGGTAGGACGCATAGCCGGTGAACTCGCTGAAGGGGCCCTCCTCCTCGCGGACATCGTTCAGAATCTCCCCTTCCAGTACGATCTCCGCCCCCTCGGGCGCTTCCAGGTCCGCCGTGCCGCATCTCGCGACGCGGTACGGCTCGCCGAACAGGGCGCCGATGATTTCGTATTTCCGCACCCCCGGCGGGTAGTGATACGCCATCGAGCCCATGTAGTGCACCGGGTGGATGCCGATGACGACCGCCGCCGGCAGGGGCTCGCCCGCATCTTCGGCCTTCTTGTGAAAGTGGTACATGCGCCGTCTCGAATGGAGGGAGACGCCCAGCCTGTTCTTTCCCTTGAGCTGCAAGCGGTGAAAGCCCGTCGTGTCCACGCCCGTCTCGGGGTCTCGCGCCACGATCTGGCCCGCCGTGATGTAGGGGGCCGCATCCACGGGAAAGTGGAAGGGAATGGGGAGCTTGTTCAGGTCCACATCGTCTTCTTCGATGACGACTTCGCGCCAGGGAGCGTCCTCGACCACCTCCACGGGCAGGTAATTCTGGCATCGGTCCTTGTACGCCGTCGGCAGATCGCCCGGCTCCACGTCGAGACACGCCGCAAGGAGCTTCCGGTTGCCCGCGATGTTGGTGACGACTGAACCCTCAAAGCCCTCCACGCGTTCGAAGATGATGACAGGGTATCTGCCCGCGCGCTCGAACTCGAACACCGTGGGCGTGATGTCTCCCCTGCCGACGGGTTCCTTGATGCGCACGAGCTCTTCGGGGTGGTTACGCTCCACCATCTCCAGGAAACCGCGCAGGCTTTGGTCTACCATTTTCGCGCCTTACCTGGCCCAGGAGCCGCGATCCGTATAGGGATTCTCAAGGGGCGGCAGCGGGGGAGCGCCGTCGCGGGGCGGCTCCTCGTCCCAGAACTCGATGGCGATGACGCGCGCAGGCGCGCCCTCGGTGTCCTTGAGCTTCACCGCGCCCGTCACGAGCAGGACGCGCTCTTTCTGGATGGCGCCCATGTTCGTGCACCACTCGATCAAGCAGATCCCGCGCTCCAGGAACTTGATGTGGTTGGGACTCCAGTTCGGGGCGGGCCACTTGCGCTCCTCGGGGGGATAGAGCGGCGAGTCGCACGTCATGAAATCCTGGACGAGCGCCTTGATCCCCTTGTCGATCAGCCAGTCGGCCGCGTCGGTCGAGAGATAGACCATGTGCTCCCAGAAATCGCGCGAGCCCCACATGCGGTCGGTCCACTCCGTACTGACGATGGCGATGTCGCCGGGGCGCACCTCAACGCCCGTGGCTTCTAAATCCTCGGCCGTGACGGATTCGGAATTGCCCTTGCCGGGCACCTTGATCACGCAGGCGTCGCCGCACACGTGATCGAGCGGCAACTCGTCGTTCTTCAGCCCGTCGTGGAAGAAGTGGTAGGGCGCATCGTAGTGCGTGTAGCTCTGCGTGGTCGTGGTGAAGCCGAAGTTGCAGATGTGGTCCACGTCCAGCGTTGCGATGGGGGTGATGGTCGTGCCCGGAGCCGGCTTGTCGTAAATCTCATCGCGCGGAAACTGAACGTAGGTGTCCTCCGGGTCGACGGTGAGCGTGAGATCGACGAAGCGGTACGGCATGGCATTCCCCCTGTTGGAGCAAACGGATTTTGTAATAGAAGGCTCCCGCCGCCCATCTGGAGACGGACGGCGGGAGTCGAACCTCGATTCATGAACCGATAGCGGTTCTCGTTCCTGCTTTTTCAGGCAGCGGAGCAACTCCCGCCGCTTGAACCATCAACTAATTCCAGCCCTTCTCCTTGCAGTAGCGGGCCGCGCCGTCGTGGAACGGAATGCCCATCTGCGCTTCCTTGCAGCCCGTCTTCGCCGGGTCGAAGTTCCTGAGGCCCTTGTGCCCCGCCCGCAGGTCCTTCACGTTGTCGAGCAGAGCCTTGACGATATTGTACGCATCCTTGTTGCTGAGCGCCGTGGAGGCAAGGACCGCGGTGGTGAAGCCGAACGTGTTCTTGGGCTTATCCTGCCCCGGGAACGTCTTGGCCGGCATGGTGGCTTTCAGGAAGCCGATGCCCAGGAGCTTGTTGCGGAACTCATCGGCTATTCCTAAGAACTTCAGTTTCTTCTGGACCGCTATCGAGGTGAGCGCCGGGTGGCCCGCGTTCACGGTGTGGCTCAGCATGTCGGCCTGGCCGTCCTTCATTCGGCTCTTGATGGCGCCGAAGCCGGTGTGCGTTACCGAACCGCCCATCTTCTTGATGCCGTCATAGGTGATGCCGTGCGCTCCGAGCATGGCGCGCGTGGCCCACTGGCCCAGTCCGCCGCGCGGAACTGTCACGTAGTTCACGGGCACTTTCTTCAAGTCGAGAATGCCGTTCACCTTGGGGTTCGTGGTGACGATGCCCAGGAAGTACTGATCCAGGCCGCCTACCAGCCCGCGCAGGTTCTTGTAGGGCTTCTTGTAGGCCACCTTGCCCTGATAGGCCCAGGCCGCCGCCACGCTGAAGGTGAGCCCCATGCTGAACTTGCCGGTGCCGACGAGCTTGGGATTGCCCACGCCGCCGCCTTTGGAGAGGGCGTCAATCTGAACGCCCACTTTCGCGTTGTTCACGATGTTCGCCATGGTGGCCGAGTACACGTGCCAGCCGCTGCCTTTTTTCCAGCTTCCCATCGTGAGACGGGCCGCCTCGGCCTGAACGGCCACGAATGCGCCGATGGCCACCGCAAGAACGAAAACCATTTTCCAGGATGTGCGCTTCATGTCGAAAACTCCTCTGTTGGAAATGCCACGAATATACTTCCGTCTATCATGCTTTTTCACTAAGAAACCGGCCCCGCCGACTCCACGGCGAGG
>VXPH01000215.1:27256-31692 GCA_009839615.1 Nitrospinota bacterium
GGCGCTTTTTTGGGCGCGCACCATATGGCGCCAGAAAACAACAACCAGCAACACGGAGCCGAGGACGTCCGTCGACTTCTCGGGAACGATCAGCCCCAGGCAACAGATAAAGAAAACCGCCCGCTCCCAGCCCGCCAGGGGGAGTGATATGTGCCCGGTAATCGCCGCCGCCAGGGCCGCCACACCGATGATGCAGGTGATCGACACCCAGAGCGTCTCGCCGAGCGGGCCGATGAAAAGCATGGATGGATTATATACGAACACGAAGGGAATGAGAAATCCCGCCAAAGAGAGCTGAAACGCCTTCCAGCCCGTGGCGGTCAGGTCCGAATCCGCCACGCCCGAGGCGACGTAGGCCGAGAGCGCCACCGGCGGCGTGAGCATGGAGAGAATCGCGAAATAATAGATGAACATGTGCGCCGCCAGAACAGGGAGACCCAGCTTGAAGAGCGCCGGCCCCAGGAGGGTTCCCGCCATGATGTAGGCGGCGGCGGTGGGCATCCCCATACCCATGATGACGCAGCCGATGAGCGTCAGAGCCAGCGCGGGCAGCACCATGCCGCCCGAGATGTTGACGATGAGGCCCGAGAACTTGAGGCCGATGCCCGTATCGTCCACCACGCCGACCACGACGCCCGCGATGGCGCAGGGAACCGCGACGGGGACCGTCATGCGGCCGGCCTTCTCGAGCGCTTCGATGATTTTCTCGAGCCCCATGCGGGTCCCCCTGCGTACCCAACTGAGCACCACCACGCCAAGGGCTGCGGAAGTCGCCGACCACATGAGCGTGAAACCAGCGACCATGTAGCCCAGGAGCAGGATGATCGGGAAGAGCAGGAGGCCGCGCTCCAGAAGAATGCTCCTGAGTTCGGGCATCTCGTCTTTGCTCAGGCCCTTCAGGTTCAGCTTTTTCGCCTCCAGATCGACCATGAAGAAGAGCGAGACGTAGTAGATGATGGCCGGAATGGCCGCCGCGCCCGCCACCCTTAAGTACGGGGTTCCCGTCATGTCGGCCAGGATGAAGGCCCCCGCGCCCATGATGGGCGGCATGAGCTGTCCGCCCGTGGAAGCCACCGCTTCCACCGCACCCGCGTAATGGGGGGCGAAGCCCAGGCGCTTCATCAGCGGGATGGTGAAGATGCCGGTTCCCACGACGTTCGCCGTCGCGCTCCCGCTGATGGTTCCCATGAGGCTGCTGCTCACAATCGCCGCCTTGGCCGGACCGCCGCGGAACGAACCAGTGAGCCGGATGGCCAGATCGATGAACATGCGCCCGCCACCCGAGACCTCGAGCGCCGCCGAGAAGAGCACGAAATAGAACACCACCTCCGCGCTCACGCCCAGCGGAACGCCCAGCAGGCCCTCGACCCCCAGGATCTGGAACTCGATGAACTCGGTCAACAGGATGAAGCGGTGCCCCAGGGCGCCCGGAATCAGGTGGCCCAGAAAGTTATAGACCAGCGCCACGACGGCCACCGAGGTGACGCCCCAGCCGAGATAACGGCGCGACGCCTCGACGGTCAGGAGGATATAGGCCAAGCCAAAGTAGATATAGCGCGTGGGCACCTCGTCCACGTCGCGAATGCGCTCGTTCAGGAAGTTCCACTCCCACAGGTAGAGCAGCGCGATGGCCATGGCGATGACGGTGAGGACGTAATCGACCACGGTGATGCGGCCATCCTTGCGGAACGGTTTCGTGAGGAAGACGATGCCCAGCGCGAAGCTCAGGTGGAGCGGCCTGGAAGTGAAGACGTGCAACATCCCGAAGAAGGCCCAGTAAAGCTGGATGGTCGACCAGACGATAGCCAGCAAGGCGACCGGGCTCAGGAAGCGCTTCATGGAAATTCCGTCCTCTTGATGAAGCGTTTTTCGCGAACAAGCGTCATACGCATCTGGAAGCGTCTCACAAGAAAATTACCAGCGCATTACGAACGCATGATTATCGATTTTCACTCATCAGGCGACTTTACCCGCCGGCCCTAGAGCGCCTGGCTCACTCCGCCCACGGGCGCGTGGTGGTCGTCGTGAGTAGTTCGCATCCATCGTCGGTCACGAGCACCATCTGCTCGATGTTCGTGCCCCCGACTTCTGGCAGCACGAACTGGGGCTCCACGCAGAGCACCATGTTGCGCTCGAGGATCATCTCGTTGTCGGGCCGGATGATGGGCGCTTCCACGGTTTCGAGACCGATGCCGTGCCCCGCCATCGGGAAGAGGTGCTGCCCCGCCCCGTTCGCGTTTTCGTCCAGGAAACGGCTCGCCGCCGCATGAACGTCCGAAGCCTTGGCGCCCGCGCGAACCGCGCCCATCGACGCCTCAGAAGTCGCGACGGTCAGCTCCAGCATCTCCTCCACGCTCTTGTCGAGTTTCCTGCCGGGAACCACGGCGGTGCGGTTGACGTCGAACCCGTAGCCCTCCACCGCGCCCACGTAGTCGAAGCGGATCAGGTCGCCCGCCTCGATCTTTCTCTGCGTCGCCTGCGGCCAGCGCGAACCCCAGCTCGCCCACGGACCGCTGTGGACGCGGACGTAGCGCACGAAATCAGCCCCCGCGCGCATTCCCGCCGCATGGCCCTCGGCGCACAGGTCGCTCTCGCTCACGCCGGGGCGTATCGCATCGAAAATCGCGGCGTAGCCCGCCTCGACGATCTCCGCCGCGCGCTTGAGATATGCGACCTCGGTCTCGCTCTTCCTCGCGCGGAGCTGCTCCACCAGGGCGTTCGCGTTCGAGAATTGGGCCTCGGGGAGTGCTGTGGTCAGGTCGATGTACATCGTGGCCGGCATGATGTCCTCACCGGCGATTCCCACCCGCGCGCTCCCGGCTCCCAGGCGCCCCAGTTGATTCACCAGGCCGGCGGAAATGTTCGCCTCCACCTGGACTTTTTCGACGTGCACCATCTCTGCGCGGTAGTTTCTATGATCCACAAAGAGCAGCGGCTCTTCCTCCATCGGCAGGACGAGCACGCCGTGGCCCATCCCCCGGACGGCCTCGCTGAACGCGCCCGGCGGAAACGGCGGGAAATGATTGGTGAGGTAGGTCAGGCTCCCCATGCGGTCATAAAAAGAGCGCCCGATGACGATGAGAACGTCGAGTTCCGCCGCACGCATGAGGCCGCGCGCATCCGATATCCTCTTGCTGATTTCCTCTTTGGAAGCGCCCGTTCCGTTCTCAAGGACCATCTACTCGAACCTCGGCAGGAGTTCGGAGACGAAATTCTCGAGTTGCTCTTCCTGGCTGCCCCCCGCAAAGCGGACGACGAAGACGCGCGCCCCCTCCGCCGCGTATTCCCTTAACTGCTCCTCCACGCGGTCGCCGTCTCCGGCGAGGACGAGGAGCTGCTCGCGCACCTCATCGAAGGTCTTGTGGTAGTACTTGGAGAGAAACTCGCCGCATTGGGCCTCCGCCTTCGCGCCGTCGGGGTTGATGTTCATCGTGACGTAGAGGCACTGGGGAATTTCCTGTATTTCATCTTTTCGGCCAAACTCGTCGGAATACGAGAGTATCTTCTCCCAGCACTGTCGGTAGAGGTCCGCCGTGATCGAGTTCGTTATCCAGCCGTCGGCGAAGCGCGCCACGCGCCTCAGGCCCGAATCCACCAGATTGCTCGAGAGCCATACCGGGGGGCCGCCGGGGGTTTTGGGCCTCGGCTCGAGCGCCACGCCCTCGAAGGCGAAATGTTTGCCCGAATAATTTGCTTTCGGTTCGCGCATGAGGAGCTTGAGTATCTCCACGGTCTCGGAGAAGCGGCGCGCGCGCTCGTTGATGGGAACGCCGATGGTCTCGAACTCGAATTTCAAGTCCGTGCGACCCACACCCAGGCCGGGCAGGACGCGCCCGGGGAACATGCAGTCGAGCGTGCTCATCGACTGGGCGAGCATGACCGGATGCCGGAGCGCCGCGAGCATGACCGCCGTGCCCACCTGTACGCGCTCTGTGGAGGCGAGCACCGCCGCCCAGGTGGTGAAGCTCTCCATGCGCGGTTTCGCCAGCACGCTGTCTCCGAGCCAGACGGAGTCCAGGCCCAGGTTCTCGGCCTTTTTCGCAAGAGAAAAAATGGGGTCGATGTCCGGCGCCTCGCCCGCCGCCGCCACGACGACGCCGCGCGTGGGCAGCAGATAGCCGAAATGAAAGTTTCCCGCCTCGTTCATGGATTCGAACCCTGCCCCGTGATCAAAAGAAAGACGCCCTCATCGAGCGGCGACCGAAATGTCCGGTTGAACCCATTAGTAACACTTTTGACGCCCGCCCGCAAAAACTCAAAGGTACGAGGGGTCCATCGCCGGGGGTCCGCCTCATCCGGCAAGGCGGGCGCGGCGCAATGGCTTGACATCTCCCGGCTCATTTCTTCTTGACACCACTTGGCGCATATTTTATTAAGGTTCGCATGAAACGCTTGGCATTGCTCGTTCTCATACTTTCGCTGACGGCGGGCTGAAG
>VXPH01000032.1:0-16466 GCA_009839615.1 Nitrospinota bacterium
ACCCCGGGATGGTTCAACATCGCGAGCGCGGCATTCGTAGGAGCGCCTCCCATCATATCCGTCATAATAATCACACCCTCACCCGCATCCACTTCCATCACCGTTTTTTCAATTTTTTCGGTAAATCCTGCGGGGTCGGCGTCGGGCTGCAGAGAGAGCGCCTTCATTTGCGTAGTCCCGGCCAGAACGGACTCAGCCGCATGCAGCAGCGCATCAGGATAGTCTCCATGGCCGACGATCACTAAACCAATCATGCAGCGAAACCTCTTCTTTTCCTCTTCCCGGCTAACTCGTCGCCCCGAGAGCAATTTGAGCGGAAAGTGTCCGACTGAACTCCTCGGCGGAGAAATAACCCATTCTTTGCAGCAGTAGGTTCCTGGCCGCCACCTCAATGAGCGTGGGGATATTTCTCCCGGGAGCGACGGGAATTTTCACGTGCGGCAGGCACTTGCCCAGGATATCTTGGGTTTCGATGTCGATTCCCAGACGCTCGAAAGCCAAATCCGGGGTCAAGGGAATCAACTCGACGATCATCTCGACATTTTTTTCGTATCGAATCGCCACGACGCCGAAGAGGTCCTTGAGGTTCAGTACCCCCAGTCCCCTGACCTCGATATGGTGCTTGAGCAATTCGGTGCTTTTTCCGACCAACTCATTCCCGCGCAACTGGATGTCCACCACGTCATCGGCAACGAGCCGGTGCCCCCGCGTGACCAAATGGAGAGCGCATTCGCTTTTCCCGATGCCGCTCTTGCCTTGAATGAGCACCCCCACACCGTACAAGTCTACGAGGACGCCGTGCAGCCGCGCATGCACGGAGAGGTGCTCCTCGAGATATCCCGACAATCGCGGCATCAATTCCTTGCCGGGCAATCCTGAGACGATAATCGGCACGTTGGAATCGTTAGACGCTTCGCGGATGCCCGGGAAGATATCTTTCCCGCCTGTGACCAACACCGCGCACAAGGGCATGCGAAAATATTTGCGCACGGCCTCGATGCGCTTCTCCTCATCGAGGTCCTCGAGGAAACGAACCTCCGTGCTGCCCCATACCTGAACCCTATCGGGATGTACGGCTTTCAGAAAACCGGCGAGCGGCAAACCGTTTTTTTGAAAGTGCGTATGATTGATCTGACGGCTCATGCCGGACTCGCCCGAAAGTACGGACAGCTTCAACTCCTCCCGCAGATCTTCATACAATTGAGATACGGAGAGCTTGCTCATCACGTTCCTCGATGCTCAATACACCCGGGAGACTCGACGCTCCGTTCTGGGATATCCAAATGGACATCCGATACGAAACTATTGAGCCACCATGCCGCGTACCGGAAAATGCAACGTCCGCCTATGCGGATAATAACAAATATTTCTCTTTTTTTCAGACAAACCCACGAAAGGGATATTTGTGAGTTACTCCTGCGAAACATGGAGTGCGCAGGTAAGAATGATGAGCCCAGGAACGAACCGCACCTCGACGTTATTGGCGCATCTTGCGTCTTTTGCTGGTGGGAGAGATGCGGAGTTCCTTGCGGTATTTCGTCACCGTTCGCCTCGCTATCGCCACGTTGTCCTGTTTGAGTCTATCCGCAATTTTTTGATCGGTGAGCGGCTTCTCAGGGTTTTCCTGCGCCACCATTTTCCTGATGATTTCCTTTACGGCCAACGAAGAGGTGTTCTCCCCCGCATTCGATTCCAGGCCGCTGTGGAAAAAATACTTAAAACTCAAAACACCCTGTGGGGTATCCATATACTTGCCCGTCGTAACACGACTCACGGTCGATTCGTGCATCTCGATATCTTGCGCCACGTCCCTCAGGATCAGGGGCTTCAGGTGACCCACGCCATGATCCAGGAAATCTTTTTGGAAGCGCACAATACTTCGGCAAACTTTCAGAATCGTCTGTCTTCTTTGCTCTATACTTTTGACGAACCAGGCAGCTGCCCTTAATTTTTCCTCCAGATACTTCCGCGTATCGGGTGAGGTTCCCGTCTTGTCGACGGCCATGGCGGCATACTGAGGGTTCACACGCAGGAGTGGCAAGCCATCGTCATTGAGAGTCACCTCATACGCATCTCCTCTTTTGGTGACACTCACATCCGGGATCACTGTCTCCACTCGTTGTTCAGAAAAACGTAGCCCCGGGTAAGGGTCGAGACTCCGAATAATGTGGATGGCCTGGACGATGTCGTCCACATCGACACCGTTGGCCTTGGCGAGTTTCGCGTATTGAGGCTCACCTATCTTCTCAAGGTCTCCTTGCAGCAGGACTCTCGCCAAATCTACGGAAAAACTGTTATTTCTTGCAGATAATTCAATATTTTTCAATTGTATGAAGAGGCATTCTTGAAGTGTTTTCGCAGCAATTCCGGGCGGACTGAATCCCTGCACCAACCCCAATGCCCTGTCAGCCTCGAGAGACCCAAGACCCACATTGGCCGCTAACTCTTCCGCGTCAGCCTCAAGATAACCTTCCTCATTTACGTTCCCGATAATTTGCTCGGCAACCCTTGCTATCGGCTCAGGAACTACCGAAAGACCCAATTGCCGCTCCAGGTGTTCATACAACGTATCGGGCCGCGCCAGACTCTGCTCATAGGAGGGGAAATCATCAACGGGGGTTCGAGGCAGGAAATCATCAAAATTGTCCTGCGCGATGTTTTCCCAATCGATCTCCACCTCACCTCTTTCATCATTTTGATTCTCGGGAACATCAACTCTCAATTCCGGCATCTCACCATCAATGATTTCTTTTTCTTCATCATGCGTTTCTTCCAACAAGGGATTATTCAACATTTCCTGTTGAACGGCTTGCTGCATTTCCGTGCGGTTCAGAGGCAGGAGGCCAATCGCCTGCCGCAACATGGCGGTCATGACGAGACGCTGCTCCGCCCTCAATGACATCTTATGCTGCAAAACCACGTGGATTTCCTTCACCTCAAAGACGAAATTTTTCGCCCAGATAAACATCCCGGGCCTTCTCACTCGCAGCGATTTCCTCCGGGGCGCCGGACTCCAATATCCGCCCCTCATTGATAATATAAGCCCTGTCGGATGTCTGAAGAGCTTCGCGCACGTTATGGTCCGTGATGATGACTCCAATTCCACGAGCCTTCAAACCCACCACGATTTCCTGAATGTCGTGAACCACGATTGGATCAATACCGGCGAAAGGCTCATCGAGGAGCATAAAAGTGGGGTTTGTGGCCAATGCCCGGGCAATTTCCACACGCCGTCTTTCGCCACCGGAGAGGGCATATCCCTTCACGGCTTGAATATGCTGCAAATCCAAATCATCCAAAATCTCATTTAACCGCCTCTCGCGTTGCCCTGGGTCACGCAAGACCAATTCAAGCACGGCCATGATGTTTTGCTTCACGGAAAGACGACGAAATACGGATGCCTCCTGGGGTAAATAGCCGATTCCCTGCTTGGCGCGCATATACATCGGCTGGTTGGTGATTTCCCTGCCATTCAAAAAAATTTTTCCTGCATCGGGGGCTATCAATCCGACAATCATATAAAATATCGTCGTCTTGCCGGCCCCGTTTGGCCCAAGCAAACCCACGACTTCACCGGGATGCACTTCCAACTCCACGCCGGAGACAACCGTTCGGCCTGAGTAGCTTTTCGTTAACTTGGTGGCGTGAACAGAAACGGCACCTTCACGTTGTACAGCCGTACAATCGGTTCGCGTGGACATGGAATCTAGTTTGATTTTTTACGGCGGGGTGTCTCGCTGGAAGGGAAAAGGGTAACACTGACTCTCCGGCGAGGCGAGCCATGAACTATCGTTTTATCTTCTTTCAAATTCAACTCGATTTTGGCGCCGACCAGCCGATTCTTGCCTTCCCATACGCGAGGGTTCCCGGTCAAGACAGCGATGCCGGTGGATTCCCGATATTCGAGCCGGGCGGCAGTGGCGAACCTTCGTTTTTCCTGATCCATCTCTACGTTTCCAAGGGCCACGATTCTATCGATTTCCCCTGCCCTGTCCTTGGGAGTTGACTTTCGCTTCGAACCGAATCGTTTGGTTTCCTGCGTATATATTTCTAGACGATTCGCCTTTAGTTTTATCTTCCCCTGGTTCGCTTCCACGTTTCCGATGAACACGATGAGGTTCTTCCGACTGTTTACTTCCATTTTATCGGAGACAATGTGGATCTGTGCCTTGCGGTTTAAGTTGCTTTTCTTGTTTTTTTCCTGGGCGGATAAGTAAGTACCACTCCCCAGCAAAATACCTAAGCATATCCCCAAGCCAATGAGGGTAAGACGTTTCAGGCGGTAGTTTTTCAAAACAGCCCTCCATCAGGGATTGGCCGTATGCCCCTTTAGTTGGCGCGAATCAGCTTATTTCCTCTTTCCTCCTTAAGGGAGTAACCGCTCGCACCGTATATCGTAGCGCTCACTTTCTCCTTCAGTTTGTATTTCCCAATATCGGTTCGCCCCTGTAGACCGGTACCGACCAGACGAAAACGAGCCCCTTCCATCAAAACACGCGAATCCGAATCAATGCGTTTCTCTTTTGATCGAAAATACAAAGAATCTGTTTTCATCGAAACGCCATTAGAAGCCAGGATGGTAACATTGCCGCTGATCCTGATATTCCGGCTTTCATTCTGCATGGTTCCCTCTTGAGCAGTCACATGCGCGGGCTCACCTTCTTTCGGATAAAACCGAAGCTTCAGGTTCTTGAGAATGGTCAAGCCTTTTTGGCGGTACACCTTGGCCGAATCAGCCCACAACTCCCATTCCCTGACACCTTTTGTGTTTTGGACAACATGCACTTTATCTATGTTGAAGTCCGCATCCGAGTCTGTGAGCGAAATTTCTCCTATATTGAGTTGATGATTCGAAGAACCCAAGAGGAAATAGGCAATCGTCCCGCCCATCACGAGCAGAAAGCCCAGCAATACCGTTCTCAGCATCCTACGGAAAAGCATCGCAAACCTTCTGAAACACAGGCGGTATTCAACGACAGCACATGTCATATCTACGACAAAAAACTCATCCCTCCAGAACCGTGAAATTTATTTTCTCGTACTGTTTGCGTCTGCTACATCAAAGAAGATAAGCAAAAACAATGCCATGTAAGAGTGCCACCCTTTCCTTTCTTTGTAAAGAAGAAATATTTCATGGCCGGTAAAAGTATAGGTGTCGACTTTCATCTCCCACAATTTCAAACTTGACGTGCGTCGATACAGAGAAACGCCATTTCTCCACATGGTTGGGCCACTCGATCAACACAATATCGCTCTCGCCTATATGATCCCACAAACCCGTTTCCATCAGGTCTAGGTCCTTTGGAAGCCGATACAAGTCGATGTGATGAGCGGGCGGAATGGTTGGATAATGGTGAATATAGATAAATGTGGGGCTTCTGATAATTTGCCCTTCTCCCCCGGGCATCGATTCGATAAAACCTTTTGCGAATACGGTTTTTCCTGCGCCCAGGTCCCCGTCGAGCAAAACGACCTCGCCGGGTCTCGATACTTTCGCCAGGCGAGCGCCCAGTTCGGCTGTTTGCTCTACTGAATCACTTCGCATCTCAAAGGGAAATTCAAGCAGTTTTGGAGCCTCCTGCTTCCATGAACACCTTCCTTCTCGCCCTGGGAAGAGCTTGCAAAATATCGGTTGCAGTGATTCCGAGCCCTCCCAATTCCAGGGACGCCAACTCCCCAGACAAGCCATGTAAAAAAACCCCGCATATCAAAGACCACTTTCGGGAAAGCCCCTGGGCGAGCAAGGCGCCGATAACGCCCGCCAACACGTCTCCACTGCCCGCGGTGGCCATATTCGAATTTCCGGTGGGGTTGTACCAAATCTCCCCATCCGAGGTGGCGACAATCGTTCCCCAGCCCTTTAAGGCGATGTCAAGATGATGATGCGAGGCAAATGAGCTTGCGTGCGTAATGCGGTCTTCTTGCACTTCTCTCGTTGATATCCCAAGGAGCCTCGCCATTTCTCCAGGGTGTGGCGTCAGGATCAGTTGAGCGAGCCTGCCGTCCAGAATAGTCAAATCCTGGGCAAGCGCATTGAGACCATCGGCATCGAGGACGACGGGTGCGCCAATGTGCTGGATGAGCAGATAGACAAGCTCAACGGTTCTCGGGTTCGTCAACAGCCCGGGTCCGACAACCAAGGCACTCATGTCTTCAGAACGCTCAACGAGAAAATCGAATGCCGAAGCGTCAACAGATCCAGACTCCGTGGCCGGCAAAGACAACGTCATGACTTCAGGGTATTTGCTCTCCACCAAAGGAGAAATACTTTCAGGCACCGCAAGCGTCACCCGGCCTGCGCCCGTACGAAGGGCCGACATGGCCGTCATCAATGCGGCTCCCGACATGCCGGGCGCGCCGGCTATCAATAAAAGATGGCCGGCATCCCCTTTATGCGCATCGGGGCGTCTTTCAGGCAGATTTGAAGCTACGTCGGAAGGTTCCGTGACGTGGAGCAAAATGTTTTCTTCTTTCAGACACTCGTGCGGAATTCCGATATCAAGAGACATCACCTCGCCCACATGCTCGGCGGCCGGCATGAGAAGATGTCCCCGCTTAAGACCGCCCAACGCCAAGGTCATTTCCGCATGGATACACGGGAGTTCAGCCCTGCCTGTCGTGGCGTCGAGCCCGGATGGCATATCGATAGCGACTATCGGGGTCTCATGAGCGGAAAGGATGTGGATGACTTTCTCCGGAAGACCACGCGCAGGCGGCTGAAACCCGGTTCCCAGAATGGCATCTACTATCAGGTCCGCATTTTCCACCGACGCTTCTAAACGTGAGGTATTCTCCTCCCCCACTTCGAAGATGGAAACTTTCATCTTTTCAAGAGACTTCAAAAAAACGGCCGGGTCGCCTTTGGCTTCATTCAGTGGAAATAAAATCGCGACATCAACATTGGCCCCGGCATTGTGCAAGTGCCTGGCAATGACGAAGCCATCCCCACCGTTGTTCCCTTTTCCGCAAACAACCAGAACACGGCAATCCTTTCCGCCGTATTTCCCCCATATATTTTGAGCGGATTTTGCACCTGCCGTTTCCATCAAGCATGTGGAGGGAATGCCATATTCTTGAATCGCCCGATTGTCGATGTTCGACATTTCTTGGGCAGTAACAACGGGAATCGGCATGTTTAGGCAGCGCCTACTCGTTCGATGATGTCCGACATCTCGCGCACGGCCCTTTCAAAACCGACAAAAACAGAATGCGAGACGATGCTGTGGCCGATGTTCAGTTCCTGCAGGTGGGGCAGAGAGGCCACGGCTTCCACGTTAAGATAAGTGAGGCCATGGCCGGCGTGAACGCCGATGCCGAGTTCGTGGGCCTGTAAGGAAGCATCCCGGAGTGAGGCCAACTCTTCTTCTTGGGAAACATGACCTTTGGCTTCAGAGTATGCCGCCGTGTTCAATTCCACGAAATCTGCGCCTAACTCCTTGGCGGCTTCGATCTGCTCAGGATGCGGGTCGATGAAAAGACTCAGGAGAAGCCCGGCTTCTCGCAGCGGCTTCATCAAGCCGGCTATATGTTCGATGTTGCCCGCCACGTCCAAGCCGCCCTCGGTCGTTATCTCTTCACGTCGCTCCGGAACCAAGGTGACTTGCTCCGGTTTCACATCAAGGGCGATGTCCTTCATCTCGGATACAGGCGCCATCTCCAGGTTGAGCTTGCCTCGTACCACTTGGCGCATCAACTTCAAATCCCGGTCCTGGATATGTCTTCTATCTTCACGCAGGTGAATAGTGATGCCGATCGCGCCCGCACGCTCGGCAATCAGCGCAGCCGCCACCGGATCGGGTTCATTCGTCTTCCGCGCTTCACGGATGGTGGCAACGTGGTCCACGTTCACACAGAGCTTCGCCATTTTCTCCCTCGACGCAACAAATACAACCCCGGTTCATCTGGGCGTTTACGCACAAAGCGCCAAAATTCAGAGGCACTCCTATGCTCTATGATAAATCGAACTATAAGGAGAAACTAGGCTTGGCCGGGCGCCAGATCAGTCGGCGACGTTTGAGGGTCGTCACGAGGTTTTCCCTCCGGTTCCGGAGAGACAGGGGTGTTTCCTTCGCCAACCTCGTCTTTCCTCTTACGACTCCTGGAAATCTCCCCGGTTTCCATCAAAGACTCGATGTCTTTGAGATCGATGGTTTCATATTCAAGCAGCGCATTGGCGAGCAAGTCGAGCTTGTCCCGATTTTCCTCAAGCAACTTGTACGCTCTCTCATAACTCGACGAAACCATATTCTTCACTTCATTATCGATTTCCAGGGCCACCTGGTCGCTATAGTCTCTGTGCTGAGAAATTTCACGGCCCAAAAAGATTTGCTCATGTTTTTTCCCGTACGCCAAAGGACCGAGCTTCTCGCTCATGCCCCATTCACAAACCATGCTTCTCGCCAAGTCAGTCGCCGTCTGGATATCGGCTTTTGCACCTGTCGTCAATTCTTCAAAGACTAACATCTCCGCCGCACGTCCACCCATCAGGCAAGCGAGCTGGTTCGTCAAGAATGTCTTATCGTTGCTGTAGCGATCCTCAAGAGGCGAAGACCACGTGCTTCCCAAGGAAAAACCTCTTGGGATGATCGTCACTTTCTCAACAGGATCCGTACCGGGTATCAACAAGGCCACAAGGGCGTGCCCCGCTTCGTGGTAAGCCGTATTCTTCTTCTCCTTTTCGCTGAGCGCCATGCTGCGCCGCTCCTTGCCCATCAAGACTTTATCCTTCGCTTCCATCAAGTCTTCATTTTCAACGGACTGTTTGCCCCGGCGCGCCGCAAGGAGTGCGGATTCGTTCAAAAGATTCGCCAGGTCAGCGCCCGCAAACCGCGGTGTTCCACGCGCGATGAGATTCAAGTCGACGGATTCATCAAGCGGCACCTTTACGGCATGCACCTTCAAAATGGCCAGACGCCCTTTGATGTCGGGTAAGGAAACGACAATCTGGCGGTCAAATCGGCCTGGCCGAAGCAGCGCCGGATCCAGCACGTCCGGCCGGTTCGTCGCCGCCATCAGGATGACCCCATCATTCGATTCGAAACCATCCATCTCGACGAGAAGTTGATTGAGCGTTTGCTCACGCTCATCGTGACCGCCCCCCAAGCCGGCGCCCCTGTGTCGCCCGACGGCATCAATCTCATCGATGAAAATGATGCAAGGCGCATTTGCTTTGCCCTGCTCAAACAAATCCCGAACCCGCGACGCCCCGACCCCGACAAACATCTCCACAAAACTCGAACCGCTTATCGAGAAAAACGGTACATCCGCCTCGCCCGCGATGGCCCGCGCCAGAAGGGTTTTGCCCGTGCCCGGAGGACCAACCATGAGAACGCCCTTCGGAATACGTGCGCCCAGGCGTGTGAACTTTTGCGGATCGCGGAGAAAGTCAACGAGTTCTTCGAGCTCTTCCTTGGCTTCTTCGATGCCGGCCACATCCGCGAACGTAATCTTTTTCTTCGCGGATTCGGGCATCATTCGCGCTTTACTTTTCCCGAACGACAGCGCTTTGGAGCCGCCCATTTGCATCTGGCGCATGAAGAAAATCCAGACGCCCAACATCACCAGCATCGGCAGCCAACTCAACAACATGTTCATGTACCAGGAGTTTTGCTCTACGGGCTGCGCCGTGATGCGAACACCCTTGGCTCTGAGAGTATCGATCAATTTAGGGTCTTTGGGAGCGTGGGTATGAAAGGACCTGCCACTAAGATAGCGACCCCGGATGTTGTCTCCCTGAACAATCACTTCGCTCACCTGTCCATCTGCAACCGCTTGCAGGAAATCGCTGTAGACAACCGTTCGTTCGGTCGAGCGCGGGCTATTGAAGGCTTGAAACAAACCAACCATTATCAACCCAATAATCAGCCAAAGCGCCAAATTCTTATAAAATTGGTTCAAAATACATCCCTTCTTTTTCGGGTGGCGGCTCCCTAAACCCTAAACACAAGTTATCAGGATTTTTCCCATCCGTCTACGAGTGAAACTTCAAATCAATAACCCAACGAACTTAAGGGCTTACTGTCTTCATTCTCCAGCAACGCTTTAAGGGCAACCCCCCTCTTCTCATCCCCATCAAGCACGAATTCCGCTGAAACCCGATGGCCTATAATCCATGCCACCCTATCCCCTACGGCCAGGAGAGGGATTCGATTCCTCAAGGATTTCGGTATTTTCCGCTTTATGAGGTAATCCTTGAGTTTCCTCGTTTTTGTTCGTCCCAATGGATGGAATTGATCTCCATCACGCCGGGTCCGGATACAGGCATTCACCCCCAGCTTTTCTACATCGAGACACACCTCCCATGCTCCGTCTGGGCGATGCGAAAAATCGCATGAAGCTTCTATCGCAAGGCCCAGTGAATGATGAACCGTCTTGCCTGGAACCCGCAGTTTTTTCTCCTCGAGCAACTTCGAATCAATCAGGGGACTCCCGAAGACAAGGCGCTCATATTCCTTTCTCGCTTCCAAGCCACCCGGTAAACTCAACACACCCGAGGGTTTGTCTCCCATTGCCAGGTGATCCAGGCCTTCAACCCATTTCCGGAGAGCGCGTCTGCCGGACTGGGCGGGCGATTCGTCTCTGAGCCTTGCAAGTGCCGTGCGCCAAATCTCCGCTCTCAGCGATGGAGCGAGTTCCTTTACTGCCTCCAGCGGGGAAACGACGAGTTCCCCATTGTCTTCACGGATGAATTTCACGATCAAATCCCTGGACATTTCATCCATCAGGGAAACCAGCGGGGCAGATATCTCCGCGCTCTTGACGATTCCGTTAATGGCCGCATCCCCGATCTGCCCCTGAATTACCGGTATGATATTTTTGCGTATCCGATTTCTCAGGCGGTTCTCATCTGCATTTGTTTCATCTTCGATCCATGAGACGCCCTGCATCTCCAAATACTCCAAAATCTCCGCACGCGATAAATCCAGCAAGGGCCGGATGATGTGGAACCCATCTTCTCCTTTCGACGAAAGCGGGGTCCGCCACTTCATGCCTGCAATCCCCCGGACGCCCGCTCCTTCAAATAAACGCATGAGCACGGTTTCGGCTTGATCGTCCCTGTTGTGGGCCAACACAATGGTATCGGCGCCCATCTCCTTCGCAATAGCCAAGAAGGCCGAGCGCCTTGATTCGCGGGCAGCTCCTTCAAGACCCAATTGCGCAATTCGAGACACATGAACCTGCTCACAACGAAAAACGATATCGTGCTGCAAGCACACCTGCTCGGCGTGCTCAGCATCTTTTTTGGAAAGATCGCCACGGAGTCCATGTTCGATATGAACGGCACACAGGAGTTGCGATTCCGGCAGGATCGACTTTAAGGCCAACAAAAGAGCCGTGGAATCCGCGCCACCAGAAAACCCGACCATCAGAGGGGCAGACTTGGCCACATAAGCCGATTTCCTGAGACCTTTTCGCACCCCGGCTTCAAATGTTTTTTTTATTTTCAGGGAATTTGTCTGCGAGGTGTCCGAGGCCATCAGAAAATCCTCCCCTAGCGGCGAGGAATGGTAGCGGCGGAGGGACTTGAACCCCCAACACTACGGATATGAGCCGTATGCTCTAACCGGTTGAGCTACGCCGCCAGAATGCACCCCGTCAGGGAGACTGCTTGGGTCGGAATATGGCGAAAAAAAACATGGCCGATAGAATATAGAAAAAAACCTGTATGCCGATGTCTTCCATGCGAAAGCCTACCATCAGGCACAAATACCCCAAAAAGAGCAAAACAAGAATCTCGATTTCACGTCTCATTTGTCATTTGCTCCCCGTTCCAGGCCTTCGGGCGAAGGCGGCATACCCTTCGATTCGGTTTGTTGTATCCTCAAATCCAGAGAAAACTCCGGACAAAAAATCGCCCCGTTCGGTTCATTGCGATACTTCAGGCGGCAACCTTCTCGCCAAGCGCATACTGCACACTCGCGAACTCCCTGGTAGGCCACGCTCAAATATCTCCTTCCAAAATTCCGGCCTCGCTACAGGAGCAGAATATAAATGCCCAGGCCCAAAAACGTCAAGTTTTCTATTTTTTGATTTGCCCTTGCCCGAAACCTCAGACCCGACCAACGTTTGGTATGAAAATCCAAGAACCTTTTCGAAAAAGAACCCGAGAACCCCATAAATCATCCGGCGAAATCCATCTCCCCGGAAACCAGATTTTCGAGAAAGGACGCAGCCTCGTTTATCGCCACAAGTTGTGTATCACCTGTTCTCCTCGATTTTACCTCGATTTTTCCTTCCTTGAGTCCCTTTGGCCCGATGACAACCTTATAGGGAAAACCGATGAGGTCGGCATCCTTGAATTTCACGCCCGGGCGTTCATCCCTGTCATCAAGCGCGACATCCAACCCTGCGCACTCGAGCGAATCGTATATGTCATCGCAAATCTTCATGGTTTCATCATCCACTCTCACCGGAATGATGTCTACATGATAGGGAGCGATGGGAGTCGGCCAGATGATGCCGTCTTCATCATGGTTCTGCTCGATGGCCGCCGCTACTGTTCGCCCTACGCCGATGCCATAACAACCCATGACGATGGTATGCGTCTCGCCACTCTCGTCCTGATAGGTGGCATCCAGGGATTCGGAATACTTGCAACCCAGCTTGAAGACATGCCCCACTTCGATGCCGCGCCTGATGCTGAGCCCCGCTTCACATTTGGGACAACCATCTCCCTCCTGGGCAACGGTGAGGTCTGCGAATTTGCTTGCCTCAAAATCACGGCCTTCGCGCGCGCCCGTGTAGTGATAGTCCGTTTGATTCGCCCCGACAATTAGCCCGCCGCTGTTTTCGATGGCGTAATCGACAACGAGCCGGACATCCGACAAACCCACAGGACCTGCGAAGCCCACTTCGGAATTGGTGAGTTCCTCTACCGTCTCGGCGTCGGCAAGCTCGATATCCACCGCATCAAGCGCATTTTTCAGCTTAACTTCATTCAATTCCCTGTGGCCCGGAATCATTGCCGCCACCGGCTCACCATCCGCGACATATAAAAGCGTCTTCGCCATCCGATATGGAGGCAAAGAAAAGAATTTCGAAACTTCTTCTATCGAATGAGCACCAGGTGTATGAACTTTTTCAAGTTCGCCTCCCTCATTCCCGGGCAATTTCAAACGAACCGGCGATTTTTCCACGTTCGCTGCGTACCCACACGAATCGCAAACGGTGATCGCTTCCTCGCCGGTATCGGCCATAACCATGAATTCGTGTGAAAAACTTCCGCCGATGGCTCCCGAATCCGCCTCCACAGCACTGAATTTCAGGCCACAACGCCGAAAGATCCGAGTGTAGGCTTGCACCATTTCTTCATAACTTTGCTCCGCGCCCGCCTCGTCTCGATCAAAGCTGTAGCCATCCTTCATCGTAAACTCCCGTCCTCGCATCACGCCAAAACGGGGCCTTATCTCGTCTCTGAATTTCGTTTGAATCTGATACAGGTTGAGGGGCAGATCCCGGTAACTCCTTACTTCGCGCGCCACCAGATCGGTGATTACCTCCTCATGTGTGGGTCCCAGGCAAAATTCACGCTCATGGCGATCTTTCAGGCGGATCAATTCTTTGCCGTATACTTCCCACCGTCCCGTTTTTTGCCAAAGCTCGGCGGGATTCAGCGTAGGCAGGAAAACCTCTTGCGCGCCCGCGCGATTCAACTCCTCGCGCAAGATCTGTTCGACTTTGCGCTGCACGCGCACGCCGAGGGGCAAAAGCGTATATACGCCGGCCGCCAGGCGGCGAATCATGCCCGAGCGCACCATCAGTTTATGGCTGACGACTTCCGCTTCAGCGGGCGCTTCTTTTAATGTGGGTAAAAAACCTCGTGAAAATCGCATGAATCAGATTTTTCTCAGGAGTGAGCTACCTCGAATTGACCTCGTTCATACTGCTCCGCAAGTTGCTCTACACGTTCAACCAGATTTTTCTTGATGTCCTCATAGGACACCAGGCCCGATTTTTCACCTTTCATGAAAATCAGAGCTCGTTTATGGCCGCCGGCCACGCCGATGTCTGCGTCTTTCGCCTCACCAGGACCGTTCACCTCACAACCCATGACGGCCACCGTGATGGGAGCATTGATGTGGGCAAGCTCTTGTTCTATCTCCATGGTGAGTTTATCCACGTCAATCTGCACGCGCCCGCATGACGGACATGCGACGACATTCACACCCTTTTGGCGCAACTTCAGGCTTTTCAAAATTTCGTAGCCCACACGCACTTCCTCCACCGGGTCCGCCGCCAGGGAAACCCGAATGGTGTCGCCAATACCTTCTGAGAGCAGAATGCCCAGGCCGACGGCGCTTTTTATGCTGCCCGTCTGGAGGCTTCCACTCTCCGTAATGCCGAGATGGAGAGGATACTCGACGCGTTTCGCCATCAAACGATAGGCTTTCACCGCCCTCGCGACATCGGAAGCTTTCAGAGAGATTTTCGTGTCATAAAAGTTTCGCTTCTCCAGCATGGCGACATGACGCAAACCACTTTCCACCATGGCTTCGGGGGTTGCGCCACCAAAACGATCGAGCAGATGCTTTTCCAAAGAACCGGCGTTCACACCCACGCGAATGGGAAGGCCGTGGTCCTTCGCCGCGGCGACCACCTCACTCACCCTTTCCTCTCCATTGATGTTGCCGGGGTTGATGCGCAGGCAATCTATCCCCGCATCCGCCGCCATCAAGGCGTAGCGATAGTCGAAATGGATATCCGCCACCAAAGGCATCTCGGTGCGTTTTCTGATTTCATAGAGCGCATTGGCCGATTTCTCGTCAGGAACGGCCAAACGCACAACTTCACACCCGGCGGCTTCCAGGCGATCGATTTGAGCGACGGTTGCCTCCACATCGTGCGTGTACGTGTTGCACATCGATTGCACGACGATGGGAGCGCCACCACCGATTTTGACGCCTCGCACTTCGACCTGAGTGGTTTTTCGTCGATTCAGGGGGAATAAAGACGGATCCGCGCAAGGCAACGCTTCGCCGCTTGCATCCGCTTCAACCATCGGAAGAGCGCTGCTGTTTTGCTCTTTGGGAGGCAGACCGACTCCCGGTATGGGTTTCGTGTAAAACACGTCGTCCGTGAATGGCTCAAACATTGTCGAAATCCCTATTTGCCGCCTTTCGGGCCTTCAGGGGATAATTTCATTGAACCCCTGCCTTTTCCCTTTTCCTTTTTCGTTATCGTTGCCGAGTCACTCCGAAAAAGATAATACACACTGTCCTTGTAGGTGGCAAAGATCATCAAACCGATGAGGAGAACGGTGCCGACCTGCATGGCCATCTCCCGCACTCTTAAGCTGATAGGTTTGCCACGCAAGCCTTCGATAAGCAAGAAAAAAATGTGCCCGCCGTCGAGAACCGGGATCGGCAACAAGTTCAAAATCGCCAGATTGACGCTGAGCAAAATCGTGAACATGACGAGATAGCGGAATCCGCGTTGCGCCTGTTCCGCGGCCACCACGGAAATACGAATCGGGCCGCCAATGTCCGCTGGAATGGTCTTCGTGAGCATCGAATACAGCGTTACGACCGTTAAGCTGGCGATGCGGTAATTCTGCTCGAATCCCTTCCCCAAGGACTCAAAAAAACCGAAGCGCTCGGTATAGGTGCCGTTACCGATACTGATACCAATTCGGCCATAGCCCAGTTCCTTGCCCGTTGCGCTCTTCGATGTAGGAATGATGGCCGTTTCAAAGGATTTGCGGCCTCGCTCCACCGTCAAAACAAGTTTTTTATCGGCATTTCTTCGTACGATTTCAACAAGCTCGGCCCATTTCTGAATATGCTTTCCATCAATGGCAACGATATGATCGCCGGCTTGAAGGTTCGCCTTTTGTGCAGGCGTATCGGGCAAAACACCGCCGACCCACGTTCCGGGGACAGGAATACCTCCAAGATGCAATCCCCAACTGAGGAGAATTGCCAAGGCGACATTAAACAAGGGTCCGGCCGAAATGACAGCGAATCGGTGGCTCACAGGCCGCAAATAGAATGATTTCTCCGGTTCATCCGGTTCTTTGGGAACATCAGGATCATCAGGCCGTGCTTCCGGGTCTTCTCCCAGGAGCTTCACGTAACCGCCCAGGGGGATGAGAGACACGCGATATTCGGTCTCTCCCCGCTGAAAACCCCAGATGCGGCGACCGAAGCCCAGAGAAAACGTGGAAACGCCGATTCCAAGCCATTTCGCAACGAGATGGTGGCCCAACTCGTGGATAAAAATGAGCAACCCGAGAACCAGCACGGCCCAGAAAATCGTCTGACCAAAACCCATCACCCAGTTGATGATTTCCATCGCCATTCTCGAAAGGTCCCTTATTTATCTCTGAGTGTTCTGTGACGGCATTTGGAGGATTTCAACATTTGGCGGCACGACAAAATGAAATTCCTCTGCTGCAATTCTGACGTTTTCTTTGACATTTGAAAACCGCAGATGACTTTTGTTGCCGATGTTATCGATATAAGCTAGCG
>VXPH01000032.1:16476-31399 GCA_009839615.1 Nitrospinota bacterium
CTCTACGTCTCGTTGGCTCGGAGATGTGTATACGATACACATATAAGCTAGCGTGAGGATTCGAAAATTTTCAGGATCCACCTCGAGCCACATTCGGCGAAACGAGGCGCCCGATGCCTTCGGTTCCAGGCGAATGCGATGGGGCTGACCGGCTCTCCAGATTCCGCCGCTTCGTCTGGAAATTCCAACTTCTTCCACGGTCACATGAAAATTCTTTTTCAAATTCCCCTTCCCCGACAAAAATAACAACGGAGTGGCGCCAAACCCGGACTCTCCGGTTTTGGAAACCATCACCTGTTTGAATCGCTCGGTATAGAGCCAAAAGGTGCGGCCATCCGAAACCAAAGTCTGCTTTTCAGGCTTCACGTATTCCATGCGCAATTTGCCGGGCTTCTTCCATGAGAGGCTGCCGTTCGACGTCGTTGTCCGCCCGAGGGATTTCAATTCATTTTTCTGCTCGAATGAGGCCTGTAGAGAGCCCAAGGCCTCATATTTTTCCTGGAGCGCCGTGATGGTTTCCTCCGTCTTTCGACGCGATTCTTCCGCTACAGACACACCGAGAACGAACGTTTGCAAAAACGAGAAAAACAAAGAACCAAATAGCAGTATTAAGAAATGTGATTTGCGCAAACTCTCGAAATCCTTTGTTGATGACTATTCGGAAACGGGTGAGATGAAACCCCCGTTGTCCAGAAAAGCATTTCCTGAAAACTGCACGCTGCCATCAATACAGCGAGCGCTCCCCTCGGCGATGAGCCGCACCGCCAGTGGGTAGATGCGGTGCTCATAAGTGAGAATTCCATCCGAAAGTTTTTTTTCATCATCATCGGGCAACACCGGCACGGCGGCTTGCAAAATGATCGGCCCCGTGTCCACCCCCTCGTCTACGAAGTGGACCGTGCAGCCTGTCACTCTCACGCCGGCATCCAAGGCTTTTTTTTGTGCAGACAGGCCTGGAAAACTCGGCAGAAGCGAGGGATGAATGTTGATGATTCTTCCTGAAAAACGGTTCACAAACTCCGGCGGCAAAATGCGCATGAAACCAGCGCAACAGATAAGATCGACTCTGCAATTTTCAATTTCATCGCCCATCTTTCGATAAAAATCCTCCTCCTTCGGCGCCAGATGTCTGGCTCGTATGCCGGCCAACGAGGCGCGCTTGAGCGCATACGCATTTTTTTTGTCGCTCAACACCAATACAACTTCCGCCGGGAAATTTGCGTTCCGACCGGCATCAATAAGGGCTTGCAGGTTTGACCCGCGGCCCGAGGCCAAGACACCCACACGTAATCGTGTTTCTGAATGCACTACAATACCCTCCCAATGGCGACGGAATGGCCACCCTTCGGTTTATCGGCGATTTCGCCAACAACCATGGCGTGTTCTCCCACATTTTTCAAACATCCGATCAAAGATTCAACTCGCTTCGATCTCACGAGAAAGACAAAACCCAAACCCATATTAAAAGTGCGATACATCTCCGCCCTCTCAACCGGGCCAAACTCTTGCATGAATGAGAATATCTGGGGCGTCATCCATTTTTCAGGAAAAAATTTAGCCTGCAATTCATCTGGGATCACACGGCTTACGTTTCCCGGAATCCCGCCTCCCGTGATGTGCGCGATGCCACTAATCCCCTCTTCTCTCCGAACGGCATAAACCCCTTTGGCGTAAATCCGGGTCGGCTCCAATAAAACATCTTCAATGGGGACGCCTAGCTTTTGCGTCGCCATATCCCGTGTTTCTTTTGATTCAAATATTTTTCGCACCAAGGAATATCCGTTGCTATGAATTCCTGAAGAGGGGAGTGCGAGTATTGCGTCGCCGGTCTTCACAGGTGTTCGATTATCCAGGTATTTGCGTTCAACCACCCCCACGGCGAATCCAGCGAGATCATACACGCCCGGCTCATACATATCAGGCATCTCGGCGGTCTCACCCCCGAGGAGGGCGCACCCTGCCTCCCGGCATCCTCGTGCAATTCCGGATACGGCTGCCTTCAATACGCGTTGATCAATCTTGCCAGTCGCAATGTAATCAAGAAAAAAAAGCGGCTCTGCTCCCATGGTCAGGACGTCGTTGACGCACATGGCCACCAGGTCGACCCCAATGGAATCATGACGCCCGAACTCTTGGGCCAGGAGCAATTTCGTGCCGACGCCGTCGGCGCCTGAAACCAGCACAGGATCTTCATATTCCCCACCCAGACGGAACAAACCGGCAAAATCAGCCGCCCCCTCTAGGATACGGTTACTTTGATTCACATGGGTGGATTTTACGATATGGCCGATAGCCTGGACGAAATCCTCTCCCAATTCGACATCGACGCCCGCGTCGCGGTATGTCAGACGATCCTCATTCAAAAGTGATGTTCCATGATTTGGCAGGCGGAATCGCTCGGAATGTAGTCGGAATCAGCCATGAACTTCCATCAATTTCTTGACCAAAGCTACATTATGTCGGTGTCCACTTCTCTCGGCGGTTACCTTCCCTCGGATAGGCCGACCGGTTAAATACAGATCTCCGATGACGTCGAGGATTTTATGGCGAACGAACTCATTGGGGAATCGTAATTGGGTATTCACAACACGTGCTTTGTCCACAAGAATTACGTTATCCCAACGACCTCCCTCTGCCAAGCCCATTTTCTCGAGCGACTCCAATTCATAGACAAAACCAAACGTACGGGCCGGTGCGATTTCTTCTTGAAAACCCAATGCATTCTTGTGCTCATACAAGTAGGTTTGCTTCCCAATCGGTTTCGGATAATCAATGAGGTATGAAACCGAAAAAGAATCCGCCGGCTCTATACGAACGTAACCCTTCTCGTCATTCGGTTCACCTACCTCATATATCTTATCGACCCACAGGTCCTCGCTTTTTTCTCTCTGATCTTCGATACCTGCCTCTTCAAGCAAACGACAAAACTCCACTGCCGACCCATCCATGACGGGCACTTCCTCACTCATCTTGATGAGTATATTGCTTATCTTGTATGCGTGCAGCGCACTCATGAGATGCTCAATCGTTCGAGCAGTCACAGCTCCATTGCGCAAGTTCGTCGCATGGTTGGTGCCATCCACGAAATCGGCGCTCGCCCTCACGGTGTCGGGGCTTGTCAGGTTGCCAAACTGTATCCCGCTCCCCGGCGGCAGGGGCTCGATGATCAACCCGGTTTTCAGTCCGGAATGAAGCCCCCGGCCATACAACACGACACTTTTCGAAATACTCCTTTGATTTGTTTCCCTCAGCGTCGTCGACGCCGGCAGCACGGGTTCGATATTGTATGCTTTAATCTTTCGTCTTAAAGCAGGTTCCGTCATACCCACCGCCTGGGCGGTTTTATTGATATCCCAACCGTGCTCCTCCAAATGAAAGGCAAGGTATTGTCTCTCCCACTGGGTTCTGGCCACATTAAAATTGGAAGGGGTATCGTTTCTTGATGCGCTCACCTCGAAATCGGAAGCCTCGCGTATCGCGTACGGCAAGTGGTCAACGCGAATCTCCGAGCCTTGCGATGCAAATGCGGCTTTGGTGACCGCGCCTTTTAGTTCGGCAATATTGCCCGGCCAGTCATAGTCTTCCAGAACCACAATGACATCCTCCGAAAATTCCTTTTCATGCCTGCCAACTTCAACGCATTCATTCAAAAATCTGTTGGCTAACGGCAAAATGTCCTCTTTTCGTTCACGCAACGGCGGCAAGTGCATTACATCAGCGCCTATTTTTGAGGACAAGGTTCGCACAAGGGCTTTATCTTTCGGAGTCCCCATATGATCAAGAGATACCATTAAACGCATTGAGTCCGTTATATGCTCAAGAAATCGAACAAGAAATCTTTCGCGCTCCGCCAAGGGCAACTGCTCCAGACCATCAAGATATACGGTCCCCTGAAAGGTCTCGGGCACCAGCCGCTCAAGGGTATTTTCCCATTCACTTGTCTCCGCCGCCGGAAACAACGAGCGGCAATGAACAGGTCGAAAACCCTCTTCTTTTTTGACGCCATTCTTGTGTACTACCCTTGCGATAAAACGCTTGCCGGTTCCTCGTTCACCTGCGATCAGCAAAGGATTGAGATCTCTCGCCGCTTTACGAATGGCTCTCCGGGCCCTTTCAATGTTCTTGCTGGCGCCGTCAAGCATCACATCAATGACATCATTCGCTCTAAGTTCTTTGTCCCGTCGCGCTTGGACGGCAGAAGCGACTATGCGCAGGACCGCATCAATCGACAGAGGTTTTTCAATGAAATTGAAAGCGCCTAGCTTTGTTGCAGCCACGGCGGTTTCAATGTTGCCGTGACCCGACATCAGGACGACTTCGATATCTGCGTTCGACTCTTTCACTGCTTGCAAAGTCTTGATTCCATCAATGCCGGGCATCCACACATCAACCAAAATCACATCCGGAACTTCGGCTCGAACCAACTGAAGGGCAATTTCTCCCGACTCGGCCCGCTCGACACGATACCCTTCATCCAGCAAAACATCTTCCAGGCTCGCGAGTATTTCACGCTCATCATCGACGATGAGCACATGTCCCTTATCCAATGGAGGCCGTCCTTTGCTTTTCGGGCGTGATGTCCACAGCAGGCGCCAGTGGCAACGTTACGCGAAAAACGGAGCCGGCTGGGTGGTTATCCCGCACGCCTATGGTTCCATTATGATCCGCCACAATGCGGTGGCAAATCGCCAAACCCAACCCGGAGCCTCTATCCTTTGTCGAGAAGTAAGGCGAGAATATATGGCCTTTCACGTCTTCTGATATACCCTGCCCCTGGTCGGCGACTTCAACAACTATCATATTTCTGTCTTTATCACTCCACGCTTGCAAATCAATCTCGCCCTTGACCTCGTGGGATTCAAAGGCATTTTCCAACAAATTGATAAACACGCGCTGCAACTGCTCGGGATCCGCCATGACGGCAGCATTCCCGGCATCGATATGAATCGAAAATTTCACATCCCCTTTCCTGCCACGATATAAATTCGCAACATCCTCAATAAGGGGTACAAACCCGCAAAGCCTCAATCTAGGCTCCGGCATGCGCGCGAATCGGCTGAATTCATCCACCATGTTAATCAGGCTTGTGACCTGATTGATAATGGTATCCGTGCAAGATTCGAACACTTCGGCAAAATCATAGGCCTCATTATCGAATTTCCGTCTCATTCTCTGGGCAGAAAGTTGAATCGGCGTAAGCGGATTTTTAATCTCGTGCGCGATGCCACGAGCCACCTCCTGCCATGCGGCCACTTTTTGAACCCGTATCAAAGCCGTCATATCATCAAACACAATGACGGCGCCGAGCCTGCCGCCATCCGCGCTTTTAAGCAGAGTCAAGCTCGCGCGCAGTGTCAGTACGCGGCCATCAATCATGACCTCTACTTGCTCCGAAGCGCTTTGGTGTTCTCGGGCTCGCATCGAGCGCATCAGCTGACGAACAGGTTCGAGATGTGCGCTTTCGAAAACCTCGCTGAACATTCGTCCCACGGCATTCTGAGGTTCAATGCTCAGCAACTCCCCGGCCGCTTTGTTGAGGATAGTAACGCGCCCTTGACGATTGACTGATATTACACCCGCTCCGATATTCTCGAGCATCGCTTCCATATACCTGCGTCTTCTGTCGATTTCCAGGTTGGAACTGCGCAAGGTTTCAGAAGATTCTTCGATTTTCTCCTTGTTGGCCGACAATTCTTCCGTCATGCTGTTAAACGCGTTGACCAGAATCCCCACTTCGCCATCTGCCTGTGCATCCACGCGATGCTCGAGGTCGCCATCCGACACCGCCCTTGTGGCTTCCGCTAATTTCTCGATGGGAACCGTAATCCCCCGGGCGAGGTAGAGGCCAAACCATATGGCCGCAAAAAGAATGAGCAAAGTGACCACCAAGAAGGTGATGATGTAGTTCGCTTTGATTGGATTCTTGGACAGTTCCAACTCTTTATAATTCACATAGGAGTCCGATATACCCCTGATCTTCTCCACAAGTCGATCAGACACATATTTGGATACAACGACAAACCCCACCACCTTTTCTTGTATCTTCAAAGGCGCTGCGCCATAGATGACATCTCCTTTTTCCCAATTCTCTATGCTTGAGCGCGACTCCCCATCAATCACTTGATCCACGTATCCCACCAGTGGCGAGAACATCGCGGACCGTTCCAGACCGGGGCGCCTGACCGATACGAGCTCCCGCCGCTCCCTGTCGTAGAGTTGAATGAAATCTACGCCCAGGCTCTTTCTTTCGGACTCCAATATTTTCTCAATCGCCTTGGAGTTTTCCAATGTCTCGGGATGCGCCTTCTCCAGCATCAGCGCAAGTCGACTCGCACTAAACAGCGCGTTACGCTCCACCTCGCGATAATAGGTTTGAGCCACCTCGAACGACCCTTTGAGCGCGCGCTCCACATTCATGTTGAACAAGGCGTTAAAACTTTGGTTAATCAAACCGCTGGCCACCACGAAAAGAGCCACTACAGGGATGAGTGTAAATCCGACAAACGCCAATACGAGTTTCAATTGTAAACGTGAACGACCAGCACCCGCTCTACCCTCGTAGTAAAGACGCACCAGATGCTTCGCTACCAGGAGAATAACCACCATGAGCAGGATGATACTCAGATTCACAAGCGAAAATACGACAACGTTGTTCAGTAGTGGGACTTCCGGCTCAAGCTCTTTGAAGTAAATCCAGGCCGTGAACGAAAGAGTCGCAATGATGATCAGAGCGATGAAAGATCGCAGAAGTGTTCTTCGACGGCGCGAAGAACTTTCCTGATTTTTCAGTGGCGCTGGATGCACGATTCACATTCCTTCAGAACTAAATGTCTGGGAATAGCTCCAGTCAGACTTCTTCCCCCAAAAAGCAAGCAAGTAATTAAAGGGAAAAACGAAGTCCACATGATTCAACCGCGCTCTGATTTTGACATAATATCGATTATTTGGGGACAAAGCCTTACCAGAGACGATGGGCGCGCCATTCAGCTCGCGCATCCAATCCGTCATTTCACCTTGGCTTCTCGTCACTTTTTTCTCGATCTCTTTTTCACCTTCTTTGAGATGAAAAGTGTATGTTTTTTTCAAGGCGCTGTATTTCACTTGATGATGTAATTGCCGCGAGGTGACTTCCAGATCATAAATCAGCTTGCGAGAGCGAAGGAGACTCACATCAAAGATGAACTTCGTCGTCACACCGCTATGAATCGCATCCAACAGTTTTGGTGAAAATGCACCCAAAAGAGAACCAAAAACAAGTAACTGCCCATTCTTCTTGATAACAATAATATCTTTTAGCCGGATTCCATCTTGGTTATCGGTTGCGGAAAGCGCCGGCCCCACCAGAGCGAAAATCATACAAATGGCTATGGCAAGTTTCCCAAGAACAAATGTTTTCCGTGTGTTAGATAACATATGTTCCCCTTGGCCTTGAAATTCAATGCTATCGCATATGAAAAAAGCTCTCAATACCTTGCTTGACTTCCCTGGCTACATGCCCATGAAGCACTTCCAGATGGAGCACCGTGACCTGGTTCCACTTTTATTGCTGTTCAACGTTTGCCATGAGTTTCCTGAGTTCATAGAGGGTTTCGAGAGCCTGACGAGGTGTCATGGAATCCGGATCAATGCCTTTCAATAAATTTTCAATTTGAGATTCTGTACGTGAAAACAAAGACAACTGACCATTCCCCCGGCGATTTTCCAAAAAAGATTTTTCCTCGCCGGAACGGGCGGCGGCCTCCGTACTTTCGAACCTGGA
This sequence comes from Nitrospinota bacterium, assembly GCA_009839615.1. Classification (GTDB taxonomy): domain Bacteria; phylum UBA8248; class UBA8248; order UBA8248; family UBA8248; genus Bin107. Next base: position 24,236 of record VXPH01000032.1, read on the forward strand.
GAGCAAAGTCTTTGCCCGGTCGATAACCTCTTCCGGGAGTCCCGCCAACCTGCCTACCTGGATACCGTAGCTTCTATCGCAACTGCCATCGGTCACTTTTCGCAAGAAAACGATTTCATCACCCCACTCCCGAACCTCGACCGTCAGGTTTTTCACACAGGTGAGTTCTTTCGAGAGTTCGGCCAGTTCATGATAATGGGTCGCAAACAAGGTCCTCGCCCTGTGACGGACCTCATTATGAAGATACTCTACAATTGACCAGGCAATGCTCACGCCATCATAGGTACTCGTGCCGCGGCCGACCTCATCCAGCACAATGAAGCTCTTCTGAGTCGACTCTCTCAATATGGTGGCCGTTTCCACCATCTCCACCATGAAGGTGCTTTGGCCCTCCAGTATCCGGTCATGCGCACCAACGCGAGTGAACACCCTGTCGACCAAACCGATTTTCGCGCTCTTGGCTGGTACGAAACTACCAATTTGCGCCATTAGAACGATGAGCGCCGCTTGGCGCAGGTAAGTGGATTTCCCCGCCATATTCGGCCCTGTTATGATGAGGATTCGGTGGTCGTCCCGGATTGATAAATCGTTCGGCACGAAAGAGAGGCCAGGATTCTCCGCCTCCATCACGGGATGCCTCCCATCCATGATTTCGAGATCAGTGGAATCCATAATTTCGGGTCTGACATATCCGAATTTCCGCGCAACGAGCGCCAGGGACAAAACAGCATCCAGAATCGCAATCCTCTCGGCGGCGGCAAGTATGCGCTTGGCCTGTTGAGATATCTGCGTTCTTAAGCCTCCAAAAAGCATGAACTCAAGGTGATTGGCTTTTTCCTCCGCGCCGAGAATATCCTCCTCCATTTTCTTTAAGTCGGAAGTAATATATCGCTCTGCAGAAACGAGGGTTTGCTTGCGCGTATATTCCATTGGCGCCTGTTCGCTGAAACGTCTGGGTATCTCCAGATAATACCCAAAAACGCGATTGAACCCGATTTTCAGAGGCAGCCCCGTTCGTTCTTTTTCCTTGCTTTCATAATTCTTGAGCCACGAGTCCCCCTCTTGCTGCGCCTCTCTCAACCGGGCAAGTTCCTGGTCATAATCAGCGCGAAATATTCCACCCTCTCGAATCGAAACGGGCGGATCATCGACAATCGCATTTTTCAGTTCCAACGCTACGTCCTCGAGAGAATCCCATCCCGACAAGACGGAACCAAACAATTCAGAAGCCATTCCTTCGAGCGCTTCACAAACTTCCGGCAACATGGCCAGAGATCCGCCCAATCCGGCCAGATCCCGGGCAGTCGCAGTCTGAGAGCCCACGCGTCCCAGGAGCCGCTCGATATCTTGAATGGGTTCAAGGGCTTTCTTGAGCGTATTCAGGATTTCGGAATTGTTCACGAGTTCTTCTACTGATTCGGCGCGATAATCGATGGCTTTTTTTTGAATCAACGGGGAAAGAACCCATTTTTTCAGCAGTCGTCCTCCCATCCCCGTCAGCGTCTCATCCAGCAAGCCAAATAAAGTTCCTCTCTTCCCACGGTCCGCAGCCGAACGGGTAATTTCTAAATTTCGCAACGTGGCTGCATCGAGGATCATGGAGTCCGAGAGTCGGGTGAAAAACACAGGTCTGAGATGGGGAAAATTGCCGGGCTGGTTTTCTTTGAGATACGTCAAAATGCCTACAGCGGAATCAACCGCCGCCGGATTCGTCCGAACTTCCGCTTCATCCGGAAATACGGGATACAGGCTTTTGAAATCAAGTGGCTCGTAAAAAGTGGCGGCCGGTCTCTTTTCAACATGAACGTCCAGTTCATCAATTTTACTTCTCAACCCATCCGGCGGGGAAAATACATCCGGCAAGATGAGTTCGCGAGGAGAGAGCCTCTCCAACTGGTTGCAAATGAGCGTCTCGGCGGCATCGCCTTCCACCTGCGTCGCACAAAACTCACCGGTCGAACTATCGAGCCATGCCATTCCCCAAAGTACCTCGCCGCCTTTCTCCGATACGGTGACCCCGGCCAAGTATTGAGATTCCTTGCTGTCCAGCAACTCGAGGTCAGCGAGTGAGGTGCCTGGAGTGAGGACACGAGTCACCTCGCGCCTCACAACTCCCCTGCTTTCTCCCGCATCTTCCACCTGTTCGCATATAGCGACTTTATAACCCGCTTCCAGCAATCGCCCACAATAAGAGGATGCCGAATGACAGGGCACACCACACATCGGGATAGGCCCCTTCTCATCACTCTGGCGCGATGTTAATGCGAGTTCCAGCACTTTCGCCCCGAGTTTCGCGTCTTCGTAGAACATTTCGAAGAAATCACCCAACTGAAAAAACAGTATCGCGTCCGGATAGCGTCTTTTCATTTCCAGGTACTGGCGCATCGCCGGGGAAGGACCGGGGCTGCTTTTCGCGGATGTGTTTTTTTCTTTCCTGGCTTGCAGGGTACCTCTGGGGGGGGACATGCCTACTTCGCTTTCGACTCACGGGGAGACAGACTCATCTGAGACCTGGAATCCATCGTTGAAGTGGGTTCATCACGTGCGGCAGCGGATTCATCGATTTGTGTATCTCCCATAGTAAGAAGCTTGCCGCTTTTCTCCCGCACCTCATCCAGATTATTCTCCAACGTCTTAACTTCCCGCTTTAATTTTCCTATCTGACCTCTGAACTTCAATCTGTCCAATGCCCCGCCAAACCATGCCACTATAAACCCGCATGCAAACACGGCCAGCAGAACATAAAATAGAGGCAGGTTGATGCTGCCCTGATAATAGGCAACAGTCACCGGTTTCATGTTGATGACACCGAAACTCGAAATCACCAATGCCAGAATCAAGCCGATGATGAGTCGAAGGCTACCCATATCACTACCAAGTCCATCGGGTTTCAGGTTTCAAAATCAGGGCGGAATTGATTGCAGATCGTCTCGAAATTCCCAGGAATCACCCTCACGCCAACGAGTACGGGCAAAAGAGTATATTCTCTCCGACGAGAAACAATGCGTCATTGAGTGAAAATTCCTGCGTCATGGCGCCCGCCATTATCTATTCAAAATTTTCACGCTTTTGTCGAGAGAGCCACTCTCTGTCAAGCGTAAAGGCGATTCTTTTTTCTTCCTCGCTCATCCGTGCAGCTTCAAGTTCCGTGTAATGATCATACCCCTTGAGGTGTAAAAGACCATGCACGAGCATATGATCCGCCAAGACTCCGCAATCAACCGCCTCGGCCTCCGCTTGGCGGAGCACCTCATCCACGCAGATGACTACTTCTCCCAGGAATGTCTTTCCCTCTTTTTGCCCGCTCACAGGCGGAAAGAAGTCAGCAGGCGGAAAAGCCAACACATCCGTTGTTTCACCTTCCCCTCGATATCGAGAATTCAACTCCCGCATTTCCTCGTCTCGAATGAATACGACGCTGAACCAGTCATCTTCGGACCGGAGAGCTTTCCGTATGACGTCCAAGCGTTGCCGCAGCGCTTTGTGATCCAGTGCGAACAGCTTTTGCTGGTTTTTGATGAGGACTTCCATTCGCAGCTCCTTTCTTAGGAGCATCTTCCTGCCCTGGATAATGAATCCGGTGATGATGAATACCGACCAAAACGCGCATGAAAGCGTCCTGAATGTTGCTCAAATCCCTGAGCGTGAGGCTGCAATTATCCAATTGCCCCTCTACAAAAGCACTCTGGACGATTCTATCCACCAAAGCGTTGAGGCGCCCAAGAGAATGATCCGAAAGCGAGTGCGAAGAGGCTTCCACCATATCAGCCAACATCAGGATGCCCGCCTCTCTCGTCTGGGGTCTTGGCCCCGGGTAGCGGAAAAACTCTTCTGTCACGCCACTCCCATTCTGTTCCTTTGCTTTCTCGTAAAAATACCGAATCAAGGATGTACCATGATGCTGCTGAATTAAATCGATAATCTCTTTGGGCAGTTGATGGCTTTTGGCAAGTTCTACTCCCTCTTTTACATGGCTGATCAGGATGAGCGCGCTCATGTTGGGTTTCAGTCTGTCGTGACGGTTTTCCCGTCCCTGGTTTTCGATGAAATATTCCGGCTTCATCATCTTGCCGATATCGTGGAAATACGCACCCACACGGGTCAGAAGCGGATTCGCGCCGACCGCCTCGGACGCCTCCTCCGCCAGGTTACCTACGAGAAGGCTGTGATGGTAGGTGCCCGGTGCGCCGACGACCATTTTTCTCAGCAGCGGGTGATTCTGGTCGGCCAACTCCAGAAGACGCATATCGGTCGTGAGCTTGAACACAGATTCGAGCAAGGGCATGGCCCCCGCAACGATGATGACGTTCGAAAGGCCGCCGAGCAAGGCGATGGGAATATCCGTCCACTGCATAATCACAGCACGGAAACCCTCCTGCATGTTAAAACCTATCGCGAGTGCAGCGCCCAGCAAGCCCAGGATGAGGGCTACGATGAGCACGGAAGTTCTACGCCGATATTCTTTCCAGCGGATGGCCGCGAGTACGCCGCCGGCCAGGGCGACGAGACTGAAATTGATATGATTCGGCAAAATCAATCCGGTGAGAACGGCAGAGAAAACCGCCATCAACACTGCTGATGAGCGCCCCAGCAAAACGGCTGCGAGAAGAGAGGCGGAACAAAATGGAATGACGTAGTAAAACGAGTGCAGCGGAATCCCCCGAAAAGTTTCATGCAACACCTCGGAGAAGAGAATACCCATTTTCAGCAAAACGACTTGGGTCAAAAGCAAAATCACGAACAGCGTCACGTTTTTTTGTGATGACAAAAAACCCACGTCATACTTTTGCACGCAAATCCAGGCCAGGACGAGCAGTATAAAAATAACTAAAGCCGTCCCAGTGAAGTTGCCGATCACATGGCTTTGTCGGTAGATTTTCTCCAGGCTTTTGAGCTTTATAATTTGTCCTTCGCTTAACCGTTCCCCTTCGCGAACAATCATCTCCCCTTGCTTGAGAATCTCGGAAACAGGCGGAACGGCGACCGCAACCTTTTCTCGGCTCTCGAGCGTCGCCCTGTTATTGAAGGTCAACGTCGGCTGAACCATCTTCAAGGCCTGGGAGACCAGCAAATCACTAATACGCCGAGGAATTCGGAAAGACATCTTCTGAGTTTCTTGCTTGAGTAATTCATCGACCTGTCTGAGTTCCAGGGGATTCATCGATGGACTGACGGTAACGCTATTCCCCGTCCGAATGTCTCGCGCCGTAATTCCCTTCGCCGCGTGAGCGGCGTATAACCGCTTATCACTCACGATGTGGCGCGAAAACGCCGTCTTCAACAACTTGGCGATATCTTCCCGAACCCAGTTCGCGAACCTCTGATCTCTCAGCCAAGCCGACAGTTCCTTTGGAAGCGCACCGCCCACCAATTCATGAAACGCGCTCTCCGCCTTGATGAAGGCAGGGGTAGCGTACATCTCCCGGTAGGCTTCCGACTCGGATAAAAGCGACGGGTTCTTCTGCTTGGCGCGTATGCTCAACTGCTGGGCTTTTACCTTCTCGATCTCTTTGTCTACCGTTCGTTGAATGGATTCAAAAGCACCATTCAACCTGGTGATGACGACCTGCGAAAGCTGGGTATCGATATCGTAACGCGGCAAGACTTTTTCCCTGGCCGCCTGACGCTTCGCGTTCGTGGCGATGGGGTCGACCACGCGCATATCCTGAGGAGCTTTGATGTCCCTGGGGACGATATCGCCCACCTCAAAAGACACGCGAGGCGCCGAAAGATCCGCTGTGAGCAGAAACGAGAGCACAATAGCGAGCGTTCCGCCCAGAATCCATGGATACGCCCTTGTGCCGGCAAACGCCAGAGCGTAATTCGCAATCGACCGCCCCGCCGACCCCAATAGACGCAAAAAGATGTTTTTAGGTTTCCCGGCAGTTTTTCCGACGCCGGCTCGATGAATCACGCGATTAACCTCCAGAATCCTTCAACGACGAAGGGATCGTGGACGTATCGGCTGTATGTGAACGCCCCCGGCAATGCAAGCACTCTTCGGGAGAACTTGCTTATAAACTGTGGGCCTCGTATGCAGAAACGATTTTTCTCACCAATTGCGTGCGAACCACATCTCGTTCACTGAAATAGACGAAACGAGCTTCTTCCAAATCTCCCAAGACGTCTTGAGCGTGAATCAGCCCGCAGCCAGAAGTTTCGGGCAAATCGATTTGCGTAATGTCACCCGTTACGACCGCTTTGCTCCGGGTACCGAGGCGGGTAAGAAACATTTTCATCTGCTCGGGCGTCGTGTTCTGCGCCTCATCCAATATGATGAAAGAATCATTCAGCGAGCGACCTCTCATGTATGCGAGCGGCGCTATCTCTATCTCACCCCTTTGAATGAAACGCTCCACCCGCTCGAATTCCACCATATCGTTCAGCGCGTCGAACAGCGGCCTGAGATACGGATTCACCTTCTCCTGCAAATCACCAGGTAAAAATCCGAGTTTCTCGCCAGCTTCCACCACGGGCCTCGTCAACACAATGCGAGTGTATGCCTTCTCCAACAGTCCGGAAACCGCCATCGCCATCGCCAGATAGGTTTTTCCCGTTCCGGCCGGTCCGATTCCGAACGTTACCCCCTTCTCACGAATCGCTCTTATGTATTCGCTCTGAACCGGGCCCTTGGGAACGACGTATCGTTTCTTCGTTGAAACTGCAATCCGATTCGTCACCAAGGAGCGGAGCGTAACGTCCTGTTCAACCGCAACGGCCTGAGCCAGCGTCTTGACGTTCAGCGGATCGAAACGAAACCCTTCCTCCACGCATTCCGTCAACTCATCCAGGAACTGCCGGGCCTTCTCGGCGGCATCAGGCGGACCTTCAACCACGAACCCCTCTGATGCTATTCTGATTTTTACGCCAAAGGCCCTCTCTACGGCCTTGAGAGATTCATCCCGATTTCCAATGATATGAACCAACCTGTCCGGTCCGGCCAGCGGGCTTGCAGACATCTTCGTCGCCAAGAGATTCAGGCTCCCCGTATTTACATGTGTCGTTTTTCGAAAATCCAAGCTCCATGCGCCATTGGATCGTACGCCCCAGAATTTCAGGCGTCAACAAAAGAACTTTATTTTTATTTCGCTTTTTCTTTCCTACCCTCTCGGGTGGCTCTTGTCTAAAAGTCCCCGTAGTTTTTGTCTATCCACATGCGTGTAG
>VXPH01000030.1:0-1729 GCA_009839615.1 Nitrospinota bacterium
ACGGGTGAATGCGGTTTTGATCGTCATTCCGGTGTCGGAGCCGACCAAGGCGGGAGGTCGAACCCGATTGATGAATGAGGGTTCGACGGAATCCAGAAATGTCCCAAGCGGGACATTTCACCTTGCCTTTGTTTTTTTTATTTCTTTCTTCCGTATACCCGCCAATGAGTGGAGGATGAAAAATTGGAGCGTCGCCATTCTGCTCGGCTCTGGATTCCGGCATTCGCCGGAATGACGGCGGTGATCGGTTCCGACTGATGAGGGAGGAATCGACCGAGCGAGAAGGGTTTTTTCAACAACCCCGGTGAGGGAGGGTTTGCGAGGCCCTTATTCCTCCTCCAGCATATCGCGGTATTTCTCGTAGGAGGGCGGGAAGCCGCCCGAGTAGTTGAGCCAGTTCGTCACCGGGTAGCGTGCCGCCCCCGCCTTGTGCGTGGCCTCGAGGCCCTCGAGAATTTCCCCGATCACCGAGAAGGGAAACGAAAAGGCCACCTCGTGGTCTTGCACCTGCCCGAAGATCCTGTCTCCCGTACATGGCACGACCATCTGGGGTTCTCCCGTCGTGTGCGGCGCGATGGCCAGATCGGCGCAGTCGATTCTGCCGCGAAAAGCGCTGTCGAGCGTCCCGCCGCGCTTCCAGAGCCACGCCTGCCCCAGCCGCATAATCTGCGCCCCGTTCCCGTAGATGACGATCGAGTCGGGCGTGAACGCCGCGCGGTGGAGCGGCGCCACGAGCACGCCCACGTATTTCCCTTCTGGAAGCCGGGGCACGCTTTCTTCGCTCAGGCGGCCGGCTTCGATGTTCTCCGTATAGAGGTCGATGCACAGGTTGCCCTCGGTGTAGTGCGGCAGGCGCTTCTCCAGACCCAGCGCCATCGCGCCCAGCACGCAGCTGCTGTCCTCGCGGCCCAGCGCGAGCGCCCACCCGTAGCGCCGCGCCATCGAGACCGCCTGGCAGGTGGTGAATTGATTCCCCAGATGTTCTTTGGGGCGTTTGGTGCGGGGCGGAACCTCCTCCCAGGACTCGAGGAACTTCACCGCGACGGGAAACGAGGCGAGGCGCAGGTATTGGTTCAGTTTCTTCTCATATTCCGGATTGTCCATCGGGTTCTCCGTTCGCGCCGCATGGGTCGCCGCATGACCATCGGTGTGTATCGGGTATGGAAAACTATATCATGAACGCCCGGGGCGGTCACGAAACAAAAGGAGTTGCCGTTCCGGATGACCCGGCCGGAGAGGGGGAAGAAGAAGGCGTGCGAACGGCGCTTCACGGCTCCCGGTTTTACGCGATGCGGCCCGGCCTGCCGCGCCGCAACGAATCGCGAAGCCGCAGTTGCTCCCGCATCGGCAGGGGAAAACCCTCTCACTCCCTTTTGTGAATGATAGGTAAAATAGAGCTTGAACGCGAAAGGCGGATGTGGTAAATCAAAAAGGATTTCATGATTTCTGTTGCGAGGTGAACTTCCGCTCAAAACGTTTGCGCGAGAGTGATTTCGGGCAACATGATCATGAGAGTCGGAGAATACCGGAAAGTCGGAAATACAGGAGAAAGGAGGTCGGATATCGGAAACGGCTGTATGAGGCATGATGCGTTTCATGTTCCGCCCAGGCAGTTCCAGTAACATGGCATAGGGGTCGAAACAGACTTTGACTCCATGGTCAAAAAGATGGTAACTTGATTTTTCAGTACCACGGGAGGCCTTCTCATGGAGGCCTTATCACGACGATG
>VXPH01000030.1:1829-3625 GCA_009839615.1 Nitrospinota bacterium
GGCCTTCTCATGGAGGCCTTATCACGACGATGAGGAGGACTCACTCAATGTTGTTCTGCGTAAAAACACCCATCAACCAGTTGTATGTATTCGCAATGGCGCTCCTGCTCGCGGTGACCCTGGCGGGCTGCGGCGGAGGCGGCGACACTGCCGACACGATGGAACCGCCGCCGATGGAATGTCCGGCGGGTACATCCGGTACGTACCCGGACTGCACTCCGGATCCTACCCCGCAGGAGATGTGCGAGGCGGACGGCGGCCGGTGGAATGCGGATATGACGTGCACCTCGGCCGCAGAGCTCGAGGCGGAAGAAATGGCAAGAGTTGCGGCGGCGACGAAAGCGGCCGGTAGGAAAGAGATGGCCATCGCGACTGAAGCCGCGGAGACGGGGGCGAACGACGGCGGCCTCGGCGGTTCTACGTTTGATGCCGACGGCGCCGTGACTGGCGTGGTTGGCACCTATACGCTGACGATCGATCCGGCGGACCAGACGGTCAAGATCACCGACTCTGCGCTGGATGGTGAAGACGATCCCAAATTCATTCAGGCCATGGATCTGGGTGGCGGAACCACCATGCACGCGCGCGCGATGGCGGCGGATGACGACGGCAACGTGGTGGAAGAAGTCGTGGTCGTCAGCACCGACATCGAAGACCCCACGCCCACGGCGTTTGGGAAGGTGCATACGCTCGATGTCAGGGTAGACGGAGAAGCGGCGACCGATGACATGCCGAACGATGCTCTTCTGATAGCGGCCGGCAACATCGGAATGGTCAAGGCAGATGCATTCACGTCTCCGCCCGGCACCACTGGAACCACCATCCTCAGTTTCCAGCAGGCGGTAGAAGACAACACTGCGACACCCGAGGATGAAAGCGCGGATGCCGCTGAAATCATGGGTACGTTCAACGGCGCAATGGGAACGTTCAAATGCAACGCTACTGGTACTTCTGGCTGCACCGTCACGGTGAATGCCATGGGTGTGGTGAGCGCCGTTTCGACTGACAATGACTGGATTTTCATTCCCGCCGAAGGTTCCATGGTCAACGTGGCGGATGGCGACTATCTGCACTACGGCTTCTGGCTGAAGAAGACGACGGCGGCAAACGGTGCGATCACCTACAACGAGGTCGAGACCTTCGCGGGCTCGAACGTTGCCGCGAGCGGTAGCGTTAATACGGTTAGGGGGCAGGCGACATACGAAGGCGGCGCGACCGGCGTGTACGTGAAAAACGTGTACAACCCCGACCGCACGATCAACACGGCCACCTCCGGCCACTTCACGGCGGACGTCAGCCTGATGGCGACCTTCGGGCAGATGCCGGTTTCCGCTTCCGACACCACGGGCACGATCGCGCCCAACTTGCTCAACACCGTCAGTGGAACCATCCACAACTTCATGCTGTCCGGCGGTGAGGGCAACATGTGGAGCGTGGCTGTGGCCGGAACGATTATTCCTGCTACAGGAACCGCGTCCGGCACGGCCAAGGGTGGAGATGGTGACGGCTCGTTCAGCGCCACCTTCCATGGGAGCGTGGCGGCAGACGCCGACGGCAACATTCCCCAGCCCGGTTCCGTGGTCGGCGAGTTCAACGCCGGGTTCTCGGACGGCTCCGTGGCCGGCGGCTTCGGCGCAATGAAGATGATGGAGTAGCGCCGGCATAGCGCATGTAAGTTGGTACATGCCCCCGCCTTCGAGGGTGGAGCAATGCGCAGCCAGGGGAGGGCGGCCGTTCGGCCGCCCTCTTTTCTCGCCCCGCTCCGACGCTCCGAGTCCCCAACCCTTCTTGTAGGG
>VXPH01000139.1 GCA_009839615.1 Nitrospinota bacterium
CCCCCCTACCCCCCTTTAACTGGGGGTTAAAAATAGGGGACATCTCCTGCGGGTTAGTTCTGTTTTTGATTTTTATTACCCCCCTGTCACGGGGGGGTAGGGGGGGTTGCCTTTACGGGGTTTCCCTTTCAAGGGGGTTGCCTTTACCCTGTCAGGGGGGCAACAACCTCCTCAAGGGATGAGAGAAATTAAAACACGCCCCACCTGCGGACTTTTTCACCAATCCCCTACCGAGCGGGACAACACGGAGGCATCCATCTTGAGCGAGACGACCTACAACCTCTACGCCCTGTGCCAGGGCTCGCGCGTGTGCGACGCTTCCTGGCTCCTGTACTTGAGTGAATCGGGCAGGACGCGCACGCTGCCCTATTTCTTCTGGGTGCTGATGCCAGAAGACGGGGGTAAGCCCATCGTGGTCGACACCGGCTTCAGCGAGGAATCGCAGAAGAAGCGAAACCCCGACTACGCCGACTACCGCCCGCAGCATGAATTGCTCAAGAATTTCGACTTGAAGCCCTCGGAAGTCGAGACGATGATCGTGAGCCACCTGCACTGGGATCACTTCGCCTCACCCAGGCTGTTCACCGGGGCCCGCTTTTACCTCCAGAAGCGCGAACTCGATTTCTGGCGGAGCGACGCGGCGGAATACCATTTCATCAACCATTTTCTGGGCGACCTCGAAGAAGCGGAGAAGCTCTTGGAAGCCGGCCGCATGGAACTCGTGGACGGAGAGGCGGAAATAGCCGACGGCGTGCGCGTCCACTGGACGGGCGGCCACACGCCGGGCCACCAGATCATCCGCTTCCGCAGTGCAAGGGGCTGGGCGGTGCTGGCCGTGGACGCGGCCTATCTCTACCGCAGCCTCGAATCCATGATACCGCCCGGCATCCACATCCACGTGGACGACGCCCTGCGCGCCCTGGAAACCGTGAAGGACCTGGCCGACGCCCCCGACCTCATCTTCGCCGGACACGACGAGACGGACTTGCGGAGGGAGGAGGTGTATCCGGGGGTGAGGCGGTTTGTGTGAGGGTCGGACTTCCCCGAGGAGGGGGAGTTCGATTACCCGACCGGGGAGGGGCTGTTGAAAAAGTCCTCTGAAGCGGTGTGGGAACGATGTTTTTGTAGTGACAACCCCTCCTCGGGGTTGTCCCACAGTTCGCGAACCGCCCCTACGGTCGCCATACGAGGGGATATGTAGGGGCCGCATATATGCGGCCCGTCCGATTCGTGGCATGCGGGACGCATGTATGCGTCCCCTACAGACCAAACCCGATTGATGAGGGTTTTTCAACACCCCCAGGGAGGTAGGGATTGCGAGGGGGTGCGTAGGGGAGGACCCGCGTGTTCGCCCGATCTGGTCGAGTATCTCTCTCTACCCGTAGAGCGAAACTGCAGGGGCGGCTCGCGAGCTGCCCCTGCGGGGATCATTTCCGTCCAGGCTCCCCCCGTCCGGCCCGCAAACTCAACAGCAGCAGAACGAACGACGCGAGACTCGCGAGGGTGCGGACGTGGTTCCAGAGCGTCCATTCCGCGATGTAGGAGATCATCGCCTGGGCGTTTTCGGGCCGGGCCGGATCGAGAGGCGCGATTTCGCCGTTCAGCGGCACGTTGAAGGCGCTGGTCACGCCGAAAGCGCCGATGAGGTAGATGAGGGCGGCGGAAAGTGCGAACCGGCCGGCGGGGGCATCGCGGCGAACCAGCGCATGAAGCGCCACGGCGACGGAAAGGACCAAAGCGCCGAAAAAACCGATTGCGAAGACGGCGTTTCTGACGGCGAGGTTGATCGCCTGCATGGAGGCGAGGGCGGCGAGCGGCTCCATCGCCGCAAGGCCCGGCATCACCACGAAGGAGAACGCGAAGAAAAAACCGGCCATCACGCCGACCCAGAGGGCGCAGGCCAGGCGCAGCCAGATGCTCGAGGACATCGTCATTTCACATTCCAAAAGGCGGCGGCCAGGGCGGCGGGCGCGAATAGGCCGCTTCGCCCATATTCATCTTTTCGCCCATTGCCGGGGGATACGCAAGGTTCGACGCCGCACCGGATCGATTCGCATGTCAGAAACCCTTCCCCCGGTGGCCTTTGGCGCGGGCGGACACGTTCGAACTCCTCCTCGGGGCTGTTGAAAAAGTCCACTAGTCAAGAGTGCTCACCGACATTCCGGCGTTCAGCGATCTGCGAAGGGTCATCTCCCTGGTGTAGGTCGGACATATATGTCCGACATACATGCGGCCCTGCCTTTTCGCCTGCACAACACGGGTCGCATATATGCGACCCCTACACTCCTTCCGGCAAGGCGGTATCCCGTCTTGCAGTCGCCTCTCCGTGGAGCCACAATGCGCTCTCGGCGATTCACGAACCATACCTCATCTCAACAAAGGAGACGCCATGAAGAAGCCCCGCGTTGCGATCGTGACGACTGGCGGGACGATATCGTCGAAATACGACGTGCGCGGCGGCGAGAACGTGCCTGCGGCGAGCGCGGAGGAGTTGATAGCGTCGGTTCCCGAGCTGGCCGGTGCGGCCGATGTGCGCGTCGTCGAGCACTCGAACGTCACCAGCGACGTGATGGAGACGGCGACGGCCTTCGGGCTCCGCGACCGGCTGCGCGCGGTTCTGGCGGATGAGGAGACGGCGGGGGCGGTGGTCACGCACGGGACGGCCACGATGGAGGAGACGGCCTATCTCCTGGATTTGACCCTGGGCGGCGAGAAGCCCGTCGTCATCACGGGCGCGATGCGGAACTCCGTCGCCCGCGACGCGGACGGCCCGCGGAACATCTTCTACGCCGCGAAGATTGCGGCAGACCCCGAGGCGCGGGGCCGGGGCGTGATGGTCGCGCTGGACGGGGAGATATTCGCCGCGCGCGACGTCATCAAGGTGCACAGCCAGCGGCCCCACGCGTTCGCGTCCAGAGACGGCGGGCCCATCGGCGTGGTTTCGGACGCGGGCACCTTCTTCCACTACCTTCCCGGGCGGCGGCTTCACTTCGAGGTGGACCATTTGCGGGAAAACGTGCAGTTCCTCACCGTGACGCAAGGCGCGAACGACCTGCTCGTGCGCGCGTGCATCCGGGAGCGGGTGGACGGCATCGTGGTGGAGGGCGTGGGCGCGGGCAACGTGAACATCCCCTACTACCATGCGCTGTGCGATGCGCTGGAAGCGGGCATCCCCGTGGTGATAGGCGTGAGAATCTTCGCGGGCGCGCCGCACGGCGCCAAGGCGCACGAGGGCTCGTTCCGGAGCCTCATGGAGCGCGGGGCGGTATCCGCGGGCTATCTGAGCGGCATCAAGGCGCGGGTCCTGCTCATGGTGGCCCTGGCGCAAACGCAAGACACCGAGGAGTTGCGCGTGATTTTCGAAAGCGCAGGCGGTCGGGCGTAAAGGCGAATCGTTGCTGTCTCCTGGGGCGGGAGTGCTTATTGCCCGTCATGCGCCGGAATGACAACAAGACCTTGCTCGACAAAACCGGATTCCACCGGCTTTTTCCCGCATTTCCCCGCAATTGCCGTACTCCCTGAAATCCCGCCCTGCGGTATCTTGCGCGCGTCGCGGGAAAAGATTTCCTGCGCATGGGTTGGCATTGGACTGGAAGGGGAGGGTGATCATGGAA
>VXPH01000132.1:0-2196 GCA_009839615.1 Nitrospinota bacterium
CCCCCAATCCAAAATGCGGCTGCGCAAATTTCTCATCTAGCTGACGCGCTTTGTTGTAGTCGGCCATCGCCTCTTCGTAGCGTCCCATATCCTTTTTCACGTTGCCTCTGTTGTAGTAGGCGTATACGTCTTTCGCATCTATCCGCAGCGCTTTATCGAGGTCTTCCATGGCCGCCTCGTATTCTTCCAGAATGCCTTTCGCCACGCCCCGGTTTCGGTAGGCTATGAGCGATTCGGGGTCGCGCGCGATTTCCTTGGTCAGGTATTCAATCGCGGTTCCATAATTGCCGTCAAGGATATTCTGTTCGGCGGTTTTCAGGTAGTTCTCGTCCGTTGAAGAATTCATGGCGCCCTCAAGGTTACATGCGTGAACATTCTACACGAACCAAGTTCAGAGTTTGAACTCATATGTCTTATTTCTGATCTTTTCGATTTCTCCGATCATCTGGTCGGCATAATCCCTGCCCTTCTTGATTTCCTCGAGATATTGTTTCGCTTCGGCTCTCATATCCCGAAAATTCATTCCGATAAAGAATGCGGAAACGGCGATTGAAATGCCGGCGAAAGTAACCAGTACGGCGATTCCCATGAGCCACCACTCGAATACCGTCTCATGGGAGTTCAATAATTTTTCCGTGAGGTCGTTGCCCATGTGCTTCATTTCCGCTTTGGTTGCGTATGGATAATCGGCAGGATATTCAGAAGCGCTCACCGGAACGGAGAACGACAGAAGACAAAACGCGAACGCAACGATAACCCATCTCATTCCTGCTGCACCCTCTCGGTGAGAGTTTTGTTGTATTCGAGTTGGGTCGATAAAAATATAACAAAGCCCGAATCGAGTGGCAACTGGAGGTGGATTCGACGCGGCCGATGAGAGTATTTTCTCGGGACGGAACGTTCACGGCGTTGCTACTCAGCCTTCTAAAAACGGGTACGCCTCATCTTTCTCGCGCCTCGCGCATGGAATATACTGCCGCTTCATCCGGCGGGATTCGGCGGGTGAAGCGCGCAGGATCCTGAATGAAGAAACGGCGGGAAGGAGACGCGGTTGAGCGGCTGGCGAATCGGCGTGGACGTCGGAGGCACCTTTACGGACGTCGCCCTCGTGGAGGAGGCGACGGGCCGGGTCGGCGTCTACAAGGCGCCCACGACAGTCGGCGAGCCGGTTACCGGCGTGCTGGAAGGCGTGCGGGAAGGACTTGCGCGCGAGGGCCTGGACCCCGCGGACGTCGTCTACTTCGGCGCAGGCTCCACGCTTGCGGTCAACACCATCATCCAGCGTTCCGGAGAGACGACCGGGCTTCTTGTAACGCAAGGGTTCCGCGACGTCCTGGAAATCCGCCGGACCCGGCTTCCCGATGCGCCCAGCTTCGAAGCGGCAAGACCCGTGCCGCTGGTGCGCCGCGCCCATGTCCGGGAGGTGAGGGAGCGCGTCGGTGCGGACGGGGCCGTCCTGCGCCCGCTGGATACGGATTCCGTCGTGCAAGGGGTCGAGGAACTCCTCGGCGCGGGCGTCACGGCCCTGGCCGTCAGCTTTCTGCATACCTACATCAATCCGGTCCATGAGCAGGAGGCCCAGGCGGTCATCGCCGAGCGCTGGCCTGGTCTGTTCGTCTGCGCGTCGTGGGAGACGTGGCCCCAGCAGCGCGAATACGAGCGGACGCTTGTTTGCGTGATGAACGCCTACGTCGGGGCCACCATGCGCTCCTATTACGGAAAGCTCGAAGAAGGCCTGCGGGCGATGGGGGTCGGCTGTCCGGTGCAGATTACCCAGTCCAACGGCGGGACGGTCTCCATCGACGAGGCGGCGCGGATACCCGTGCGGGCGATGTTCTCGGGGCCTGCATCGGGGGTGATGGCGGCGGCCAAGTCCGCGCGGGAATACGGCGAGGCCAAACTCTTCACCCTGGACATGGGAGGTACCAGCGCGGACATGTCCCTCATCGACGGCGCACCCCGCGTCAGCGTGGAGAGCACGATCGGGGATTTTCCGCTGTTTCTTCCCGCCGTCGCCATCGAGACCATCGGCGCGGGGGGCGGTTCGATCGCGTGGGTCGACCCTCACGGGGTTTTGAAAGTCGGCCCCCCCGCGGCGGGGGGCCGCCCCCGGCCGGCGGGGGCCGGCCCGGGCGGTTGCCAGCCGCCCCGTTCGGGCCCCGAACGGGGTGAGTGATTAACCAAGGAACCAGCCCC
>VXPH01000132.1:2206-3592 GCA_009839615.1 Nitrospinota bacterium
GCGGGGGGGTTTTTCTACCGACCCCCCCCCCGCGCCGCCCCCCCCCCCTTTTTTTTCTCCCCCCCCCCCCCGGGGGGGGGCCCCCCGATCCGGGGCCTGCGTGCTACGGCCGGGGCGGTTCCGAGCCGACCGTTACGGACGCCTACCTCGTAACGGGAATACTGGGCGAGAACGACCTGCTGGGCGGCCGGATGACGCTTTCGCGCGCCCGGGCCGAAGAGGCCGTCGGCTCTCTGGGCGAAGCCCTGGGAATGGAGACGACAGAGGCGGCCGAAGCCGTCCTGCGGGTCGCGACGGCGAACATGGTCGCCTCGTTCCTGCCGATGATCGCGCGCTACGGGGTCGACCACCGCGAGTTCAGCCTCCAGGCCTACGGGGGCGCCGGACCCACGCATGCCTTCATGCTGGCGGCCGAAGCGGGCATCCAGAAGCTCGTTATCCCCCATGCGCCGGGAGCGATGTGCGCGGTGGGAGCGGCCGTGGCGGACGTCCAGATGGATTTCGTCCGCAGCGTCCGGGCTGGATTGTCGGATGATGAGGGGATGGAAGAGATGTTCTCGGAGATGGAGGAAACCGCCCGGGGGTGGCTCGCAGAGCAGGGACTGGAAACCGCCTCGGCGGAGTTCGAGCGCAGCGCGGATATGCGCTACGAGGGCCAATCGTTCGAGATCATGGTCGGACTCGATCGGAACGGGGACGCTCAGGAGGCCTTCCAGCGCAGATATGAAGAGACCTTCGGATACCTCGACCCCGACTCCGCGATCGAGGTACTCCAGATCCGGATGCTCGCCAGGGTGCCAAACCGGATGGTCGGCGCCGCCTCTTCCCGGCTCAACGAATCGGACGCGCTGGAGCCCGTGGAGACGCGCGAGGTGACGCATCAGGGGAGACGGCTCGCCGTTCCCGTCTACCGCAGGGCCCGAATCCCCACAGGTCTGAAGCTCTCGGGGCCTGCCGTGCTTCTTCAGTACGACACGACCATTTTCGTCACGCCCGGGTTCGCTTTCTGGGCCGACGCGGCGGGCAATCTTCACGCGGAGGTGGACGGATGAGCGAAACATTTGTGCCCAAAACCAGCTCCGACCCCGTCCTCTTCGAGATACTCCGGTGCCAGTTTCAGGGGGTCGTGGAGGAGATGGGCGAGCTGCTGACCCACTGCGGGCATACCGTCTTCGTCAAGGAAACCCAGGATTTCATCGTCGCCCTGGTAACGCCCAAAGGAGAGGTGGCGGCCTGCTCCGTGGACATCGGGCTCTGGATCGGGGTCGGCCAGAACTTCAAGGCCGTGTTCGACGCCGGGGGGGCGGGGGGGGCCCGCGGCCGCCGGGGCCCCCCCGCCCCCCCGCCGCGCCCGGGGCCGGGGTGGTTTTAACAAGAGAAGGAGCC
>VXPH01000077.1 GCA_009839615.1 Nitrospinota bacterium
CGTCGGCCCGGATGCGGACGGCCTCACCGGCTGCAACGCCGAAGCCCCCCGTATGGCGATGGACGACGTGAGCGCCAGGCCCGAGGGCGTCCTCACCACGCTCTCGAACACCATGTGCACCATGGGCGCCACGACGGCCTACACGCAGACGAACTGGGTGATCGTCGTCGCCCCCGATCACGCCGACATCCTGGCGAGGGGGGGCTTGAGCCGCGCGGACGTGAAAGGAGAACTCTGCGAGCGAGCGAGAATGCCCGTGGGCGTCCTCAAAAAAGGCGGGCGCTACCGGGGGCCCGAACTCTCACGCTGGCCGGACTGGGTGGATCATGAAGACGACGACTCTCTCGCCCCCATGGTGCACGAACCCGAAGACATCCTGCTCATCGTCGCGGGCGGCGTCCCCGGTCCCTCCTGCCTCGTCATCCCCGGCTGGAACACTTCGAGCCAGGCTATCACACAGGCCTACCGCACGGATTGAAACAACCCCTCCCGTTGTGTCGAGAAACGAACATCACCATCATTCCGGCTTCGATTCTGACGGATAAGGGAGAACGATGATGGGAATCCCAGACTCCTCCGGCGGCGACGCGCCCCGGGAATCAGACTACACCTGGCGCAAGATGCTCGCCGTATTCTGGCGCATCGGGATCCTCTCCTTTGGCGGCCCGGCGGCGCAGATAGCGGTCATGCACCGTATCCTGGTGGAGGAGGAACAACTGCTCGACGAGGAAAGGTTCCTGGGCGCGCTCAGCTTCTGTATGCTGCTGCCCGGCCCCGAGGCCATGCAACTCGCCACCTACTCGGGGTGGCGGCTCCGCGGCGTGTCCGGCGGGTTGCTGGCGGGTCTCCTGTTCGTCGTTCCGGGCGCCTTGGTGGTGCTCGGGCTGGCGATGCTGTACATGGCCGTGGGCCACCTGCCGGTAATGACCGCGCTGTTTCTGGGGATCAAAGGCGCGGTACTGATCATCGTGATGGAGGCCTTGCTGAGGGTATCGAAAAGAGCGCTGCATTCCGCCGTGCACTGGGTCATCGCCGGCCTGACCTTCGTGGGCATCTTCTTTCTGTCGGTTCCGTTCCCCCTCATTATCCTGGCATCCGCCCTGGCCGGATTCTTCATGCTTGGCGGCCGGAACGCAGGAAATACCAGGAGCGGACGGAGCGGCGGATCGGCCTCCGGCACGGTGAGAACGGTAGTGATATGGCTGGCCGTCTGGTGGACGCCGGTGTTCCTGTTGATGGCCCTGGGCGGCTACGAGATTCTGGTGCAGATCGGTAATTTTTTCTCCCGCCTCGCGGTGGTCACGTTCGGCGGCGCCTACGCGGTGCTCGCCTACCTGGCGCAGGACGTGGTGACCCATAAGGGCTGGCTGAGCGCCGGTGAGATGATGGACGGCCTGGGACTGGCGGAAACCACACCGGGGCCGCTGATCCTGGTCACGGAGTTCGTCGGCTATGTCGCGGCATACCGGGCGGGCGGGGTGAGCATGGGAATCGCCGGCGCGCTGGTCACGCTCTGGGTCACGTTCGCGCCTTGTTTCCTGTGGATATTCGCGGGCGCGCCCTATATCGAACAGCTCACGGCCCAGCCTCGGCTCAAGGGGGCTCTCGAGTCGATAACGGCGGCGGTGGTGGGCGTCATCCTCAACCTCTCCATCTGGTTCGGTCTGCACGTCCTGTTCACCGAACTGCCTACCGTGCAGCTCGGCCCGGTCAAGCTCCTGACGCCGGTTTGGGGTTCCCTGGACTGGCGGGTTCTGCTCGTCGGCGCCGTGAGCGCGATCATGCTCCTCTGGCGGCGCCAGTCTCTCATGAGGACCCTGGGCGTCGCGGCGCTGATGGGTCTTGGATTCGCCGCGATGGGCTACTTTGTTCAATAATGGAAAAAAGATGATGCCCCCGCATCTGGATCAGGAGGCGCAAGACCGCTATAATCGCCGCGTTCACCGATAAAACAACCCAATTTTCATGGCGGCCACTCGCGCCGCTTGCACTCAAACATCTTCGATGAGCCGAGGAGAAAGACCGAATGAGCGATTACAAGACCGAAGACAGAGACGGAATGCGCATCGACTGGGACGTGCCCATTCCCATGGAAGACGGGGTCGTCCTGCGCTGCGACGTTTACCGCCCCCAGGACGACGGGAAACACCCCGTCATCCTGACGTATGGCCCCTACGGAAAATACCTGCACTTCGAGGACCTGTATGAGACCTGCTGGACGCGCATGGTCGAGCAACACCCCGACGTGCCCGCAGGCTCCACCAACAAGTACCAGAACTGGGAGGTCGTGGACCCCGAGAAATGGGTGCCGGACGGCTACGTCTGCATCCGCGTGGATTCGCGCGGCGCGGGCCGCTCGCCGGGCGTCATCGACATCTGGTCGGCGCGCGAGGCGCAGGATCTGTACGAGTGCATCGAATGGGCGGCGGTGCAGCCCTGGAGCACGGGAAAGATCGGGCTGAACGGCATCTCCTATTACGGCATGAACCAGTGGCAGGTGGGCATGCTCCAGCCGCCCCACCTCGCCGCCATGTGCGTCTGGGAGGGCGCGGCCGATTATTACCGCGAGATGGCCCACCACGGCGGCATCTTCTGCAACGGCTTCGCGCGCAACTGGTCCGAGATGCAGGTCTACACCGTCCAGCACGGCCTCGGTACGCGCGGCTTCAAGAGCCGCTTCACGGGCGACTGGGTCTCCGGCCCCATTACCCTCACCGAGGAGGAACTCGGCGCGAACCGAAACGATTTCGGCGAGGATTGCTTCTCCCACAAGCTCAGTACGGATGAATACTGGCGGTCACGGATGCCGGACTTCAGCAAAATCCAGGCGCCGCTCCTATCTTCCGCCAACTGGGGCGGACAGGGCCTGCACCCGCGCGGGAACTTCGAGGGCTTTCTCGAAACCGGATGCGAAGAGAAATGGCTCGAAGTCCACGGCATCGAGCACTGGACGGAGTTCTACACCGACTACGGCGTCAACATGCAGAAAAAATTCTTCGGCCACTACTTAAAAGGCGAGGACACCGGCTGGCCGGATCAGCCCCGCGTGCTGCTCCAGGTGCGCCACCCCGGCGAGCGCTTCGTCGAGCGGCACGAGAACGAATGGCCGCTGGCGCGGACGCAGTGGACGAAATTTTATCTCAACGCGAAGACCCATTCCCTCGAAAACGCCCCCGTCACCGAAGCGGCGACGGCCACATATGCGGGCTTCAGCGAGGGCGTCACCTTCGTCACGCCGCCCATACCGGAAGAAACGGAAGTCACCGGCCCCATCGCGGCCAAGCTTTTCGTGTCGTCCGAGACGAAGGATGCGGATATGTTCCTCGTCGTGCGCGTCTTCACGCCGGACATGGAAGAAGTCGTCTTCCAGGGCGCGCTCGACCCGCACACGCCCATCGCGCAAGGCTGGCTGAGAGCCTCGCACAGAAAACTGGACCCGGAAAAAACCCTGCCATACAGGCCGTATCACACCCACGATGAGGAACAGCCCCTGACGCCGGGTGAGGTCTATGAACTCGACATCGAGGTATGGCCGACCTGCATCGTGATTCCCGAGGGCTACCGGGTCGCCTTCACGGTGCGCGGCAAAGAC
>VXPH01000248.1 GCA_009839615.1 Nitrospinota bacterium
GCCGTTCCGTGCCCGAGCGCCGCGGCCTCCGCGTCCACCCGCCCGCCGGTCGCCAGCGTCGCCCGCCCCTCCCCGCGCTTCGTCACCTCTGTCAGGGCGCGAACCGATGGATGCGCGCCCCCCGCGAGCATGACGCCCAGGGTGTCGAGCATGGCCCTGTCCGCAGCCGTCCTTACATCGGAGTCGATATGCTCCAGACCGCAGGCGAATTTCGCGAATCGCCGGGCGATTGAGGGTGTATTCATGCGGCTGCGCTGCACCGGGGCGGGGGAAATGAGGCCGTAACGGAGGTTACCGCTACGGGTCCCGCCAAGAATAAACCATTCGGGAAATTTCGGGAACCAGGAAACTGCAAGGGCCATGAGAAAACGCTCGGTTATCGGCGGGCGTCATTACAGGACATATAAGTCCGCTCACATGGGGCGTTTCCTGAGCGGCATGGAGGTTCACGTGACGCGCGTAGGCGCGATGATTTCGTGTTTCGTAGGGACAACCCTTCGTGGTTGTCTTTCATTAGGACAGGCACGGGGGCCTGTCCCTACAAACCCTCCTCAGTCGAGACCCCTCCTCCCCTTCACCCAAAGCGCCGCGCGGCGCAACCTTTGGAACCACGGGTAGAGCGCGCGGACGCGCTTCGGGTTCGAGGCGAACCATTTGGACAGCCCCCCGAACCAGCCGGTCCCGCCCGTCATCGCTTCGAGCGCCGTCATCGCCTCGGCGCCCTGATAGCGCCGCCCGTCCAGGACGAGCACCATCCCCTCATCGACCCCGCACCCATCCTTTCGAAGCTCCTCGATGAGATCGGGCGCGCGGTTCGCGTCGACGAGCGTCAGGGGCCGTCCGCCCGGCGTCTGAAACTCAGATTTTCGCGCGTAGAAGCTGCAGAACGGACACTCGCCGTCATAGAGCAGGAAGTCGCCCTGCGCGGATTCGTCGGCGGATTCTGCGCAATCGGCTTCGAGTGAAGTCATCATCGCCTCCTCCGTTCCCACGTCCGTATTCTCCGCGCGTGAGGGCGGCGAAGCAAGCTAGTGCGCTGGAAAGTGACTGCTTCATGCGTTGGGAGTTGGCTTCTACGAAGAGGAAGAAATTGCATTTGTAGGGGCGGACCCATGTGTCCGCCCATGAAAGCGGCATTTGGGAGAACTTTTGTCGTGAAACACCCAGGTTAATAAAAAAAGCCCCCAGGGATCGGCTGCGCCCATGATCGCTAGGAACACAGCGTACTGCCAAGGGGCGAATCAAATCTAAAATAGAACTTGACGGCGCGGATGTCAACTCCACGTTTAGTCATATGTCGGAAGTTAAACTCCCCTCTCCTAAGTCGGGGTCGATCTACCACCCAACGGCGTAGGATTCACGCCTCGGGTCGGCCCCGCCGAGCAGGAAGCCCGTCTCGGGGTCTTTCACGATCGCGCAAACGCTGCCGGGCGGCCAGCTGAAATCAGGCCACGAACCCATCTTGTAACCCATCCCGGAGAGCGCGCCGCCTGCGTCATTCAGAAGCCGCGCCTCCGCCCGCGCGCTCCCGGGTTCGTAGGCATGGGGCCAGAAGGAATTGGGGAAATTGGAGGTGGCGGCACGAGGGGCTTCTATCGCCATTTGCGGCGGCATGCCGAACAGGACGTGGTTCAGGAACACCTGCAGCATAGCCTGGGGCTGGACGTCGCCGCCCGGGGTGCCCAGCGTCATGTAGAACGCGCCGTCCTTGAGGGTGAGGGCGGGGTTCGGCGTGAGCCTGGGCCGCTTCCAGGGTGCTAAGCAACTTGGGTGCGCCGGGTCGAGCCAGCTCTGGGAGCCGCGCCCCGAAACGGTCGCCCCCACGCCGGGCACGAAGGGCATCGAGTTCGCGGGATCCGAAGGCGTACAGGAGAACGCGTTTCCCTCCGAATCCACCGCCGTGCAGTAGGAGGTGTCGTGCTGGTATTCGGGCGCGGGCTCTTGCGGAACGCGGTGCGCGCCGTCGTAACGCCACGGATGCGCACCACCCTGGTGCGCCCAGGGGTCTCCGGGCTCGGGCATGTCGGCGAAGGCGCTGTCCATATCGACGCGCTCCGCCTGCCTTGCGGCGTATTCCTTGGAGAGAAGGCCGTCTATCGGCACGTCCACGAACTCGGGGTCTCCGATGAAGGCCTCCCTGTCCGCAAACGCAAGATTGAGCGCGGACATGAGGGCGTGGAGATAGCCGGGAGAATTGTGGCCCAAGGCGAGAAGGTCGAAGTTGGAGAGAATGTTCATCGCCTCCAGCAGCGTCGGCCCCTGGCACCAGGGGCCGCAGGCGTAGACCTGTTGGCCCAGGAATTCCGTCATCACCGGCTCTTCTTCCAGGACGTGGAAATCGGCCAGGTCGTCCAGCGTCATCAGCCCGCCGTTTCGCCCGATGAAATCGACCATCAGGCGGGCCGTCTCGCCGGTGTAGACCTCATCGCGCGCCGCGCGCACGCCCCCGGCGCGCCCGCCGCCCGCTCTTTGCTCCGCGCGCACCATGCGCCGCATCGTCCCGGCCAGATCGGGCATCCGCACCCGATCGCCCACGGGTATGAGATGGCCTTCGGGGAAATAGACGGGCCGCGTCGATTCCCAGCGGTAGTAGTCCGCTTCCGCTCCCTTGATGTGCTCGTGCATGAAATGGTGCATGGCGAAGCCGTCCTCGGCCAGGGAGATGGCGTCTTCTGCGACCTCGGCGAAGGTCATCGTGCCGTAACGCGCAAGCGCCGTGAGCCAGGCATCGACCGCAGCGGGCGTGACGGCGCGGCGCACACCCGCGGGAATCTCGCCGCCGCAGTTCTTCTCGAACCACTCTATGGATGCCGCCTTGGGCCAGCGGCCCAGGCCGCTGATGGTTAAGACGCGCTCTTCTTTCGCCAGATAGATGATCGTGGGTGCGACACCCAGGAACGAAACCATGTCGGAGTGAAGAACGCTCAGGCAGATCCCCGCCGCGACACCTGCGTCTATCGCGTTTCCGCCCTTCTCCAGTATCCTCAGGCCCGCCTGGCTCGCGTAGTGATGGCCGGATGCGACCATCGCCTCACGCGCCGTAACCTGCGGCCTGTGGGAGATGTATTCACGTCCTTCGGGAGTGGTGTGGCGAAACGCCATGGGGGAGCCTCCTCACCTAATGGGCAAGAGTCTCTGCCATCTTGCCAGATGTGTTCGGATGAGTGCAAAGAGTCGACCCCGACCGAAGAAGGAGGGGTTCCTGGACAAAAAAGATTGTAGGGGCGGTTCGCGAACCGCTCCTACGGCCTCGAACGAGGTGGGGTTGTCGAGAAAGTCCTCTCCGCCTCATCCTGAGTAGCGGTGAAGCCGCGTATCGAAGGATGCCCTCTCGCACGGCACGAGGCGTTCGATTCCCCTCGCCCTTCGATACGCCGCCTTCGGCGGCTACTCAGGGTGAGGAAAACAGCCCCTTAGCTTGAAAACCAACCCCCCCTACGCCATCGCCTGCTCCACGAAGCGCATGTCCACGGCCTCGTCATAGGAGACGCCCGTCT
>VXPH01000025.1 GCA_009839615.1 Nitrospinota bacterium
CCGCCATCAAGATGGGAGCGAAGATGGTGTGGATGCCCACCATCAGCTCGCTGAACCACCTCCAAAAACTCGGCGCGCCGCATTTCCCGGGCATGAAGCAGACGAAGGGCGTGAAACTGAAAGAAGAGGGACTCACCATCTTCTCCGACAAGAAGCGAACGAAAATACACCCGGAAGTCCGGACCATCTGCAAGCTCATCGCCGATGCGGGAATCTGCCTGAGCACGGGGCACCTGGACGTGGAGGAGGTGCGCGCGCTCATCCCCCTCGCGAAGGAAGAGGGGGTGAAGCACATCATCGTCCAGCACCCCGAATACATCGTGGACGCATCGGTCGAGGAGCAGGTGGAATTCGCAAAAATGGGAGCCTACATCGAGCATCTGGCGATATTCTGCTTCACCCACTGGGGCGCGTATCCCACGGATGAGAACGCGCCGCCCATCTCCGTGCGCGAGCAGGCCAAGATGGTGAAGGCAGTCGGACCCGCGCGCACGATCCTCTCCACCGACCTGGGCCAGCTCCACAACGCGCCCCCCTGGGAGGGCCTGCGCGTGTTCGTTCAGTTGTTGCTCGAGAACGGCATCAAGCCCCGCGAGATCGAGACGATGCTCCACAAGAACCCCGCCCGCGTCCTGGGGCTGCCCTTGAAGGCGCCCAAGCGGGGGGAGGAATAGTCCTGGAGCGTAGGGGCGTTGAAAAAACCCCCGGGAAGCGATTTTGGGTTGCGTGTACGCTTTTGGATTTCACTCCCCCCTTGAGGGGGAGTAGCAGAAGCCGAGCGGTTTGTGCGAAGGCTGATGCGTGGGGGGTAAAATACGATTCATTGCCATTCCGAAATATACCCCCCACCGAATCGCTTTCGGGCTTACGCCCTCAGCTCTTCGACTCCCCCTCAAGGGGGGAGTAATTTTCAATACCACACATCCTGTAGGGACAGATCGCACCCCCAGACAGGCACGGAGGCCTGTCCCTACGACGAACAACGATGATCGGGATTCCTTCGTGTTTATGCTATGTACACGGCATCCCAGACCTACAACCGATACCCCGCGTCCCGGGTAAACCGCGCAAGGCTCGCCTTCGTCTCCTCACCAAAATTCTCGAACAACTGGGTCGTGGCCTGCTTGCTGCCCTCCACGGCCGGCTGATCGAAGGGATTCACCCCGCGCAGCAGGCCGCCGTAGACCGCTGCCCACTGCCAGAGCGCGATCAGGCCACACACGTCGGGGACGGCGAGGGAATCCAGCGTGAGCGCCATGTGGGGCGTCCCCCTGCGCTCGGCTTCGGCGACGACGCCCGCGTGCTCCATGTGGAGAAACTCCGTACAGGAAACCCCGCCCGGGAGACTCCTATCTGCCCCGAAACGCCCGACGCAGACCGACAGCCCCACGACGTTCTCACGGCCCCCGAAATACCGCTGGTTGGTGTGGTGCTGGCTCTCCGGCGCGCCCGCTGCGAGAATCGTCTGCCCGCGCCCGGCCTTGCAGTAACTCTCATGGACGAGCTGCACGATGAGCTCGCCCACGCCAGAGAGCGCATGGGCGTAGATCGGCATGAAGACCTCCGTGTAACCGGCCTGCTCGGCGCGCCAGAGTTCAAGGGCGAGACGCTTCGCCATGTTCTCGCTTGCGGGCGCGGAAGTATTCAGTTTTTCGTGGGCGGCGGCGAAGGCCAAATCTATTTCAGAGACAAGCGCAGTATTTCCCTCCAGCATCGCGAGGGGCAGGAGCGCGTTGTTCTGCGCGGCGGTGAAGCGCCCGCCCACTTGATCGGGATGCGGGAAGGTATCGAGATTCGCTTGGGCGACCATATCGGCGAGCTTGCTCGGGCCGGATGAGGTGATCGCCAGAGCCGCATAGCCGCGCTCCATCAGGAGAGCGGTTTCCTGTATCACGTTCTCGGTCTCGCCGGACTTGCTCACAGGGACGATGAGCGTGTTCGCCGGGCTGAACGCGCCGCCTCCGCGCAGCAGTTCACCGAGCAATCCGCTCATGTCCGTGCCGTCGAGCAGGTGCAGCTTCCGGGCGAACCCCCGCTCTGAAAACGCCAGGTAAAGCGCCCAGACGTTCCGTATCGACCCCCCGTTTCCGACGACGACGACGTGCTCCATCCCCTCCGCCGCACCGATCTTGGCCGCGATGCCGGCGACGTCGGCGCGCTCGGTAGCGAACCAGGGCTCCCCCGGCCCGTCCTGGTAGCGCGCTATCAGTTCGGCGCACCCGGCTGCGTCGTCGAGCAGGCCCTTTTTCTCGCGCCAGAGGCCGTCCTTTCCCCTCTCGCCGAGCGGGCCGTCGAAACTCTTCAAGTAAAGATGCAGGCTCAAGCCCGGGCTCCTCGTATCTCAAGTGGTGGACAATTCTTCGCCATTACATCGGCTCCTCGTGCAGATGGGCCTTCATGCTGCGCAGGACGATGGGGATCAGGCCGGCGCGCGGCAGACCCAGGCGCTCGAAAACGAACTCGGCCGCCTCTTCAGGGGAAACATCCCTCCCCTTCTGCGCTGCGGCCTCGCGCACCAGCCCGTCGATTTCTCTCATATACCCCTGCCCGCTCTCGATGTGGCGTGAAACCCCCTCATCGCGCGAAACCTTCCGGCTCATGGCGGAGAGCAGGGCGCTCACCCCACCAAGAGCCTTCAGCTTCTCGAGGCTCGCCAGCGTGTCCGCCACGCTCTCGTATATCGGCAGCGTGCCGGGTTCAGGCAGCACGTCGCCTGAGATGAGCGCGCCGTCCTCAGGCACGAAGAAAGAGAGGCTCCCCTCCGAATGCCCTGGCGTGTGAACTACCCCCACCGCCACGCCGCCCGGAGCTATCTCATCGCCTCCGGCGAGAAAACCGGCGAGCTTCACGGGACCCGACACCGCATCGCGCATTCTTCCCACCGGACGGACGCTGTGTTGATAGTCCAGGTCCTCGATCATCCGCCTCTCCGCCTCGGGGCCGAGGAACTCAGGGTTTGCCCGCTCGGCAATCAGGCCGTTTCCGCCGATGTGGTCGAAATGGGAGTGCGTGAGCAGGACGTGCGCTATCTCCTCGGGCTTCCTGCCAATGGATTCGATGTAGGCGAAAATGTCCGGGGCTGTTGAGGCGACGCCCGTGTCGATGAGCGTGAGCGTATCGCCCGCGAGGATATAGGACGTGACGAACCTGGGAATCCGCTCGCCCGCGGGCGTCTTGATTTCGAATTCCAGCCAGAGGCAATGCACGTGCGGCGTGATCTGCATGGAAGCACCCTTGACGATGGCGGAAAGGCGTATCGGTTCACCAATCAACGGGAATCTACCAAAACGCGAGGCAAAGGCGAAACGGGGCTGTTGAAAAAGCTCGCAGAAAGAACGCACCGAATTTCACTTCTCCATTGAGGATTAGGCACAATCAACGAGAGAGAAAATTCACTCCCCCCTTGAGGGGGAGTCGATGAAGCCGAGCGGTTTATGCGACGGCTGAATCGGTGGGGGGACGATTCTAAATGAAAAACTCC
>VXPH01000269.1 GCA_009839615.1 Nitrospinota bacterium
GCCTTGGCGAAGGCAGATTCGGTGGGGGGACATGCCACAGGGAAATACTCCCCCCACCGGTTCGGTTTCGGGTAAAATCCCCCTCACCTCACCGACTCCCCCTCAAGGAGGGAGTGACACCCAAACGCAGAGGATTCGTAGGGACAATGCCTCCTCAGGGTTGTCCTGCCCCCTGTGATTGTCCCTTGCCGGACAGGCACGGAGGCCCCTCCCTGCCACCCCCCTTCCTACAGCGGCGGGGCGGTCGCCTTGATGGTGACGGGCGCGTTCTGGAAGGTCTTCACGAACCGCGTCGTGTTCGCGGCGATGGCCTCGAATATCTTCGCTCCCTTCTCGGCCGATGCGAAGGTGGCCGCGCCGCCCACGCCCATCGCTTCCCGGTTGCGCCCGTATTCCTCGATCGTCGGCGGGAAGGAGAGTTTCGGGTTCTCGACCCGGTTCACGGCGTGGTCCACGGACACGAAGCGGTGCTCGAACTCGCCCACCTCAGGAACCGCGTCCACTGCGCGCTCCATCTTCACCTGCTCGCCGTACTTATGCAGCATGAAGGAGGTCTCGGATTCGCACCCGTGGCCCACGCCCCCCGGGGGACTCTCGCATACGTCGCGAATCTCCTTGCCGGCGATGAGCGCCAGGTCCACGATGGCGACGGCGGCGCCCGTTGTGTTCCTGACCCGCACGACGGCAATCTCGAGCGGGGGTAAGTTCGCGACCCGGTGCCCGTTCAGGATCACGATATGCCGGAAGCCGTGTATGACGAGGCTGTTGCACACGTCCTCGACGACGCGCGTCAGCGTCTCGGCGGCGAGCGATATCGTTCCCGGAAACCCCAGGTGATGGGGCGACCACCCGAACCACAGGGGAGCGGCGATGAGCGCGTCCGCCCGCCCGGCCACCTCTTCGGCGGTCGCGATGGCCTCGGCCGCGTCCGTTCCGAGGGGGCAGTGCGGCCCGTGCTGCTCCGTGGCGCCGACGGGCACGAGGGCCGTATCCCCGCGCTTGAGATACTCTTCCACGTCCGGCCAGGTCAGTTCCTGTATCCAGCGGCTCATACATTTTCTCCTCTGAATGACGCTCGACTCTGCCGTCGATTACGCTTCGGGCTCCACCCAT
The DNA here is from genome assembly GCA_009839615.1 of Nitrospinota bacterium. GTDB lineage: Bacteria > UBA8248 > UBA8248 > UBA8248 > UBA8248 > Bin107. The sequence goes on from VXPH01000269.1 coordinate 1,114, forward strand.
CCCGACCAGCTGCGCCGGAGCGCCTCGCATTCGGCCACACGGACCCCCGTGACGAGTTCGACGCTCTGGTTCCCCATCTCCAGGAGTTTCTCGACGGAATAGTCCCCGTAGTCGGTTCGCCCCATTTCCGCGTGGCGCGCGCCCAGGACGAGCGTCTTAACCTTCGCCAGGACGATCGCCCAGCAGCACATCGGGCAGGGCTCCATCGTCGTGTAGAGCGTCGAGCCGGGGAGGTCGGGCGTACCCAAAGCGTTGCATGCGTTCCGGATGGCGTCGGTCTCGCCGTGGCAGGTGGGATCGTTGTGGGAGATGACGCGATTCTGCCCCCTGCCGATGATTTCCCCGTCCCTGACGATGATCGAGCCGACGGGAGAATTCCCCGCCTCGAGCGCGAGGCGCGACTCCTCGAGCGTCAAGCCCATGAAGTGATGATGGTCTTCGGCCATTGCAGTTCCTCCCGGCTTATGGCGGATGAGAAAGCGCCGGCCCCGGCGCGCCCGCCGATGGATGTACCCTCGATGCGCCCGAACCGGGCCGTCCGCCCGGAAGTTCAGACGCCGCTCCCGACCCTCTCGCGAGCGCCGTGAGGCTTGAGACCTATTCTCCCACCGAACGGGTTTTGATGCGAACGGGCGCGGTTCCCGGTTTCCGGCGCCTCGAAAGCTCATCAACCCGCCTTTATTGACTTATTGGTCAAAATGCCTATATGCTAAGCAGCAATGACCGCAGATCGACATCGTTCCAAATGACGGCTTCCTCCCGGGAGTCCGCGCTCCCTGGCCGCGGCTCTCCCGGGCGGGTCGCCGCCTTTCGGGAATCGCCTTGAATCTTCAGGGCGCCGGATAAGAAGAGGGGGAAAACGATGAAGGTTCCGGCTGCCTGTCTGTCGTTCGTTCTCGCGCTCTACGGCTGCGGCGGTGGTGGCGGTGGGGGAGGTTCGTCTTTCCCCAGGCTTCCCGCCCTGATGCCGGCCCATTCGAGGAATGCGCCCATCGTATTCTTGAGGGATGGTGTTCAGGTTGGCGCTGATGCCATGCCGGAGCGCAATGCCCTGTCGCCGGCGGGAACGCACGACGGCGTGGCCATATCGTCAGGGCGTGTGCGCGACGGGGAGAGCGCCGGGCGCGTGAACGACTTCCTGGACAAGCAGGCGGTTCCTCAATATCGCGATGAGCCAGGCGATCAATACCTGAATGCCTTCAATCAGAAACCGACAATCGTCATCCGGGAAACGACTGAAAACAGATATGTCGACGATATAGTCAAAACAGTTCAGCTCATAAATACCGCCTTGCCGCACGACAGAAAGATTACCATCTCACCCAGGCGCGGCTTTCATCCTGGTTCTGACATAAACAACCATGTATGGAGCAACTACATATCAGAGGGAGAAATTTTTGTTGGCATCGAACCGCAGGACAAGTGGCCTATAGAGGAAAGGCCGCCCGTGAAAGTTGCCGGTGTCCAAGTCGGGTTCAATTCGAAGGCCACCATATGGGTTGACCCCGTTACGGCTCTAAATAACCCGAGCTACATCAGGAAAATACTGGCCCATGAGATTGGCCACGCGCTCGGTTTGCTGGAGCATATTGAACCGGGCGAATACCGCTCAATTATGAATATAGGTTACCGAAACACCTTTATTCCATCGCACATTCTTCATCAGATTGATACGGATGCGCTCTATGCCATGTTCTCTCGCTTTAAGGAAGTACAGGGAGGATACAAGCTGTGGGATCCAAATAGCCTGGAGTCCTGGACGGACGTATCCTTCCACCTGCGCGGGGATATGGAAGACGTATCATTCGGCGCATCCTCGAGGAACGGCCTGATTCAGCCGTGGGCGTACGGTTCAAGTCCGGCGATGAACCTGTCGGATAATCAGGCTCTATCGGGAAGCGCAAGCTGGACAGGCAGGCTCCTGGGATTCACGTCCGAATCGCAATCACTCGCCGGAGCCGCGGATCTCACCATTAACCTCGCAACGCTCACCGGCCAAATCGACTTCACTGGCCTCGAACACTGGGGCGTGAACGCGACGCCGGGTACTGTCGGTTCAGGCCAGACTTGGAACGACGGCGGCCTGCGCTACGGCGTCATCGTCCGCGGCAATTCGTTCGTGCAAACCGGCGGCGACGCGGGCGAGGTGACGGGCATGTTTTATGGAGCAGAGCATGACGGTATGGGGGGCGTCGTGGAACGGGCTGATATGAGCGCGGGGTTTGGGGGAGTGAGATAGAGCCGCCTTTCGGGAATTGCGCTGGATTTTCGGGGCGCCGGATAAAAACAGGGGGAAAACAATGAAGGTTCTGGCTGCTTTTCTGTCGTTGGTTCTTGCGCTCTACGGCTGCGGGGGTGGGGGTGGC
>VXPH01000211.1 GCA_009839615.1 Nitrospinota bacterium
ATGCGCTACGGCGGCGTTATCATAGCTTTCTTGCCTCTAGAAACGCAATCTAAATTGCCTAGGCGCCGCGGGGGGGTGCCCCCCGGGGGGGGGGCCCGCCCCCCGCCCCGCGAGGCGCCCATTATTTTGTAGCGCGACCTCGGACAGGCACAGGGGCCTGTCCCTACGGGGAATGTGAACGACGCACGAGAACAGGCACGGGGGCCTGTCCCTACGGTCATCATTCAGAGGGTCGTGTAGGTCGGACATATATGTCCGACATACATGCGGCCCACTCAGGTTGGCCCTTCGATACAAACACTCCTTTCTCAGTCGCGTTTGACCTTCGGCGGCTACTCAGGGTGAGGGTGATATGGTGGCTACGCAGGGCGAGGAAAACAAAAACCCCCTCATCCCGAGTAGGCGCGCTTGCGCGCCGTATCGAGGGGCGCTCTTCTCGGACAGGCGACCGGTCCTCTCTCGATACGGCGCGGTTTTGTTCGTCATCCCATGATCCGGGGTTCGATCCGCCCCCGGACGTCGCCGGAGGCGGCCCGGATTCGAAATGAGGCGCTACCCTGTTTTCTCCAGGTGCACCAGGTGGGCCGCCTTGACGCCGGCGGAAGCCAGGCGCGCCGCCCCCCGGCTCCAGCCGAAGCAGACGATGGTCAGGACGCCCTCGACGCGGACGCCTTCCGCCTGCAGCACCCTGATGGCCCGCAGCGCGGTGTTTCCGCCCGCCATGATGTCGTCGATATAGACGGCGCTCCCGGGCCGGGCGCCCTCCACGAGGCGGCATCGGCCGTATGTTTTCCGTTTATCACGAATGATGCAGGCTTCCATGTCGGGAAGCCGCGCGAGTACGGCACCGACGGCCAGCGTTCCCGGAACGCCGCTGCTGGCGACGGCCCGGGCGTCGAAGAAGCCGCCGCGCAGCGCCCGGGCAAGCTGTTCACCGATCCAGCCTGCCCGGGCGCCGTTCGTCAGCGGAAGCCGCATGTCCAGAAGCATGGAGCGCCGCCCCCCCTTCCGGCTGACAATCGGCTCTTCAAGCGTTCCGCGAACCAGGGCGTCGCTCAGCAGGCGCCGCCATTCGCCGGCATCCCCCCGGCGCGCGTTCATCCGAAACGGAAATTCCCCCGGCATCGCCTAGATTCCGTCGTCATCATCGATGCCGTCGTCTTCGCTGCCGCCGCCGGGGCACGTGCAGACGCCATCCCGGCCATCCTTACCTTTTGGCCCTTCTGGCCCCTGATCGCCCTGATCGCCTTGCGGCCCTTGCAGTCCTCGCAGCCCTTGCGGTCCTCGCGGACCTCGCGCGCCTGTCGCGCCAGTGTATCCTCTGGGGCCGCGATCACCTGTCGCGCCTTGTGGTCCCTGCGCTCCGGCTGCTCCATCCTGTCCGGGATCGCCCTTGTCGCCCTTGGCTCCCTGAAGCCCCTGCGGGCCCTGCGGTCCGGTTTCGCCTCTCAGGCCCTGTTCTCCCCTGTCGCCCCTGTCACCCTTGAGGCCTTGCGCGCCGGGAAGACCCTGGCGGCCCGGATCGCCCGGAATGCCTTGCTCTCCCCGCGGCCCTTGCGGCCCGTCGTTTCCTCGGGGTCCGGCAGGACCTTGCGATCCCTGCGGCCCGGTTGCGCCCGTCTCACCCGGATCGCCCTTGTCGCCCTTGTCGCCTTTTGGACCCTGCGGGCCTTGCGCGCCCTGCTCGCCGGGGTCGCCCTTTTCGCCCGGAGGACCCGGAGGCCCGGCCGGTCCCGATACGGAAACGGACGAGAGGGTGGAGGCCATGAGGTCCAGGGTCCGGTGCATGGCGAGGATGCCGTTGAAAACCGCCTCCAGGTCGAATTCGCATTCCCCCTGTGCTTCGCTCTGCTGCTCCGCCGTTTCTTCCGTGCCGCTTTCCCCCTGCGTTTCGGTTTGCCCTTCCGCCCTTTCTTCCGTTGATTCTTCCGCCGTTTCTTCCTCTGTTTCCGTTTCCGCCTGCGGTTGCGTCGTCATGCGTTTTCTCCTTTCCGCATCTGGTCCTCGAAAACGGCGGCGCCCATCGCCGCCACTGCGCCCAATGTAGGACGCCGGCGGCGGAAGCCCTGCACCGCAAACGCGGGGAAATGCGGGGAAATGCGCGCTTGCGGGGATTTTTGATTGCTTCGGATTCGTTTCGGGAGGGCGCGCCTGAGCCGGCCCGCCATAAAAACGAGAGTTCCAGCCCTCTACCCGCACTTATTGACTTATCAGTCAACAAACTTATATGGTTGGTTTCAATGACCCCAGATCGAGATCGTTACGGATGACGGCTTACTCCCAAGAGCCCGCGCTCGCTGGCGGTGGCCTCTCCCGGTCGAATTGCCGCCTTTCAGGAATTGCGCCGGATTTTCGAGGCGCCGGATAAGAACAGGGGGAAAACGATGAAGGTTCTCGTTGCTTTTGTGTCATTCGTTCTCACGCTCTACGGCTGCGGGGGCGGCGGCGGGAGAGGAAGTTTCCTTCCCGTCCCTGCCGCCATCGTGAACACGGCGGGGGTGGACATCCGGGATACATGGAAATCCACTGAACCGATCGCGTCGTATTTCGGTCTCGAAGGAGGCGGCAGCCTCCCCCGCTTCGAGGGCCTGGACGCGTCGGGGTATTCCGTCCTGGGCTCGAAGAACGGAATTACTTATGCACAAAGGATGTCGGGCCCGACGGACACCATCGACATCGACTTCATCGGGGATTCCGAGGGGTATATTGATTCGTTGCCGGATTTCGTGAAGGGGGGCATCGAGAGAGCGGGGAAATCCTGGTCTCACAGGCTCAAGGATGTCCTCGGCCCCTACATGTCAACGGATTCGGTGGTGACCCGCAAGGGAAGGGAGAATGGGCAGATCATCCCGCGTCTGGTGGACGGGATTCTTCTTGACTTCGAGACGGATTATGAGAATCCCAAGTGGGATTATGCCTGGGGGAGTTCCAGGGGGACTTATCGGACACCCACTCAGACGGTGGGACAGGACTTTACGGTCAGGACGGGCTGGTTCGAGGTGGCGGCGAGAACCATCACCAGAAGCCCATTGTGGTTCGCCGATATCGCCGCTCACGAGATCGGCCACGCGATTGGGCATGATATGGAACGCGAACATGTCCCGTTGCCGGAGACGATTGCCCGTTATGTGGACATCGAGCGGGGGGTATGGACCGGCCCGGCATTGACGGCGGCCAACGGGGGCCGGAACGTGGCCTTCCAGGAGAATCGCGACGGCGATCCGGATTTCGGCCACCTGGGCGCCTGCGCGATGATCATGTCCTATTGCGGTAATCTGAGGGCGATTCCGCATGAAATGGACTTCGCCTTCATGAAGGACATCGGCTACACCGTAACGGATGAGTATCCTGCCGAGCCCGAGCTCTACAGCTACGGCGCGTGGGCGAAGCACTCCGCATGGGTGGTCA
>VXPH01000157.1 GCA_009839615.1 Nitrospinota bacterium
CCTACCCCCCCTTGACAGGGGTCAAACGCGAGTGAGGAACGAGCGTTTGCATAAGTCATTGTCGGGAAACGCATCGGCTTGCAATTCCTCCCTCCTCGGTCGGAATTGACCCCTGTCAAGGGGGGGTAGGGGGGGTTGGTTTTCAAGCCGAGAGAGGCTGAGTCCGAGGTTATGGGGTTGGACATAAGCAGCGGGCGGACACACAGGTCCGCCCCTACGAAACCCCGCGGATCGACGGGTTCGCCTCTCGAACGTGTTATCCGTATGCGGGTCGGTTCTCATTTCCCTGGGCCGTCCTCGTCTTGAAAATCCGGCTTTATCGCGAAGAAAACGTGAAGGCAGCGGCCTTCTTCCCCCCGGCGGATATGGTGATCCTTTTCTTCTTGACCCCCAGGGCCGGGTGCCACGCCCGCAGGGAGTATTTCCCCGGCGGAACGTCGGTGATCTCGAAACGCCCGTCCGCGCCCACGAGCGCGTAATAGGGATTCCTGGCCACGAAGAGGAACCCCTTCATCCAGTTGTGCACGTCGCACTCGATCCGCACGATGGGGCTGCGCCGGACCTTCGCCCGGCGGACGACCTTCTTGCGCTGCTTGGGCTGGGAGATGTTCCACATGGAGCGTTTCGCCCGGCCGATGATCTCGTAGGTGTGGATGTTGTGGTGGGCGGCGTCGCTGTTCAGGATGGTGACCTTGCCCCCCTCGGCGACTGCCTGCAGGTAGGGGACGTAGGCGCACTTCTTCTGGTCCACCACGACGCTCTGGATTTCCTTTGGGTAGGCCTTGCCCTTTTTTACTTTATCGAGATAGACGACCACGCCTCTCAGGGCGCCGTCCTTCGCGTCGACCTCCTGGCGGGTGACCTGGCCCTTGCCGCAGGCGTCGTGGTCCTTGGTGATGATGTATTTGACGGGGGCGGGAATCTTTCCCTCGAAGCTCACTTTGCCGGTGATGGTTCCGCCGCCCGAAACGGGCGCGACCTTGTACTTCGCCAGGGAAACGTCCGGAACGAGAAGAAGAAGCAGGGACAAAACGAAAGGTGTCAAGAATTTACTCATGATTGCGGTAACTCCACGGCGATGTCTTCTGTTGGCTGATGGCGAAACGGTTTCCGGCCATCAACGGTTCCGAATCTTTTCCGTCCTCCTCATCGGCGAAGTGTCGGCGCGGAAAGGGAACTTCCTCTCCGCCCCGGTCATGCTCTTGATGAGCGTGTTCCTGCTTTTAATATAAGGACAACGCCGGAATGTTGCAACAAAATGGAAATTCGATTTTCCCGGGATGCCGCGTTCAAAACGAGGCGTAGGGAGGGGCCCTTCGATATGCGGCTTCGCCGCTACTCAGGGTGAGGCGGAGCGGTGGGTTGCTCAGGACGGGGAGGGGGGGACTTCCTCACCGATCGGGAACGCGACGTGCTTGTGTAGGGGAGGCACAGGTCCGCCCCTACGGTTTCGTTTTTCCAGGTTTTCGTAGGGACAGGCCTCCGTGCCTGTCCTGACGAGGGACAACCGCGGAGGTTTATTGCCCATCGAAGAGAGAGAAGACAACCACTCCCCCCTTGAGGGGGTTGTTGTAGGGACAGGTCGCGACCTGTCCCTATGGTAGGCGGCGTTCTCTTCTCGGGACCCACGACAAATTTGGTTTTCGTTCGTCATTGCGGCCACCGACCCCGTAGGGACAACCCTCCGTGGTTGTCCCTTGCAGAACGGAGGCCTCGGACAGGCACGGAGGCCTGTCCCTACAAAACCATCGCGCGCGAGCGCGCCTGCTCGGGATGAGGCAGGTGTTACGTGCCGGCCGACGCCCTCACAAACCGTAGCGCAGCTTCGCCACGGCGCCGTGCTGGGCGAGCTGGCCCTGCGCGTAGCGCCCCGGCATGGCCGGCGAGCGCCAGCGGCCGGCGAGCTGCATCTCGACCAAGGAGGCCCCCGCGGAGGCGAGGCTCTGCGCGCCCCCCACGCGGAGGCTGTGCCCGCTGATGCGCCCCTTCACGCCCGCGTCCCGGGCGTGTTGGATGATGATGCGCCGGATGCTCCGGTTCGTCAGGCGCCCCGCCAGCACCCGGCCCGAGCGGTGGACGGCCCGGAAGAGCGGCCCCTCCGCCAGGGCGGCGCCCAGCAGCCAGGCCCGGACGCGCGCCACGGTCGGCGCGCCCAGGAACTGCACGGCGCCCTCGCCCTCCTGGTCCGTCTTGGAGCGCCGGACGAGCACCGTCCTCTCCTCGGGGTGCACGTCGCTCACGTCCAGCGCCGATATCTCCGACACCCGGAGCAGGGCGTCGCTCGCCACCGAGATGATCGCCGCGTCACGCAGCCCGGCCAGACTCCCCGAGCGTTCGGCCATCGACGCCGCCCGGTCCGCCTGCTCCCAGCGCACCCCCGTCACCTGGCCGCGGCCGCGCTCGGACGCCAGGCGCCGGAAGCCGGCCAGCACCCGCTCCGTGGCCGCCCCCACCGGGGAGGGCCGGTCGCCCAGCCTGGCCCGGAAGCGAATCGCCGCGACCGCCATCGAGGCGCAGGCCGCGGACAGCCCCTCCTCGTAGAGGTCTCCCAGGTACGCCGCCACCCCGGCGTCGGTCTCAGGCCGCCCCGAACGCTCGAACCCCCGGAGCGCCGCCTCGTACGCCCGCCGCGTGTTCTTCGCCATCGAGGCCTTCGCCAGGTGCGCGGCCGCACGCGCCGGGCGTGCCGGCCCCCCGGCCGGGGCCCTCGTCAATGCGGTGTCCTGTGCGGGGTCGGGAGGAGTCGCCCCCGTCGTCATGGTGAGAAGCCAACCTTCCGGGTCAGCGGCTGTTGCCATTGCCTGAAGCCGCTCGAGCGCCTCGTTACGCCCGAGGACCTCACCGGTTACGAAGTATAGACGACAGCGGGGAATTTCCAAGAAAAAAAAGCCGTTTTCGGGGGCGGATATCCACCCGAGGCGGTGGATTTATATATTCTGATAATTATTATTATCAGAAAATATAACACCTCTCAAGATCATGTCAAGCGCAATTCCGGGGTCCCCGGAGGGATTTCGGGCGGGATTTTACGTCTTTTTCCGCCCGTTTTCGGCCCGAATGCGCTTTGAGGCGGGTCTCGCGGCGCAGAACGGGGCTTCTGGCGTCCTCTAATAATAATTAGCGGCGAACAGGCCGGGTGCGAGGTGATCGAAAGATACCCGCCCTGGGGGGCCGAGGAAGGTGGGCGCATGCCGCAAGGATTCGCTTCTCGCGGAACCGCCGGCCTGGACGATGCGCGGGCGAGCCCCCGCATTCCGGGCGGCCCGACATACGAACAATCGATTTGTGGAAGCCCATATATCGAGAACGAAAGGAGGTTAAACGGAGAAAGCCGGAAATTCACGGAAAATCCCTTTTTCTATGTATTCAGGAGGACTCACTAAATGATGGTCA
>VXPH01000244.1 GCA_009839615.1 Nitrospinota bacterium
TCACCACACCAAGCACCACAACACCTATCTCACGAACCTGAACAACGCCATCGCCGGCACCGACCTCGAAGGCAAGAGCATCGAGGATATCCTCGGCAACCTCTCGCCGGATCAGGGCGGCCTGAACTTCAACGGCGGCGGCTACGACAACCACTGCATCTTCTGGAAGAACATGAGCCCGAACGGCGGCGGCGAGCCTGGCGGCGACCTGGCGGCGGCCATCGGCGACTTCGGAGCCTTCAAGGAGGAGTTCTCCACCAAGGCGGTGACCGTGCAGGGCAGCGGCTGGGCGTGGCTGTGCACGAAGCCGGGTTCCGGCAGCGTCGAGATCAAGCAGATGCCCAACCAGACCAGCGTGCGCACCGAGGGCTACGTGCCGCTTCTGGGCGTGGACGTATGGGAGCACGCCTACTACCTCAACTACCAGAACCGCCGTCCCGACTACGTCGCCGCGTGGTGGAACGTAGTGAACTGGGACGACGTCGCCGCGCGCTTCGCGGCCGCCAAATAGGAGGGTTTTCTCATGGCTTTGAGCATAGGTGACGCGGCTCCCGACTTCGAGTTGCCGAGAACCCTCGCCGAGGGCGACACGATCAAGTTGAGCGATTACCGGGGCAAGAAGAACGTGCTGCTTTGCTTCTACCCGTTCGATTTCTCCGGTGTGTGCAGCGAGCAGTTGCCCGCCTATCAGGCGGAGAAGGCCAGATTCGAGGATGCCGACTGCGAGGTCATCGGCATCAGCGTGGACAGCCCGTTCGCGCACGCCGCCTGGGCGGAGCAATACGGCATCGAGTTCCCGCTGCTGAGTGATTTCTTCGGCAAGGGGACGTGCGCGGCCTACGGCCTGCTGAACGACAAGGGCTTCAGCAACCGCGCGGTGGTTCTCGTCAACAAGGACGGGAACGTCGCCTACATGGAAGAAACGGCGGCGCCGCCCGAGAAGCCCGACGACGATAAACTCTTCGCGGCGCTCGAGGGTCTGGGCTAGCCGGTTTTTGTATTACGTGTTCCAGGGCGCGGGGTGGATTCGCCCCGCGCCCGTTTTTTTGCGTCTCGCATGCTGCCGGCGTCCGCCTGAGGGAGCAGAGAAGGGGTGAACGGCTTGTCCGCCATCATCGACAGCATCGTCTCCGAGGAAGTGAGCGTATCCATCGAGCTCTACCCCCCAAAAGGGCGCAAGGCGGTGGAGCGCGCCCTGCGCGAGGTGGCCGCGATTCAGGCCGCGATGGAGGTCGCCTTCACCTCGGTGACCTACGGGGCGGGCGGCTCCACGCAGGAGGGCACGCTCGAGTTGGTGCTGGAGCTGGCCCGCCGCTACCCGGATCGCGTGGTGGCGCACTTGACCTGCGTAGGCGCGAACGAGGCGGAAATCTCGCGCCTGATGACCATCTATCAGGATAACGGGGTGCGCGACATCCTGGCGCTCCGGGGAGACATCCCCGAGGGCATGACGCGCGAAGAAGCCGTGTCCGGCGGGTTCCGCTACGCCGCCGATCTCGTGCGCTGGCTCAATAACCTGGGCGGGTTCCACTCCATCGGCGTGGCTTGCTATCCCGAGGGCCACCCCGAAACGCCGGACAAGAACGCGGACATGGATCACTTCGTTCGCAAGGCCGAGGAAGGAGCCGACTACGCGGCTTCCCAGTTTTTCTTCGAGGCGCACGTCTGGGAGCGGTTCATGGAGCAGATGGTGAGTCGGGGCGTCGCAATTCCTCTGGCGCCCGGCATCCTGCCCGTGCGCGACCTGGACCAGGTCCAGCGTTTTGCAAAGAAATGCGGGGCGAGCGTGCCGAAAAGCGTCGTCGATGCGCTGGCGCCCTACGAGAATAACCCCGAGGCCTTTCAGGAAAGCTCGGCCGATCTGGCGGCGGCCCAGATTGGGGAACTGATGACGATGGGCGTCAAACATTTCCACGTCTACGCGCTCAACCGATCGGACATCATCCTGCGCATCGCGGACAGACTGGGCTGGCGCAGGTAGGGTTTCTCGGCGCGCCGCTCAAGCGCGGACGCGGTCCATCCTGTCTCGATTTATGAAAAAAACATGGAATCGCCGCGCATTCGTAACATATCCTCCCTGGATATTATTTATATTCCACCCCATCGAGGGACGGGCGGGAGAAGCTCGGCCCGCCGCAGTGAAGATTCTCTATCGGGGTATCGTCTTCGTTCTCGAAAGAAGATGTCGTATCTTTCTTTGACCTGTACATGGGAGACGGATGAGATGGGTTCGATGAGAAATTCCGTATTACTCTGGAAAAAACGCCTGGGCGGGTTGTTCTGCGCGATGGCGCTGCTCGCGCTGACGGCGGGGGCCGCCTCGGCCGATGACAAACCCTTCACCTTCGTGGCGCTCGGCGACATGCCCTACGGTAAGCCCGCGAAGGTCTACCCGCCGTTCAAGACGCTGATCGGCCAGGTGAACGCGCTGAACCCCGCCTTCACGATCCACATCGGGGACACGAAATCAGGCTCCACCCCGTGCTCGGACAAGATGCTGCTCGATCAGCTCGATTTCATGAATTCCTTCGACGCCCCGCTCGTCTACACGCCTGGCGACAACGAATGGACCGACTGCCACCGCTGGAGTGCCGGCCGCTTCGACCCCATCGAGAGACTCGCTTTCTTGCGGAAGCACTATTATTCCCGCGGCCCGCGCTCGCTCGGCAAGGCTACCATGAAGCTCGAGCGCCAGTCCGACCTGATGAGGGAATACTCCGGCTACCCCGAGAATGCGCGTTTCGTGAAAGAGGGCGTCCATTTCGTGGCGGCGCATGTGGTCGGCTCGAACAACAACTTCGAGGTGCGGGATCGGCGCGCCATCGCGGAGTTCTTCGCGCGCGATGCGGCGAACGTCGCCTGGCTGAACGCGGGCTTCGACAGGGCCATCGCCGCGAAAGCCAGGGCGCTCGTGCTCGCGATTCACGCCGATATGTTCAAGCCGGGATTCTTCAGAGCGAAAAAAGAGGCCTTCTCGGGCGCGTCGGGCTTCAAGCGGTTCGGCGACGCGCTGATCAAGAAAGCCGCCGCGTTCAAAAAGCCGGTTCTGCTGATCTACGGCGACAGCCACAAATACCAGATCACGCGTCCGCTCCCGAAGAAAGCGCCGAACGTGCGCGCGCTTCAGGTCTTTGGCGCCAGGCAGATGCACGCCGTCAAGGTGACGGTGGACACGAAAAAGCCGGAAGTTTTCGGCATCGAACCCATCAAGAACAAGGCGCTGGCGAACTAGGGCTTTTCTGCGTGCGACAGGAGATTCAAGCTTTGCCTCATCTTGAGTAGCGGCGAAGCCGCGTATCGAAGGCACGAACCCGACCGATGAGGGGTTGTTGAAAAACCCTGTTTCGGAAGCGGGAGGAATGGCGGGTCACGCGGC
>VXPH01000153.1 GCA_009839615.1 Nitrospinota bacterium
GACCTTTTCAACAACCCCGAATCGGGCGGCGTGGCGGTCGATTTCACGGGGTTTCGGATTGACCCTCGCCGATTTCTGCGCGAGGATGAAGCGATACGACAAACCACGATTTCAAACGCCTCCGGGCAAACAAGGAATGGAGGATTTTCCATGCAGCCACCCTATGACGGTGAAAAACTCGACCGCCTCATGAGCGAGGCCGGCGTCGACCTCGTTCTCGCCAACTCGCGCGAGAACGTACGGTATCTGTGCGGCGGCTACTACTTCCACTTTCACGAGCGGTTCACGTCCATGGGGCGCGGCCAGTACATGGCGCTGGCGGGCATCCCGCGCGGCGACGCCGGAAAATCGTTCCTGATCGGCGGGACCGGAGAGATCGGCCAGGCGAAGGACCAGAACCTCTGGATACCCGAGCTCATCCCCTCGGCCAGATATCCGGCCGAAGCCGCCGCGGACGCCGCAAACGCCATCGCCGGGCGCGGACTGGGCGGCGGGACCATCGCCGTGGAGGAGAATTTCCTGCCCGCCATCGCGAAGGATACCCTGCAGAGAGAGTTGCCCAACGCGACCTTCGTGGAGGCGCTGCCGATCCTGGAGGAGCTTCGCGCCATCAAGACGCCCGAGGAGATCGATATCTACCGGCGCATCTCCCAGGCGGACGCGGAAGCCATCCGCGAGGCGTTCGAGACGGCGGGGCCCGGCGCCACGACGCGCGACGTCGCCCACGCCGTGGAGCGCGGCATGACGGACAGGGGTCTGCACTTCCTGTGGGTCTTCGCCTGCGCGGGGACGAGCATGCTGCGCGCTCCCTCCGGGAAGGTGTGGGAAAAGGGCGAGGTGCTGCACCTGGACGCGGGGGGGTCTGAAGCCGACTACCTGACGGACATCTGCCGCATGGGCGTGCGCGGCGAGCCCACGCCGCTGGCGGACGAGCTCTACAAGGCGTGCCTGGGAACGCAGGACCACGTGCGCGCCGAGATTCGCGCGGGTGCTGTGTGCGGCGACATCTACGAGAAGGGCACGACGTATCTCAAGGACACCGAGCACGGGGAATACGGCAACTTCATCATCCACGGCATCGGCATGGTCTCGCACGAGCAACCCTATTTCGGCCCCGGCGTGGAGAGAGCGCTCGAAGAGGGCATGGTGGTGTCGATCGAGACCGACATCCGCCACCCCGAGGTGGGCTACGTGAAGGTGGAGGACGCCGTGGCGGTGACGTCGGACGGTTACGAACCCCTGGGCGACCTGGGGCGTGAGGACTGGGTGGTCGTCGACTGATGCGGCCCCTGTACGACGAAGAAAAACTCGCCCGCCTGATGGAAGAGGCGGGCGTCGACCTCATACTCGCGCACACGCCCCACAACGTCCGCTACCTGACGGGCGGCTACTACTTCCATTTCCGCGAAAGGGTGGCCGCCATCGGGCCGAGCCAGTACCTCCCCTTCGTGGGGATCCCGCGCGGCAACCCCGAAAACGCCTTTCAGGTGGCTTGGCGCGTCGAGGCGTCTCCGCGAAACGAGGTGGACACCTGGATACCAGACGTCATCTACACGAAAGCGCGGGGAACCGTCGGCGCGGCCGAGACGGCCGCCGAGGCGATCCGGAAACGCGGCCTTGATGAGGGGACCATCGCCGTCGAGCGTGCCTTCATGCCCGTGGACGCGATGGAAGCACTCCAGAGCGAGCTCCATGGCGCGCGGTTCGTCGACTCCCTGGGGGTTCTGGAAGAGCTTCGCGCCGTCAAGAGAGAGGACGAACTGGAGATATTCCGGCGCGCGGCGCTTGCGGATTCACAAGCCATACAGGCCGGCTTCCGGGAGGGCGCGCGCGGCGTCACGACCCGGCGAATCGAGCAAAAGGTGGAAGAGGAAATGGTACGGCGCGGGCTTCATTTCCATTACGCCTTCACCGCGGCGGGACCGGGCATGCGGCGCGAGCCCTCGGATAAAATCTGGGAGCGAGGAGAAATCCTCCACATCGACGCAGGCGGCTCGGAGGCGGGCTATATGTCCGACATCTGCCGGATGGGGGTGCGGGGCGAACCCTCCCCTCTCGCCGAGGAGTTGCACAAGGCGTGCCTGTACGCGGTAGACGCCTGCCGGGACGCCATCCGGGCCGGGGCGAGTTGCGCCGCCGTTCACGAGCGGGGGCACCGGGCGTTCGCGGACACCGGCTTCGCCGATATGGGTATTTTCGAGGTGCACGGCATCGGGATGGTGCAGCAGGAGCTGCCGCGCTTCGGCCCCGAGGTGGATCGTTCGCTCGAGGCGGGCATGGTGGTGTCGGTGGAGTGCGACATCCGCCACGGAGAAGTCGGCCACGTCAAGATTGAAGACGCCGTCGCCGTCACCGAGGACGGCTGCGAGGGCCTGGGGGACCTGGGCAGAGATTCCTGGGCCTGCATCGACTGATTATCATCGACTCACGGATAAGGAGGAGAAATTCACATGCCGAGACCATCGGGGGGCTTCACGCGGCTCCAACACGCCGCCATCAAGGTGCACGACATCGAGGCGGCCAAGGATTTCTATGTCAACACGCTGGGCTTCACCATCTCGGAGATATTCGAGCCGGGCACGGTGGGCGATTTCCCCTTCGGGCTCTGCTTCATGCGGTGCACGGAGCTTCACCACGACATGAACCTCATCTTCTGGCCCGAGGGCGAAGGCCCCGCTCCGCCCGAGGAGCGCTCCTTCTTCTCCCTGCAGACGGGCCTGCACCACATCGCGTTCGAGGTGGAAGACCGGGCGCAACTCGATGAGTGGGCGTCCTATCTCGAAGAAAAGGAAATTGAAATCTTCTGGGGGCCTTCCATCCACAGCCCCACGCACCCCGAGGGGGACGGCTTCTGGGGCGAGAACCACGCGCTTTATATATCGGACCCGTCCGGCAACTGCATCGAGATATTCTGCGACATGGCCGTCATGGACCCCTACACGAACCGCGTGAACGAGGAGTGGTTCCGGGATCGCCTATCGCGCGACGGCCACCCGCGCGACGCGGCGGCCCCGCCCGAAGCCTGGAAGGCGTGAGCAGAGGACTCTCTTTGTAGCCCCCGTGCCTGTCCCTACGGGCGGCATTTCAACCCCCCGCCGAGGAAAATCCCGATTGTAGGGGCGGTTCGCGAACCGCCCCTACGAACTCATTCTTCCATTCGTCAAGGGACGCATACGTGGGGTTGTTGAAAAGCCCCCTCATAGGGGGTTGGGGGTTGAACCCGACCGGAGAGGGAGGGATCAACGCCAAAGAGGGATGAGGGGTTTGAAGGGAATCGTGTTTCACTCGCCCTCCTTCAGCTTGAAAACCAACCCCCCCCTACCCCCCTTGTCAGGGGTCAAACGCGAGTGAGGAACGAGCGTTTGCA
>VXPH01000263.1 GCA_009839615.1 Nitrospinota bacterium
CGGGCTTTCCCCTCGGGAAGCCCGACCCTCAAGGGGGGAGTGATTCCTTCTTCCTCGTCGGTCGATTAGTTACGTTGAACCACGGAATCAGGACTTTTTCAACAACCACTGCTTGATAGGGTTTCGCATGGTTGCCGTCGCGTTGTAGATTGATTCTATCGGTAACGCCTTCTTTTCTGAGAATGTGACGATATCTTACACCCCACCCCGTTGACACTTCCCTCTCCCCCGCATCATATTGAGGGGTTATCATTTCGTCTGTCGCCCGCATCACCCATAGAGCAGTCACGAGGAAATGAGTACCCGAATCGAAGAACCCCCCGCCGTCTCCCTGATGGAAGACATCCGCATCGAGGGCGCGCGGGAGCATAATCTAAAAGACATCTCCCTCAAGCTCCCGAGGGAGCACTTCATCGTCGTCACGGGGCCGAGCGGCTCGGGCAAGTCCTCGCTCGCCTTCGACACCATCTACGCCGAGGGCCACCGCCGCTACGTGGAGAGCCTCTCCACCTACGCGCGGCAGTTCCTGGAGCGCGTGGACAAGCCCGATGTGGACTACATCGAGGGAATCAGCCCCGCCATCGCCATCGAGCAGTACAACCCGGTGAACCATTCGCGCTCCACGGTGGGCACGGCTTCGGAGATTTACGACTACCTGCGTCTTCTCTTCGCCAAGGCCGGAAAGATCCACTGCCCCGACTGCGGGAGCGAGGTCGCGCCCGCCACGGTCGACGGCACCGTCGCGCTCCTGCTGGACGCCCATGAGGATTCGCGGGGCTTCATCCTCTTCCCGATGGGGGAGGTCGACGCGGCGGATTTGCAGGAGGAACTCGAATCCCTCATGGCGCAGGGCTACGTCCGTGTGATGGTGGATGAGGAGATCGTGAACATCGGCCCTCCGCTTTTTGCGAGGCTGAAAGAAGAGGCCGAACCCGCACCCGGGGCGAAGCGGCGGGGCCGTCCTCGCAAGAAAGAGCCTCGTGAAGAGAGGCCTGCCGTCACGAATCACCGCGCGATCCGGGTGGTGGTGGATCGACTCAAATTCTCCTCCAGGAACCGCGCGCGCCTGGGCGAATCGCTGGAGACGGCGTTTCGCGAGGGCGGCGGCGTCGCCGAGGTGCAGTTCGTCGACGGGCCGAGGCTGCGCTTCAGCCAGAGGCTCGAGTGCTGCGGGAACACTTTCGAGGAGCCCGTGCCGCACACGTTCAGCTTCAACAATCCCAACGGGGCCTGTCAGGAGTGCGGGGGGTTCGGCAACACGCTGAGCTTCGATGAGGCGCTCATCGTCCCCGAACCCAGGAAGACGCTCGCCCAGGGGGCGGTGGAGCCCTGGGCGCGGCCGCGCTACCGCCGCTATTTCGGCGAACAGCTGCAGGACGCCGCTCGGGACGAGGGCCTCGACATCCACACCCCCTGGGAGGAGATGCCCGAAGACCAGAAGAAGATGGTATTCGAGGGTTCGGGGTCGTTTCTGGGTGTCTACCGGTTCTTCGAGAGGTTGAAGAGGAGAAAGTACAAGGTCTGGGTGCGCGTGATGATCAGGCGATACCAGAGCCTTCAGAAATGCGCCTCGTGCGGCGGCACGCGCCTGCGCCCCGAGGCGCTCTGGATAAAACTGGGTGATCGCACCATCGCCGATATATGCGCCATGCCGGTGAGCGAACTCAGGGAATACTTCGAGGCCCCGCCGCTCACGCCGGATCAGGGCGCGCGCGCGGGCGACGTGTTGAAGCAGGTGCGCGAGCGCCTCGATTTCCTGCACAAGGTGGGCCTCGAATACCTGACGCTGGACAGGGAGACCAGGACCCTGAGCGGGGGCGAGCACCAGCGGATCAACCTGGCGAACCAGCTCGGCGCGCACCTGACGGGCACGCTCTACATTCTGGACGAGCCGACCATCGGTCTGCATCCGAGGGACAACGCCCGCTTGGTGAGCATCCTGAAGGACCTGGTCGATCGGGGGAACACCCTTCTCGTGGTCGAGCACGACCGCGACGTCATCGACGAGGCGGACCACGTGGTGGACCTGGGCCCCGGCGCGGGCGAGCGCGGGGGCGAGGTGGTTTTCTCGGGACCCCGGGAGCAGCTCGACTTTTGCGAGAGGTCGGCGACGGCGAAGTTCCTGAGCGGTGAGCGCGAGATCAGCCCCAGGAAGATCAAGCGCGGAGAGAACGGCAGCTGCTCCTACCTCTCGCTGCTGGGCGCGCAGGAGAACAACCTGAAAAAGGTGGACCTCCACGTTCCCCTGGGGCGTCTGGTGGCGGTAACGGGCGTTTCCGGCTCGGGCAAGAGCACGCTGGTGCACGACACGCTCTATCCCGCCCTCGCGCGGATTCTCCACGACGGCAAGGGCGCCATCGGCCGCTTCGAGCGGATAGAGGGTTTCGAGGAACTCGATTCCGTGGTGCTGCTCGACCAGAGTCCCATCGGCAAGAGTCCCCGGAGCAACCCGATCACCTACCTCAAGGCCTACGACGCGATCCGCCGCCTCTTCGCCGAAACGCCGCTGGCGCGGAACATGGGCTACGGCCCCGGGCATTTCTCGTTCAACACGGCCGGAGGGCGGTGCGAGTCCTGCACCGGGAGCGGCATCCAGAAGATAGAGATGCACTTCATGGCCGATATCTTCATCCGCTGTCCCGATTGCGAGGGCAAGCGCTTCAAGCCCCAGGCCATGGAAATCCGCTACAAGGACAAGAACATCCACGACGTGCTGAACCTGACGGTGGATGAGGCCAGCCTCTTTTTCGATCACGTGCCCTCGGTGCTGAACAAGCTGCTCATCTTGAGGGACGTAGGCCTCAACTACCTCCGGATCGGCCAGCCCGTGAACACCCTCTCGGGCGGCGAGGCGCAGCGCCTGAAGATCGCGGGCCAGTTGGCCGCCAAGCCGCCCCGCGGCGTGATGTACCTGATGGATGAACCTACCACGGGCCTCCACTTCCAGGACGTGGAGCGGCTGCTGAACGTGCTCACGCGCCTTGTGGGGCTGGGGAACACGGTGGTCGTCGTCGAGCATAATATGGACGTCATCCGCAACGCGGAGTGGGTCATCGACTTAGGTCCCGAAGGCGGCGAGCGGGGAGGCCGCATCGTCGCCGAGGGGACGCCCGAGGAGGTGGCGCAGAACCCCCGCTCGCATACGGGGGGGTTCTTGAGGAAGTATTTCGAAGAGGCGGTGGTGGGCTGATCATCTTAAGGCGCCTTCTCACGCTTCGGCGCCTTGCGCTGGCCGCTTCGTTTCTCCTTGTCCTGTTGTTCTTCGGGTCGCGTGTTTCGCCGAGCTTCCGCCATCCGGTGGATTCCCTCCTGCTGGCCCAGGGAATGGTCGATGTGCGGAGCGGCGGCTGGCTCTCGCTTCTCACGAAAAAGCCCCTGAAAGCCGAAGTTTCATTCGACGGCGTTTTGGCGGATTCCTATTCGCCGGGTGATTCCGTCGGCTGGAGCGATGCGCCCGCGCGGGGCTGCGTCGTCCTCGTTCACGGAATGACCACGGCGGGCAAGGCGGATCATCGCCTCGTGGCGTTCGCGGAGTCGCTCGTGAGGCTGGGGTTCACGGCGCTCGTTCCCGATCTGCCCGGCATGAAGCGGTTCCGCCCCGAAGAAGCGGATGTTGCGCGAATCGAGCGGGCGTTCTCGTGGATGACGCGGGGCGGCGCGGGTTCTCATGAGAGGTGCAGCCTTCTGGCGTTCTCCTTCGCCGCCGGCCCGGCCCTTCGCGCGGCGGCGCGGCCGGCGGTGGGCGGGAAGCTGGCCGCGTTCATCGGCGTGGGCGCCTATTACGACCTCAAAAACGTGCTGAAACACCTCACCACGAGCGGCGGCCAGAACCGGCCCGCCTTCCCCGGCGGGCTGCCCATCCGTCACGGCAAATGGCTCTTCTTGCGCTACAACACGGAACTCCTGGGTCTGGACGCCCACCGGGATAGCGTCGAAGCCATCGTGTCGAGAAAGCGGAAGGACGAAGCGGCGGATATCGGCGATCTGCTCGCTGGAATGCCCGAGGGTGCGCGCGCGCTCCTCGCCCTGATGGAGAATAAGTCGCCCGAGCGCTTCGAAGAGTTATATGCGATTCAGGGAGCCGCGCAGCGTGCGCGTCTGCGGGAGTGGGGGATGCGCGGTGTCGTTCCCGGGGTCGGGGGGAAGAAATTTTTCCTGCACGGGCGCGAGGACCCCTTCATTCCGCCGTCGGAGAGCGTCCTGCTGGCGAGTCGCGCGCGCGAGACCTCGGGCGGTGCGGCATCCGCCTTCGTCTTCAGCGGTTTTCGCCACGTGGGTATCGAGGCGGACCTCTTTTCTCTCGCGCAGATTCTGGAAGGCGCGCGCTTTCTGGGTTTCATATCCGCCGTCCTGAGCGCGATGGAGGAGCGGTGAATGATTTGCGGAATCGCCCGGTCCGCATGGCGCGGCGCGGAAGTGGTGTAGTAGTCTACGGGCGGATTCCACCTCAGGAGAAGAGGACGTCGATATGAACGAGCAGAAAACCATCACCCGTGTGGCGAACGCGCAGTGGATGGGGGATATGCGCGCGCGGATACAGGCGCGCGATTGCCCGGAGTTCTCGAGCGACGAGCCCGTAGAGCGCGGCGGCCTCTTCGAGCATCCCACCCCCGCCGAGTACATGCTCGGCGCGCTGACGGGCTGCGGCGCCGCGCACGTGGAGCTGTTCGCGAACGAAGTCGGCATGCCGCTCGATGACTGCGCCATCGCAGGAAGGCTCACGATGGAGCGGTTCGCGCCCGGCGACCCGCACGCGGAGAACGGCGGCGTCACCGGCGTGGAGCTTGAGATAGAGGTGACCTCGGCAGGCTCCGCGGAGCAACTCGAAGCGGTGAAGGAGAAGTTTCGCGCGGGCTGCATCCTCTATCTGTTTATGAGCGCGGCGACGCGCGTGAACGACAACTGGACGCTGAAGCGGCCCGGATAGCGGCCGTTCGGGAAGTCTTTACGAACATCAGAAAGCGTTTATGAACCTATCTACCCATGTCGTGGGCCTGCTGTTCGCCGCCTCGGCGCTCCTGAGCTGGACGAGCCTGTCCTTCTTCGTGCGCCTGGCGATGAAGGGCGCGCCGCTGCTGCGGACGACGGCGGCCATGTCGACCATCAACGGCGCGTTCGTCTCCGTCCTGGTCTATTTCACGCTCCCTGTATCGGCGTTTCAGCCCGGCTCGACGAGAACGTGGGTCTTGCTGCCGATCACCGCCTTTTTCATGATCACCATCTCGCGGCTCACCTACTACTACGCCATCCGGCGCATCGGGCCGAGCCGCACCATTCCCATCGCGGCGAGCACGCCCGCCGTCACCGCTATTCTGGCGACCATATTCCTGGGCGAGCCATTCACGATTCTCATCATCCTGGGGCTCTTGTGCCTCATCGTGGGTCTCAACCTGGTGGTGCGCTCGGCACCCGCGCAGCCGAATCTCGAGATGGGCCACACGCGCAAGGACGTCGTCAAGGGCTACATCTCGGCGGGCCTGACCACGCTGAACTGGAGCGTCTCGGGCGTCATGGTGCGGACCATCACGCTCGACATGAACGCCCTGGCCGCATCGGCGCTGCTCATCTGGATCGGGCTCGGCTTCGCCTGGGTGCTGGCGGTCGGCTTCGCCCACAGGGAGTCGGCGGATAAGATACCGAAGGCAAGCTGGAAGTGGATGCTCTCCGCCGCCGTCTGCCAGACGATAGCGGTGCCCTCGTTCAGCAACGCCATGGCGCGCACCTACGCGGTGGGCGTCACCTCCATCACGTCGGTCCAGCCCCTTCTGGTCATCCTGGGTTCGCACCTGTTCCTGAGGGAGAGCGAGAACATCACGGGCAAGCTCGTCCTCGGCGCGGTGATGACGGTGCTGGGGACGATCCTGATCCTGATCCGTCTCTAGGGTTTCCTGATGCGCTCCACGTTCTTTCGCGCGTAGACGGCCTCGTGCCCGAAGCGCTCGCGGATCTCATCAAGGCTCTCCACAAGGCGTTCTTCTTTCTCGCGCGTTTCGTCCTTGATTAGAAGCGGCTGCGCGCGGGCCGCATCCAGCCCCGAGAGGTAGACCCCCAGCAGGCGGAATTTGCGGTTCCTGCCCTCTTTCGCGCGGGCGCGGCGCAGGAGGTCGAGCGCGGGTTCGATGATCTCCTTGTCGAGGTGGGTGGGTTTCTCGAGCGTGAACGAGCGCGTGAGCGTCGTGAAATCCGAAAACCGGAGCTTGAGGGTGATGTGCCTGGCGCTCAGGCCCCGGCGACGCACGCGCGCGCTCGCCTCCTCGGCCAGGCCCGTGAGTACGGCTTCGAGCTTCGCGCTGTCGGCGGTATCTTCTGCGAAGGTGGTCTCCTTGCCGATGCTCTTGGGCCGGCTTTCGAGCTCGAGTTCGGAATCATCCAGCCCCCGCGCCTTGCGGTAGAGTTCGGGTCCGAAGTTCTTGAACTGGGCCTCTAAAAAGGGCAGCGACTGCGCGGCGAGATCGCCGATGCTCATAATGCCGATGCGGTTCAGCTTCTCGACCATCACCCTGCCCACGCCGGGGATCTTGCTCACCTTGAGGGGACGCAGAAAGGCCGCCTCCCCGCCGGGGTAGACGCGCAGGATGCCCGCGGGTTTCGAGAGACCGGACGCGATTTTCGACACCAGGCGGCTCGACGCCAGCCCGATGGAGGCCGAGCAGTTCGTCTCGCGCAAGACGGCCTCGCGGATCCTCGCAGCCGTCTGGAGCGGAGGGCCGTGCAGGCGTTCGGTGCCGCTCAGATCGAGATACGCCTCGTCCACCGAGACGGCCTGCACCGCGGGCGTAAAGTCTCCGAGGGTCTTCATCACCCGCCTGGAGGCCTCGCCGTATTTCCTGTGGTTCGCCTGGATGTAGACGGCGTGGGGGCAGAGTTCGCGAGCGCGCGCCATGGGCATGGCCGAGTGAACGCCGAACGCACGCGCCTCATAAGAAGCGGCGGAGACCACGCCGCGCCTTCCGGTGCTGCCGCCGACGATGACCGGCTGGTTCTCCAGGTCGGGCCGGCCCATGCGCTCCACGGACACGAAAAAGGCGTCCATGTCCACGTGCGCGATGAGCCTGTCCCCGCGCGGCGGCTCCGGCCCTTGTTTTTCGAGGCGTTTCGGCATGGCCGTTTCTCTCACGCGAAACGCGGCGGCGTCAATACTTCCTGAGCACCCCCACGACGACGCCCTGGATGTGGAGGTCCGCTTCGTTCACCATGATGGGCGCCATCGCCTCGTTGGCGGGTTGGAGCCTGATTTGCGCGCCCTCCCGGTAGAATCGCTTGAGCGTGGCGGAATCTCCGTTCACGAGCGCCACCACGGTCTCGCCGTTCAGCGCGTTGTTCCGGCCCTCCACGATCACGTAGTCCCCGTCCCGGATGTGGTCTTCGATCATCGAATCGCCCTTGACTTTCAGGACGTAGAGATTGCCGTCTCCCGAAGACCAGGGCAGGGGGATGGTCTCGGTGTCCTCTATCGCCTCGAGCGGCATGCCCGCCGCGATCATGCCGCGAAGGGGAAGTTCCACCCGCGCCGGCTGGGCGCTCGCGGCGATGGTGTCCGAACCCGGGACGAGTTCGATGGCCCGGCTCCTGTTCCAGCTTCTCTTGATGAGGCCTTTTCCCGCGATGTTCTGGAGGTGCTTGTGCACCGTGGCGGGCGAGGTGAGGTGAAAGTGTTTGCCGATCTCCACGATGGAGGGCGCGTAGCCGTTCGCCCCGATGAACTCCTTGATAAACTCGTAAATTTCCCGTTGCCTGCGCGTGAGGAACATGAGGGATCTCCCTTTCAGAATCGTTGGGTCGGACCGGAAGGGCGGTTCCGTGTCCACGATATGAGCATTTCCAGATGAGCGGTATGGGGGAACATGTCGAACACGTAAGCGGCCCGTGCGCGGTAACCGCTGGATACGAGTTCGCGGGCGTCGCGTGCGAGGGTGGCCGGGTTGCATGAGACGTAGACGACCCGCTCGGGCGCGAGCGCCGTAACCAGGGGCATGGTTTCGAGCGCGCCCTTTCGGGGCGGGTCGAGCACGACGACGCCGGGCCTTTGTCCTCCGAGTTTCGAGACGACCTCTTCCGTCGTGAGTTCCTGGACGCTCCGGTGCAGAAACGCCGCGTTGCCGACTCCGTTCTCCTCCCGGTTGAGCAGAGCGTCGGCCACGGCGTAGGGGTTTTCCTCGACCCCCAGAACGCGTCCCGCCCTCACCGCCAGCGGCAGGGAGAAATTCCCCGCCCCGCAGTAGAGGTCCAGAACGAGGGCCTCATCGTTCAACCGGCACTCTTCGACCACGCTTTTCACCAGCAATCGATTCAGCGCGCGGTTCGGCTGAATGAAGGATTCGGGCGATACGCCCAGGCATAATTCGGGTTGCCCCGTATCGGGCCGGTACCGCGCCCGCCAGCGGGGCGGAGCGCCGGGTTCACGTCTGCCGGCCGTGGCCTGCGGAAAGTGGTTTTCCTGGGCGAATTTCTTCCAGGCGCTCAGGGTCCTGGGGTCGATTTTCCAGTTTCCGCGGTCCCGGCGCCCCGCTGCATGGAGATAAAGGCCCACGGATGCTCCCTCTTCTTCTCCGAGGGAAGTCATTTCCACGGCTTCGATTTTTCTCGTCCTGGGTTCCGCCTGGAGGAGATGCCGGATCTGGCCGAGCGCGTCGGCGATGGGTCGTTCCACCAGCAGGCAGTCTTCGATTTTGACCAGCCGCCGCCCGCCCGGGGCGAAAAAGCCGATCGCGGTACCTCGTATCTGAAACCGCGCGCGCATGCGGTAGCGCGCCTCGTTGCCGGGGAACGCGACGGTTTGCGCGGGAACGCCTAGGTCTATCTTGCCGATGCGGGTGAGGGTGTCGAGAAAAATCTGTTTCTTGGCTTCCGCCTGCGCCGTGGGCTCGATATGCTGCAGGGGGCATCCCCCGCAGTCGCTCCAGTGCGCGCATGGAGGCGCGGTTCGCGCCGGCCCCGCCTGGATGATTTCCGCGAGTTCGCCGATCAGGTACTTCCCCTTCTCCTTGACGACGCGGAAGCGGACAGTGTCTCCGGGGGCGGTCTTGGGGATGAATACGGCGCGGCGGTCCAGACGGGCCACGCCCGCCCCGCCCGTGGCGATGCTCTCCACGCGAGCCTCGTAGAGATTCTCGTTTTGACTCAGGTCTTGATCCGGAGCGACTGTACTCACGGCCATCGGGCCCTCGTAGCATATATTTCACGAAAATAAGACATTTCTAATACAAACAAATTACGAATAATTTTGCAAGCCTTTTTTCGTTTTTACTTTTCGGAAGATTTCGGGCGATAATCTAGGAAATTTCAGGGTGAGCGAATATATTCCGGGAAGCGTCCGGCTTCTGTCCGGGGGAGGGGATGAAAATGCCGTCTGTTCGGTATGAGAAGGAAAATGCACTGGGCCGCGTCACGCTCGCACGCGCCTCCGAGGCGAACCGCCTCACTTTCGAGATGATGGAAGAACTCACGCAAGCCCTTCTGCAAGCGGGCGAGGAGTGCGACGTCATTTTGCTGAGCGGGGAGGGAGCGGATTTTTGCGCGGGCAGGGAAAGCGTGCGCGGCGGCGCCGGGCTGCCGCCGGTGAACGTAATAAGAGAGCGCTTCCGCCGGATCGTGAAGATGAACGACGCCCTGGAATTCTCTCCCGCCGTGACGGTGGCGGCCTTGCGAGGCCGCGCATACGGGCCGGGGGCGGGTCTCGTCAGCCGCGCCGACATCGTCCTGGCTTCGGATACAGCGCGAATCGCCTTTCCCGAGATCAAGGAGGGCTTTCCGCCCACCGTGGTCATCAGCCACCTGGCGAGAAAGTTGAGTCGCCGCGATGGCTTCGAGATGGTCATCACGGGGCGTGAGATCGACGCCGAAGAGGGCAGGCGCATCGGCATGGTGAACCATGTGGTAGCGGATGGAAAATTGGACGCAGAGGCCGAGCGCCTGTGCGCGGAGTTGTGCGCTCTGGGCGGCGATTCGCTCAAGCCGACCAAGAGTTTCTACCGTTTCGCGGAGACGGCCAGACCCGAGGCGAACGCGGATCACGCGGTCAACCTCATCGCCAACGCGATACACGCGAAAGGAAACGTCGGATAGACTGAGGCCTTTGACGAAACGCGCGCGCGGGGCCTAATCTCGACGGACGAAAAATTTCAGGGGCAAACGGAGCGCGATGGATGGCGTTCGCTTCGTCGTTTTTTAAGGAGAACGGATTGATGGTGAGCATGACGGCTGGACACGCGGTGGCGGATGCGCTCGCGAAACTGGGGGTAAGGCACGTAATCGGCATGGCGGGCTCGTGCATGATCGAGATATTGGACGGGATGTACGGGCGCGAGGACATCTCTTTCCTCACGGTGCGGCACGAGCAAAGCGCCGCCCTGATGGCGGACGCCTACGCGCGGCTCACCGGAGAGGTGGGCGTGTGCATGGCGACGAACGGGCCCGGGGCCACGAACCTCGTCACCGGCGTGGCGCACTCGATGATGGCGCAAAGCCCGGTGCTCGTCATCACCGGCGCTCCTATGATGAAGGACACCTTCCGCGAGTCCACCCAGGAACTTGACCAGATCGCCATGTTCGCCCCCATGGTGAAGTGGTCGGTGCAGGTGAGAAAACCCGAGCGCGCCTTCGACGTCATCAACGAGGCGTATCATGTAGCGACCTCCGGCGTGCCCGGCCCCGTGCACGTCGACCTGCCGCGCGACGTGTTGAACGAGACGGCGGAGTATCCGGAAGGAAACGGTGCAGTCCCCATGAGCCGGGCGCGGCTCGCCCCCGACCCCGAGGCGGTCGCGCGTGCGGCGGCGCTGCTCGGCTCCGCCGAGCGGCCCCTGCTCATCGGCGGCGGCGGCGTGCTCTGGGACGAGTCGAGCGGCGATCTGCTTGCACTTGCCGAAGCGCTCGACGCCCCCATCATGACCTCCACGGGCAGGGACGACGTGGTTCCGAACGGACATCCCCTGTTCCTGGGTTCGATCGGGCGCGGAACGCTCCCCGAGGCGCACGCGCTTTTCGAGAGGGCGGACGTCGTGTTCGCCGTCGGCACGAGGCTCGCGCACTCGACCACGTTCTTACGGCCCGATTTCTTCGGGGGCGCCAAGCTCATTCACGCGGCCGTGGACCCGCATAACATCGGCAGGAACTTCGCCACCGAGGTAGGGATGAACGCGGAGGCGGGGCTTGCGCTCCGGGCCGTGCTCGGCGCGCTGGGCGATAAGACGGCGCGCCCCGCGTGGCGCGCGGAGGCCGCCACGGTGCGCGACGCGCAGGAAAAACACCGCGAGCGCGCCCTGGAATACGGCGGGAAGCCCATCGACCCCCGCCGCGCGCAGATGGCCCTCGCCAGGGTCCTGCCCGAGAACACCATCATCACGAACGACGCGGGCAGCGCCGCGGGCTATATCTATGAATACCAGAGGTTCGACCAGGCCAAGAGTTTCGTGGCCCCGCAGGATCTGGCGGCCATCGGCATCGGCTATCCCCTGGGATTGGGTGCCAAGCTGGCGCGTCCGCATCAGAAGGTTGTCACCATCAGCGGCGACGGCGCGTTCCTGTGCAATGGGGCCGAACTCGAGACCGCGATGCGCGAGAACCTGCCGACCGTCTGCGTCATCCTGAACAATTTCAACCTGGGCTCCGAGCGCGCCTACCAGAAACATTTCTATGATGGGCGCTACATCGCCGACGCCATCGGGAACCCCAGGTTCGACGAGTACGCGCGCGTCTTCGGCGCGGCGGGCTACCGCGTGGAAGATCCGGAGGATCTGGAGGACGTCTACGCCCAGGCGCTGAAGGAAGAAGGCCCCTCCGTCGTTGACGTGATCATCGACCAGGACGTCTTCCCCGAACCCAGGCGCAAGGACGCGGTGAAGAAGTAGAGAGGTAAACGGTTCGGGTTCATTTCCCTCGCTCGGGAACGCCTCACACCCTCATTCCAGACACCCCGAACCCTCATCCTGAGTAGGCGCGTAAGCGCCGTATCGAAGGATGGGGGAGCGCATCTTTCCGGCGAGCGCGCATTGCGCCCTTCGATACGCGGCTTCGCCGCTACTCAGGGTGAGGCGGAGCGGCGGGCTGCGCAGGACGAGAAGGGGGATTGCGCTGTATCGGGCTTTTTCAACAACCTCCGTAGGGGCGGTTCGCGAACCGCCCCTACCATTTTTTACTTCCGCGCACTGCATCATGATGTCGACCTCCAATGTTCCAGCAGACGCAGCCGTCGTCGGAAACCATTCGTAACGCTCTCCAAAAGCGGTTCGGGGAAATCGGGCGGTAGATCATCCCCCACGTTCGAGACCGCCGCTTCTCCTCGGTCGAGAAGCTCTTCGAATATCTCCCGAACGATGCTTTCTCCCATGCTGGAAGCTGCAGCTGTTTGCAGAAAATGGCGAGGCATGATCTCGTTCACGACGTAGTGGCGGTTCTTACCGACCGCCATGGCCATCTTTAGCTGACGCTGCCGGAGTTGGCCCGCATCGAAGTTCGGCTGAAGCGATAGCACATCATAGAAGGGGGTCAGTGAAAACCCGTTGTTCGGATGAAGGAAGAGGCTGAAGTTCTTGGCATGACCGTCTATGGCGGCGAGAAGCCAGAAGACAATGGCCGCCTTCATGATCATCTTGCGATCATGTTCCGGTCTATCACTGCCCATGAACAAATCGAGCAGGTCGGGAAGCCCCGGTCCGCCGTCGCTCTTGTATTTACGTGCAGAGGGAACGGAAAGCGCCTGGCAACAGTCTTCCTGCGGCAGGCGCAGGAGGCGTCCGTCTTTCGCCCAGTGCCGGTCGAATCGTTCCACGATCAGCGTTTTCTTATCGCCGAACATCTCCATGCGGGTGTCGGCCGCAGGCAGGCCGAGCATGGCGATGAGCCGCATGCAAAGATGTTCGTTTTCGACGGAAAGCGAGAGATCCAACCCGTCATCGCGCCGCCCTATTTCCGGTTTGAGAATATGGGTCGTCGCGGTCGTTCCATGCGGGATGCGCCATTCATTGTTCCAGTAGAGGAGGGCGGTTTTTTCCTGTGCGCCCGCGAGAGAAATGCGGAATTCCCTATTTTCACCGATACCGAGTGGCGTAGTGCCCAGATTGGCGAGAATTCCGGCAATCTCATCCTCATTTATGGCGCGTCCTTGGACCGATCCTGCTTGGCCGGGTTCTTCTCCTTCCGGAAGAAACTGCATGGCGCCGACGCAGTCGCGGCCGACTGCGCGTAGTAGGCTTACGGTATCCGAACCATCCGCTTCAGTCCGTGCGGCCATTTTGTCGCGGATGTCGAGATTGTCCGGGAGTAGATTGTCGAACACGGCTTCGACCAGCGGGCCAATATAGCGGTCTTCGCGCAGCGGCAAGGAGCGTGAAACCGGAAAACTATACTCCAATGCGAGCCAACTCTCATCGTATCGAAAATCAATGGCTCCGCTCGCCGCCTTGTGCAGCCACCCGACGAGGCGGCTGTTCAGATAGACAGCCAGCGATATGTAGGTGTGTCTTCTTGCTGTCAGAACAGCACCTCCATATCATCTCTCGCGTTGCGTCTGCGTGGTCGCACGACCAGTTCCAGATCCAGCGCGGCGAGTGAGGCCATCAGGGTGTGGAGCCTGCTTGCCGATGAGCCACCCTCCAGCTTGGAAATGGTGGCTTGGCGCATGTGGATTTTTTCGCCGAGTCCAGCCTGCGTGAAACCATGCTGTTTGCGGACCCGTCGCAGAACCGCTCCCAGTTGCTTTTCCGATCGGGTAACATGCTCGCTCATCTTCTTTACCTCCTCAAAATTTATTATACGGTAAGGCGTATAATATGTCAATATACGTTTAATCGTATATTCTATTTTTATACGTTATACAGTATAAATAATAAATATACGTGATAACGGATAGTATTTTATTTGCTACGATCAATCGGGTGAAGGAGAACCTAACCTTTCCCCCGAAGCGCCCACGCGCTCGCCCCGTAGAACCCTCCGCCCAGGATCGCCGCGCCCAAAACGAGCCAGCCGAGCGCCTCGAATCCGCCCCATTGTATAGCGAACCCGCCCAGGGAGGCTCCCAGAAACAGGCCGAGCTGGTTGCTCGTCGAATAGAAGCCGATGATGGCGCCGCGCGCCTGCGGGGCGATCGATATGAGGTCATCCATTACGGCGGGACGGCTCAGGTGGCTGAAGAACGAGTAGAGAAATCCTGCCGCAATCGCGAGCGTGAGAAAACCCAAGCCCGAGAAGTGAAACGCCAGAAGCTCTCCCTGGAGCAGGACCAGGGCGGTGATGATGAGAAAACGCCGTCTCACGCCCGCGAGAACGCCGCCCAGGAGTCCGCCCATCAGCGCGCCCACGGACATCGCCGTGACCAGGCTTCCCGCGGTGGAGAGAGAAATGTCGAAGGTGCGTATGAGGAACACGGATACGTAGGTGAGGAAAGTGGAGGTCATCAACCGCTCGGAGACGTTGCCACTCAAGAGGAGCCATGAAGCGCCCTGGCGCATCCACGCGAAGCTGGCGAGGTAGGAAGAGGGCACATAAGTTTGCCTTCGGGAGGGAAGCGCGCGGAGCATGAAGAAACAAAAAACCACGCCGAAAAGACCCGCTATCCAAAGCGCGTTGCGCCAGCCCAGGTGGTCCGTCAGGAAGGCCACGCTCGGGACTCCGACGAGCAGGCCCATGGCCACGCCCGCCGTCGAAAAACCGATGGCGAGTCCGCGTGCGCGTCCCGTGAAGTTGTCCCCGATCACCGCCACTGCCGTGGGTGGCACGAGTGCGCCGCTCAGACCCGCGATGAAGCGGCAGACCGCTACCGCGAAATACCCGTCCGTGAAAGAAGTGGCGATGTTGGAGAGCGAGAGGCCCATTACTCCAATGAGGATGACAGGTTTTCTGCCATAGCGGTCCGATATGGGCGCCAGCAGCGGTGCGGCCACCCCCCATGGGATGAACGTGATGGCCGCGAGCTGCCCCATGGCCGTGAGGGAGAGGTTCATGTCACCGCCCATGACGTCGAGCATCGGCCCGAGAATGAAAGCCGTGGTGTAGGCGATGAATATGGTGATGAAACAGGTGAGGATGATTAGCCACCCTTCACGGATGCCGACTTCCCCTTCTTTCCTGGATGAAACCATGCCCGCTCCTGGGTACTGGATGACCGGTAAGGCTTATCCTTCATACCAGGCCGTCCCGCAACCCCGGCGGGGAAGCACGCGATTTTCCCGCCTCTCGACAGCTCCCGCTCAGCAGTTTTTCCAGACGGGTTTTCGTTTCTCCATGAACGCGTTTTTGCCCTCGCGGTAGTCTTCCGTCTTGTAGAAGCGGTTCATGATGGGCCGGCACAGGCGATAGCCCTCGTACATCGACACGTTGGCGGCTACGGCGATCTCCTCCTTGGTGTGCTGCACCGTCATGGGCGAGCACTCGATGATCTGTTCGGCCATGGCGGTCGCGGTGTCGAGGAGTTCCCCGTTCTTGGCGATCTTCACCACGAGGCCTAGGCGGTAGGCTTCTTCCGCGTCGATGAGTTCGCCGGAGAACATGTACCATCTGGCGAGTCCCGGAATCGCCGCAGGCATGCGCATGGCCCCGCCGATGCTGATGATGCCGATCTTGGGCTGGGAATAGCCGACCTTGGCGTCTTCGGAGACCACGCGGACGTCAGCACCCAGGAACAGGCTCATCCCCCCGCCGATGGCGTAGCCCTGCGCCGCGCAGATGATCGGCTTCTTGATCCAGTCGAGGTCGCAGTACAAAACCCCTTTGGGTCGGACGGCGCCCATCTTGAGTTCATCCTCCTCCAGGTTCTGATCCCATCCGGAACAAAAGGATTTCCCCTCGCCCGCGAGAATCGCCACCCACACCTCCTTGTCGTCGTTCACGTCCTCCCAGCACGTGAGAAGCTCCATCGCCGTGGCGAAGCTCAGGGGGTTCAGCTTGTCGGGGCGGTTCAGGGTGACGTAGGCGATCTTGTTTTCCTTGCGGTATTTCACGGTCTTGAGTCCGAACTCTTGCGTCAGGTCCATTGGCGTCTCTCCCCTCTCGGAAAATGGTCGCTGCATTGAATCGACGATGTTAGCGGCTGGCCTCTAGTTCACCCGCCGCTTTCTTCCGGCCCAGTGTTTTTCGCGAATCTCGCGTCTCAAGACTTTCCCCTGCGCGTTTTTCGGAATTTCGCTCAGAAACTCGATGTGTTTGGGTTTCTTGTAGCCGGCGACCTCTTGCTGCGTGAAGTCGATGATGTCCGAAGGCTCGGGCGATTCCCCCGGGCGCAGCACCACCATCGCCTTGACGGCCTCGCCCCATCGCTCGTCGGGCACGCCTATCACCAGCGCTTCCAGGACGGCGGGATGGCGGCACAGGGCGCGCTCGACTTCCGAGGGATAGACGTTGAACCCGCCCGTGATGATCATCTCCTTCTTGCGGTCGACGATGTAGAGATAGCCCTCCTCATCCGCCACCGCGAGGTCCCCGGTGTGCATCCACCCGTTTCGTATGGTCTCCGCCGTGGCTTCGGGGTTGTTCCAGTAGCGCGCCATGGCGTAGTCTCCCCGGACGCAGATTTCTCCCATCTCGCCGGTGGCGACGGGGCGGTCCTCGTCGTCCAGGAGTTCGAGTTCCACGCCCGCCGCGACCCTTCCGCACGAAGCGAGGCGCGCACGCTCCCCGGGCGTTCCGTCCACCACGTGATCCCACGGATCGAGGATCGCGATGGGCTGGCGCGCCTCGGTCAGCCCGTAGGTCTGCCGGAAGATGGGACCGAGGTGCTCGATGGCGATCCTCAGGTTCTCCTCCGAGATGGGGGCGGCCCCGTATGTGATCGTGTGCAGGCTCGAGAGATCAGCACTCGAGAGCTTCCCGCATTCGATGAGCCGCTGCACCATCGTGGAGACGAGGTAAGTGGTCGTGGCTCCCTCTTTTTCCGCCATTTCGAGAAAGGACTCCGGCTCGAAGGCGGGTATGATGACGTTCCGCGCGCCTCTCAAGAACGTGGGTTCGATGAAGTTGAATGACGCGTGCGTCATGGGGCCCGCATGGAGCATGGAGTCCTGCGTGTTGAAACGATAGTCTAAGTTTCTGAAAAACTTCGCCAGCCACGCGACGTGCGTGCGGTGCGTGTTGACGACCGCCTTGGGCTCCCCGGTCGTGCCCGAGGTGTAATGAAGATGAAAGAGGGAATCTGGCCCGAGGGCGACGCCGGGCTCTTTGCTCGAGCTTTTTTGCAGCCACTCCTCATAAGCGATAACGCCTGCGCCCGCCCATCCGACGGCGATGATGCCGCGCAGACCCGGGCATTCGCTCCGGATGCCCTCGGCGTATTCCTTGTGGGCCTCGTCCAGGAGGAGGAACGCGGATTCGGAGTCGTTCAGCATGTGGACGTGTTCTTTTAAGACGTTGCGCCCGTGGAGGTTCAGCGAAGCCCCGCGCGCCATGGCGACGCCGAAGTTGATCTCGATGATCTCGGCGCGGTTTCGCATCAGCTTGGCGACGCGGCCATCCGGCTCGAGGCCGTGCGCTGCGAGCGCGTTCGCGACCCGTTTGCTGCGATCATGGACGTCGAAGAAGCGCAGGCGGCGTTCACCGTCCACCACGGCTTCACGCGAGCCGTATCTCTTCGCCGCCCAGGCGATGTTCTCCCCCGGATGTATGGCTTGTTCGTTCTCTCGGCTCATGGGAGGGGATTATAGAGCCGTATGAGCCTGAATTCTATGCGAAGGCCGGGTTTTTCGAGGTTGTAAGCCGGGAGAGAACGGGCCGGACGTCGGCGCAATCCTCAAGCGTTGAGAGTTCCTCGAAAGCGCGCTCCACGTCTTCGGGGTCGAGCTTAAGCGCCGCGGCCTCGGCGCAGGAGAAGAATTTTTCCTTACGTTCTTGTTCGGTCATGGCCCAATCGGGAGAACCCTTTATCTTGTCGTGCGTGACGTCGGCCTCTCTCCCGTCCTTGAGCCTGACACGGATGCGCACGGGTACGAGGAGCAGGCTGCCCTCCTCCCAGATGTGGACGCTGGTCTTTTGCGCGAGTTCGATCACTTCC
This sequence comes from Nitrospinota bacterium, assembly GCA_009839615.1. Taxonomy (GTDB): domain Bacteria; phylum UBA8248; class UBA8248; order UBA8248; family UBA8248; genus Bin107. The sequence goes on from VXPH01000263.1 coordinate 17,981, forward strand.
GAGCCCGAGACGATTGCAGCCGGCTCGAAGTGCGCGATTCGCGGCACTCCCTTCAGGAGTGAAAACGCCGTCGTCCACTGCGCGCTGAACTGCGCGTCCACCTGGGGGTTTTCCCTGATCTCGAAAGGTTGGCCGATCATCGAGTGGCCGATGGGCGTGGCCCATACTTCGACCTCTTCGACGTCTTGCGCACCGAAGGAACCGAGCCGCTCGCGCGCCTCCAGAGCCGCGCTGATATGGGGGTGGGACACCCGGCAGCTCGGGTTTGGTTTAAACCCGACCCCGGTGTCCGGGAAGGGGTCGCCCCGCTGTCGCCTGAGTGCGGCCGAATCGCCCTCGCCGCCGCCGAAGAGCTCGATAATGCCGTCCGCCCCCTCCACGATGCGTCTCGGGCCGGTGGCGCCGGTTTGTGCCAGGACGGCCGAGTGCACCCCCGCACGCGCGCTGAAGGCGGGCTGGAGCCGCTTGGCGACCGTGCCGTCGAGAAGCGCCTGGCGGTTGCCATGCGATTGCGCGTAGCCGAAGCCCGCTGCGTTCGCGACCCTTTCTTCGTCGAGTCCCAGCGCCCGTGCGGCGGCCATGGAGGCCGAAACGGCGCCGAAGACCGTGGTGGGCAGCCAGCCCGGATGAATGCTCTCATGCACGACGCCGTTCAGCCTTAAAGTCACGTCCGCGGCCCCCGCCAGGGCGGCGATGACTTCGCGCCCCGGCATCGCCCGTCCCCGGCTCTCGCCCGCGGCGAGGAGGGCGGGGAGAATCGTCACGAAGATGTGGTTCTGGGTGACGTCTTCGGTATCGTCGAAATCGTTCGAGTGAATCATGGCGGCATTCAGCCAGGCCGCCGTCGTCGCGGGTACTTTTCCTCCGAAGACGAGCACCGTGGCCTCGGGGGCGCCGCCCCAGCGGATGTGGCGCTCGATGATCTCGGGGTTCAGAGGCGCGGCCGAGCCGGCCAGGGCGCAGGCGAACGAATCGACGATGAGGCTTCTGGTGGCGCAGACGGCCTCTGCGGGCAGATCCTCGAATCGGAGATTCGCGTAATGCGCAATGACTTTCTGCATGGGGTCCATCTTCGTCTCCGTCTCCCTTGCGCCCCGGGGCAATAGTCGCGCCTTTACTCGCGCCCCGGCTGGAAGATGGCCACCAGCCGCACGTCTTCTGTGCCCACGCAGTTGTTACAGTGGCGCGTACCCTTGGGCATGAAGATGAATTGTCCGGGGCCGTAGTTGATCTCGCCGTCATCGAGGTCGTACCTGCCCGTGCCGCTCACGCAGAATATGACCTCGTCTTCCTCGTGATGATGCCAGTCGTGCGTCTGCCCCGGCTGTATGAGCGAGTAATAGACGGTCAGGTCGGTGCCCTCGCCCTCTTTCGATACGATGGCCTTGTGGCTCGCGCCGCCCGCCATGCCTTCGGAATCGCGCTCGTCGGGCCGGATGAGCCGGGCCTTTCTTTCTCTCGTCGTCATCTGGGCTTCTCCTCGGAAGTTTCGGTGATGTTTGCTTTGAAGGCGCGCGCTTCACGCGCCTCTTGAATCGGGATGAGAATTCGCCGATATGTGAAGAATAATCCGCTGGGCCGAAATTTCAAAGCGCGCCCGGCGAATCGCGTTGCGCTCTTTTCCGAGACGCGATCCCTTCTCTTGAGGCGGTGCGCGGCGGGTGCTAATCTTCATGGGCTGTCAGTGTTGCGGCCCCGTCCGTTCGCCGGGTTTCATGTCGATACCGAGGGTGGCTTTCATGATAATGCGTTTCGGGCGAATCTGTGTTCTTGTCGTTTTGGCAATGGCGCTTCTGGGCTCCGGAGGCGTTTTTGCGGCGTCTACGGATACGGATGGCCCCATCGAGAAAAGGCCCGAGGGTTTCGATACGCCCGAACTCAGCCGCTCCCGTTTTCTCGGATGGATTCGGCGGGATCTGAGCAGGCGCATTCCCGGAGAAGAAACCCTGATCAAGCAATATCTCGACGAGTGGGAATTCCAGTTCGAAACGCTCACAATCAACAACCGGATTTTCGCAATCAACATCGACGTGGACAATAAGTATCCATACGACATCACGCTGCTCGATGTGGATTGCGATGGAATCTACGAGACCAAGGTCGAGGAAAAACCGGGGCAGCAGCGGGTGGACATGGCGATTCCCGAATGCGTGTTCCGGGTTTCTGCGGAACGTTCGCGCTGAGTCGAGCCCGCTGGTTTCCCTGGTGCGGGCGAAATGATCTGGAATCAAAGTCATGCGGCTTAAAAAGGTGTTTTTGGGTTTTCTTTTCGCTCTTGTCGCTTTCATCGCTCATGCGCACGTCTTGAGCGCGGGTGCGGCGCCCTCGGGGCTTCGCCGGGTCGAAGTGAAGGACATCCTGCTCGATCAGAGGAACGACGAGCCCGTCTTGTTGTTGCAGGAGAAAATCGGGGGGAAGTTGTTGCCCATCTGGATCGGTCCGGCGGAGGCGCGGGCGATTCTCATGGAGCTTGAAGAAGGCGCGCATCACCGACCGATGACGCACGACCTCATGCGCAACATGCTCAAGACCCTCGAGGCGGAAGTTCTCCGGGTGGTCATCACGGAGGTCAAGGACGGCACGTATTTCGCCCTGATCGATATGAAAGCCGGGGGCCGGCGCTTTTCGGTCGACAGCCGCCCCTCGGACGCCGTCGCGCTGGCGTTGCGGATGAAATCTCCGATATACGTGAAGCCTGTCGTGATGGAGCATGGTTTCCATATGGAGCGCGAATATACGCACCCGGAGAAGCTGGGGCTCGTTCTCCAGAGACTTACGCCCTCGCTGGCGCGCTTCTTCGGCGGGGGAGAAGCGAGGGGGCTCTTGGTTTCCTCGGTTCGAGAAGGCGCTCCGGCGGCGCTCGCGGGTATTCGTCGTGGAGACATCATATTCGAGGCGGGAGGAAAGAAAATGGAGACGGTGGATTCCTTCGAGGAAGTTTTTCGGGAGAATCCACTTGAGATAGAGGTTTCTGTACGCAGGGGGCCGGGCGGAAAAAAATGGCGCCTGAAGCTGGGAGAGGGGAATTAGAACGATGACTGAATACGCACCGGGTGCGCAAGACGCTCTCATCGTCGTCGATCTGCAAGTGGATTTTTGTCCGGGCGGAGCGCTTGCCGTCGCCGAAGGAGACGAGGTTGTCGCGCCGGTGAACCGCCTTCTGGATATCCCGGGCTGGAGGAAGGTAGCGACGCGCGATTGGCATCCCGCCGATCACACCTCGTTTCAGGCGCAGGGTGGAATCTGGCCCGCTCACTGCGTGGCCGGTACGCCGGGCGCGGCTTTTCATCCGCGCATGAACGCAGGTGTTGTGGAGATGGTGGTATCGAAAGCCACGACTCGCGAGGCCGAGGCGTATTCGGGGTTTGACGGCACATCACTGGCCGATGATTTGAGAACTGGAGGGATAGGGCGTCTTTTCGTTTGCGGTCTGGCGACGGATTATTGCGTGAAGGCCACGGCGCTCGACGCCAGGCGCGAGGGGTTCGAGGTCGTCGTGGTCGAAGACGCCATCCGGGCGGTGAACGTCGAACCCGAGGATGGTAAAAACGCCATCGAGGAGATGCGCGCGGTGGGCTGCGCCTTCGCGCTTTCATCGGAAATGCATTCGGAATAAGCCCGTTTCGAGGAGATCGTCTTGGCTTTGGTGCGCGTGCAGGTTCCCGCGAGTACGACGAATCTGGGTCCTGGGTTCGACGCCCTGGGCGTCGCGCTCCGGATTTATAATCGCATGGAACTCGACATCCTCCCCTGGGGCGTGGCGCTCGAGGTCGAAGGAGAGGGCCGCGACGTCATCCCCAGGGATGAATCGAATGTTTGCGTGCAGGGCGTGAAGCGCGTGTTCGATCGGGTGGGCCGGCCCTTCAACGGTTTGTGGATGAAGCAGCGAAACCACATACCGCTGGCGCGTGGTTTGGGGAGCAGTTCGGCCGCCATCGTGGGCGGAATCGTGGGGGCGAACATCCTGCTCGGCAGTCCGTTGGGTATGGACGAACTCGTGCAAATCGCCGTCGAAATGGAAGGACACCCCGATAACGTCGTGCCCGCGCTGATAGGGGGTTTCTGCATTTCGGCGACCGCCACGGACGGAAAGACCATCTACACGCGCATGCCCGTGGTGGAGGATTACCGCTGGGTCATCGTGATCCCCGACTTCGAGGTGAGCACGCATGCAGCGAGACAAAAACTGCCCGGAGAGGTTTCTCTGGGCGATGCGATCTTCAACGTCCAGAGAGTGGGGGCGCTCATGGCGGCGTTCGCCACCGGACGCGACGAGTTGTTCCGCGAAGCCATGCAGGACAGGCTGCACCAGCCCTACCGCGCGGAGTTGATGGGTCCGCTTGAGGAGGTATTCGAGGCGGCGTACAAGGCCGGCGCGCTGGGTGCTTGTATCAGCGGCGCGGGACCTTGCATCTTGGCGATTTGCCGGGATCACCCCGGCAGGGTGGGCAACGCGATGCGCGAGGTCTATGAGTCACAGGGTATCGGGTGCCGGATGCACGTGCTCAGAATCGACCCGCGCGGCGCCCATGCAGTCGATCCGAACTCCGTTTTCGGACCGGGCGCCTTGGCGGTCGCAGGCTCTTCAAGGTGAGGTGGGGGAGGAGCCTTTCGACCTCCACTTGCGCCACAGATATTTACCCCCCACCCAGACGGCCACCGTTCCTAAGGCGAGGATGAAGATGGCCTTGCCCGTTCCGACCATCCTGCGAAACTCGTCGATGTGATCCCCGAAATACCATGCCGCCGCGAGGAGCAGCGGTACGCTCAGGAGCGCCGCTGCCAGGTCCATGCCGAAGAATATGCGAAGCGGAAGCCGGGTGATTCCCGCCGCGAGAAACAGCGGCGCGCGTAGACCGGCAACGAATCGGCCGAAGAAAATGGCCTTTTTCCCGTGACGATCGAAAAAATGGTGGACTTTCTTCATGCGCTCGGGCGTCATGACGTGGCGGAGAACGCGGTGTTCGGGCGCTTTGGGTCCCATCCAATAGCCGAAGCCGTAAATTATCAAGTCGCCGAGCATGATGCCCAGCAGGTTCACGGTGAGCGCGGGCCAGAAAGCCATGGTGCCCAGATGCACGAGATAACCCGAGGTGATGATGGGGATGTCTTCGGGGACGGGCAGCCCCAGACCGCAAAGCAACAGAACGAGAAACACCCCGCCATAGGCGAATTCCACCAGATACTCCTGGAGAAACCCGTACATTTCATTCTCCGGCTACGCGGCAGGGCTTTTGCTCGGGGGCGCGCCTGCGTCTTGGTTCAAGATGCGCGCAATGTCCGCGCGCATCAAACTTATCTGGGGCCGACGCACTCCAGCATGTTTCCGTCGGGGTCCTGGAAGAAGATGATGAACCGGCCCGGCACGACCTCGGTGATCTCGCCCATCATCTTCACGCCCGACGCCACGAGGGCGTCGTGGGCTTCCTGCACGCTCTCCACGGTGAACGTCAGGTAGCGATATCCGGTCGAGGCGTCCACGATTCCACCGCCCGCGGGAGGATCCGAATCCGCCTGGACAACCTTGAGCTGCACCTCGCCGGCCTGGAACGCTTTGAACTCGAACCTGCCCGATGCGCAACCGGCTTGGGAGGCCTTATCCGCCGTAATCTCGACTTCACGCACGATAGGAAGACCCAGCACGCCGCCGTAGAATTTCTCTGCCACGTCCAGATCCTTCACCACGATGCCGATGTCGATGGAATCTTTCGCCATATTGATCAGAGACATTTCATACTCCTGTCAAATTGAGGGACGTCCTGCCGACGTCCGCGGTTGATCTGTATAGGGTTTCGAAACGGAGGGAGAATACCACTCTCCCCTTGCGGGGGAAACTCCCCGAGAGATGAGTTTCAGGCATTGGGGTTACGAGATATTCACCCCGTCTGAATCTTGCTAGAATCGGCGGACATTGCGCTGCAAGAATGGAATCACTTTTCAGCCTCGAAAAGTAAGTGAGCGGTATTTGCCCGATGCGATGCGTGCGGGCGTCTTTTACGGAGGGAGTCGAATGCGTCTGGAAGGAAAAACGGCGGTCGTCACCGGTGGCGGCGGCGGAATCGGTAGAGGAATCATCCGGGCTTTCGCCCGCGAGGGTGCGCGGATTTGCGTGGTCGACATCAATGAGGAAGTGGCCGGGCAGGGGCTCGACGACGCCGGCGAGGGGCAGCATTTTGCCCTGGGGGCGGACGTGACGAGTGAATCGGAAGCGGAAAACATCATAAGCACGGCCATTGAGCGGATGGGACACATCGACATTTTGGTGAACTGTCATGGCAGGGCGTCCGCACTCATGGGAAATCCGATCGACAAGATTACGCTAGAGGAATGGAACGCCGTCTTCAACGTGAATTCGACGGGCGTGTTCCTGATGTGCCGCGCTATCGCTTCTCATATGCGCGAGCGCAGATACGGGAAGATCATCAATCTGGCTTCGCTCGCTTCGAGACGCGCGAACGAGAACGTGCCGCACTATTGCGCTTCCAAGGCGGCGTGCATGAACTTCACGATGAGTCTCGCCAAGGAGATGGCCCCCCACAACGTGAACGTGAACGCGATCAACCCGGGCCTTTTGTGGACGAACCTCTGGGAGAAGGGCCACGGCGTCATCATCGGTGCGGAGACGGACAGACCCGCGAGGCGCGTGTTCGACGAGTTCGTCCAGGCGGCGGTTCCCCTGGGCCGCGAGCAGACGCCGGACGACGTGGGTCACATGGCGGTCTACCTCGCGAGCGATGAGAGCAAAAACGTTACGGGGCAGGGTCTGATGCTCGCTGGCGGGACCTGGATGGCTTAGAGAATATCTTTTCACCTAAAAACATGACTGGGTGGTTTTGACCAGGTTGATGGGACAAGACTTGTTTTCAAGGAAAATGCGAATGCGCCTGGAGAGGAAGAAAGCGGTCGTAACGGGCGGCGGCGGTGGAATCGGCCGGGCCATCGTCCGCGCTTTCTCCCGAGAGGGCGCGCAAGTTTGCGTGGTCGACGTCAATGACGAGATAACTCAAAGAGGACTCGACGACGCGGGCGAGGGGGCGCATTTCGCCCTGGCGGCGGACGTGTCGAGAGAGGCGGACGCCGAGAACATCGTGCGCACGGCCATCGAGCGGATGGGGCATGTTGACATTCTGGTGAACTGCCACGGCAGGGGGGCCGCGCTCATGGGAAGGCCCATCGACCGGATAACGCTGGAAGAATGGAACGGCGTCTTCGCGGTCAACGCGGCGGGCGTTTTTCTGATGTGCCGGGCGATCGCTCCCCACATGCGCGAGCGGGGGTACGGGAAGATCATCAACCTGGCCTCGCTCGCCGCGAGACGCGCGAACGCGGACGTGCCGCATTATTCCGCCTCCAAGGCGGCGTGCATGAATTTCACCATGAGCCTTGCCAGGGAGATGGCCCCCTACAACGTGAACGTGAACGCGATCAACCCCGGGCTTTTGTGGACGAACATCTGGGAGAAGGGCCATGGCGTCATCATCGGTGCGGCGACGGACAGGCCCGCGAGGCGGGTGTTCGACGAGTACGTCGAGGCGACGGTTCCCCTGGGCCGCGAGCAGACGACGGACGACGTGGGCCACATGGCGGTCTATCTCGCGAGCGATGAGAGCCGGAACGTCACGGGACAGGGAATGGTCGTGGACGGCGGGGCATGGATGGTATAGCGGAGGATGAGAATGCGGGCAGTCGTACTTACAGAATTCGGCGGTGTGGAGAATTTCGAGGACGCGGATTGGCCCGAGAAAGAACCCGATGCCGATCAGGTGAAGATCCGGGCGAAGGCGGTTTCCGTGAACCCGACCGATTTCAAGGCCAGGCGGGGCGGCAACCAGGGCGCGGTTCCCATCATTTTGGGCCGGGATACCGCGGGCGTGGTCGAATCGGTGGGCGCGAACGTGTTGGAGTTCTCCCCCGGCGATGAGGTGATGGCCTATCTGCCGAGATTCGGCGACAGCGGCGGGGACGGATACGCGCAGTTCGTGTGCATCCACCAGGCGTTCGTCGTGAAAAAGCCCATTAACGCCACTTTCGAGCAGGCGTCCGCGCTGCCGCTCGTGTCGCTGACCGCCCATGAGGCGGTGATCATGAAGGCGCGGGTGGCGCCGGGCGAAGCGGTTTTCGTGGCGGGCGGCTCGGGCGGCGTGGGAACCATGGGGCTTCAGATGCTCGCGCGCATCGGGGCGTCTCCCATCGTTGTGACGGCGGGCAGCGATGAGAGCGCAAAATACATCGAGGATTTGATCGCTCCCGCCCCTGTCGCTGTGCTCAAGTATCCGGGGCTCTCGCTCGATGCTTTGTCGCGCCGGGCGGTGGAGATGAACGGGGGTCGTCTATATCCGGCCACGTTCGATTTCGTGGGCCGCGAGATGAAGAAACTCTGCTGCGAGGTGGTGGACTACTGGGGGCGAATCTCCTCCATCGCACCAGAGCCGGGTGCGCCCATCGATGAGTTTTTCTCATCTCAGGAAGGCCCCTTGTTCACCAAATCGGCTTCGTTTCACGGCACCTTCCTGCGCGCCCCCGTGCGCGGGGGCGGCCCCGCCTACTACGGCGTCTACAAAAAAGCCCTTGAGGAGATTCGCGACTGGGTGGAGACGGGCGAACTCAAACCGCCCGAGCTCACCGATATGGGGGTCATGAACGCCGAGAACATCGCCCAAGCCCACACGCTCCTGGAAGAAGGCCACGTACGCGGCAAGCTGGTCTTGCGCGTGGGCGAATAATTATGGATTCGAAGGGAACGGGATGGCGACGATAGAGCCTCGCATGAAGTATGAAAAAAAATTCGCGCAAGTCCTGGGCAGGAAGATGGCCTACGTGGAGGCGGGCGAGGGGGACGCAATCGTCTTTTTTCACGGCAACATCACTTCCTCTTACATGTGGCGCAACGTGATTCCGCACGTCGAGGGGCTGGGCCGCTGCATTGCGATAGACAACATCGGCCAGGGCGATTCCGAAAAACTCCCGGGCTCCATGTACCGCCTGGTCGAACACCAGCCGTTCACGAACGCGCTGATGGATGCGCTGGGGGTTACGGAGAACGTCACCATCGTGACCCACGACTGGGGCGCGCAACTGGGCTTCACCTGGGCGTCGGAGCGACTGGACAGACTCAAGGGCGTCGTGATCTGCCAGGGGGTGATCGGCAATTTCGAGTGGAGCCACTGGCCGCCCGAAGTGCAGGCCCTTTTCAGGAGGTTCAGGAGCGAGGAGGGCGAGGAGCTCGTCCTGGAGCAGAACTTCTTCGTGGAGAAGATTCTGCCCGCCATGGTCATCCGCGAGGTTTCCCCGGAAATTCACGACGAGTACCGAAGGCCCTACCGCAATCCCGGCGAGGGCAGAAGGCCCACGCTCACCTGGCCGCGCGAGATTCCCATCGAGGGCGAGCCTGCGGATGTTCTTGAAATCATTGAGCGTAACAACGCCTGGCTGGAGCAAAACCCTGTGCCGAAACTGTTCATCAATGCAGACCCCGGCGCCGTGCTCGTGGGAGAACACCGCAGCATGGTTCGCAGTTGGCCGAACGTGGAGGAGGTGACGGTGGCCGGGCTTCACTACTGCCATGAGGACTCCCCCGATGATATGGGCCGGGCGATTGCGGAGTGGTATGCGTCTTTGGGCTGATATACTTCTTCCTGAGTCTGGAGGCAGTCTGAAGCCGCCGCGTGGGTTGCGATGAAACCGAAAATCGGCAGACGGAAATTTCTCAAGCGCGCCGGTCTCGCGGGGCTCGGCGCGTTGGGCCTGGCGGGAGGGTGCGCGAAGATGGGTCTGGGCATCAAGGGGCCGACGGCGCCTCCCCCCGAAGCACAGGGCCTCGTCTCGCGCGAGGCGGAATCCCTCTACTGGCCGCACGGCGAGCCGGGGAAGTGGTTCAACCCCTGGTGGCCGAACCCGGGCTCGCGGGCCAATCTGTACAAATGGAAATTCCTGTACCGCAACGAGTTCGCGGAAGTCAAAAACGCCAAAACCCCAGAAGTTCCAGTCATTTCCAACGATGGCGCGTATCTGGGGAAGCCACAGAACGAGCCTTCCATCACCTCGATCGGGCATTGCGGCTTCATCATTCAGGATGTGGAGAGCGTCGTCTTGGCGGACCCGCACTTCGGCGCGGGGGCTTTCTGGCATTGGCGCCATCAGCCCCCGGGCGTGCCCGCGGCCTCGGTGCCTGCGGGCGCCGCCGCGCTGATCTCCCACAACCACTACGATCATCTCGACGCGTGGACGATTGAGAACCTCCCCGAAGACGTCACGTGGTACGTGCCGATGGGGCTGGGCGCTTTCGTGGAATCGCTCGGCCGGCGCGCCGTGGAGCTCGACTGGTGGCGGAGTGCGGAGCGCCGCGGCGTGCGCGTAACCTGCCTGCCCGCGCAGCACTGGTCGAACCGCTTCGGCACGGCGCGCGACTCGACGCTCTGGTGCGCCTGGCTGGTCGAGACCGGCGGGCGGAAGTATTTCCACGGCGGCGACAGCGGCTATTTTCAAGGGTTTAGGGAGTTCGGCCGCAAATTCGGCGCTATCGACGTGGCGATGCTTGCCATCGGCGCGTACGAGCCCCGGTGGATGATGCGCTACTCCCACATGAACCCCGCCGAGGGCCTCCGGGCGTTTCAGGATCTGGGCGCGCGCTGGATGATCCCCATGCACTGGGGTACCTTCGACCTGACGGACGAGCCGCTCGACCATCCGCCCGGGGTGCTCAGGGCGCACATGGCCGAGACGGGCGCGGACGCCTCCCGCGTCAGGGTCATGGCGGTGGGCGAGCGGTGGAAATTCCTGTAAACTATTGACTTTGCTTAGGAAAAAGGGGGAGAGGAAAGCCATGAAGAAACCGAGAAACGAAGCCGAAGACGAGGAGGTCGCGCGCAATAATCTCAACCGCCTCTTCGGCAGGCTCGCCTTCGAGAAGGGCAACGCCTACGGCCGCGGGGATGAGGAGGAAGACCCCATCGAGCGGCTCAAGGACGACTCCATCGTCACCAGAAGGCGAATAAAATCAAAGAGATCGCCCGACGACGCCAAGCCGCCCGAGGCCTATCCGGGACCTTGAGCGCGCGCGGTTCGCTGCGCGTACGCCGCCCGGACGGGGGCGCAACTGCCCGCAACTCCCCGCATTTGCCGTCATGGCGGGAGGCGCGGGCCGTGGCAGAATTCCCCTGCGCCCGGATGTGGCGGCGGCGGAATCCGGCC
>VXPH01000043.1 GCA_009839615.1 Nitrospinota bacterium
TGCTTTTTCTTGCCCCCCTGACAAGGGGGGTAGGGGGGGTTGCTTTTCCAGCCGAAAAGAGGTGTCCCACCCATCCCTGAAAAGGGGACTTTCTCAACAGCCCTCAAGGGGGGAGTGATTCTCTTTTGCTCGTCGGTCATATCAAACCCTTATCCACTGAGACTCACCGAGACTTTTTCCAACAACCCCCCTCAAGAGGGGAGTGTATCTTCTATCTCCCTTGAGGCTATTCACCCTCCGCCTCCGGCTCCTGCGTCTCCTTCTCGCAGAGGTTGGTGAAGATGCACATGATCACCCCGACTACCACGCCGTATACGCCCACGTCGAAGATGAACGCGGTGAACAGTTCCACATCGCCGATGAAGGGCACCTCGAAGCGGTAGATCGAGCTCTTGAGATACGCCCCTTTGATGTAGCCCCACACCCCCGTGAGGGTGGAGAGCGCCAGCCCCGCCAGGAAGATTCCCTCATACGGCCAGTTGAACCGCCTGCGGCCTTCCTCCTCGTCCACCGCTATCCACTGGAGCACGATGCCCACCGACGTCATCAGGCCCGCGATGAAGCCCCCGCCGGGCTGGTTGTGGCCGTAGATGAGCAGGAACAGGGAAAACAGCAGCGTCAGGTGCAGCACGACGGGCGCTATCGTGCGGAGGATCAGTGATCGCATTTGAATCCCTCCACCAGCCGCAGCATCGCGTAGACGGCGATGCCTGCGATGACCAGCACGGTGATCTCGCCCAGCGTGTCGTATCCCCGGTAATCGACGATGATGGCGTTCACCACGTTCTTGAAGCCGGCCACGGGCTTGCTCGTGCGCATGAAGTAGTCCGCGATCGTGCGGAACTTGTGCGTGTTCATGGCGGCGGCCATGACGAGCGTCGTGCAGACGCCGAGACCGATTGCGATCCCCCAGTCGCGCACCTTCTTCGCCACAGGTGAAGGCACGGGCTTGAGCTCGGGCAGGTAGTAAAACACGAGCAGGAAGAGCACGACCGAGGCGGATTCCACCATGATCTGCGTGAGCGCCAGATCGGGGGCCTTAAGCAGCAGGTACAGCCCCGCGATGCCGTAGCCCATCGTGCCCAGCGCCAGGATGGCCGGGATTCTCCGCCGGAAAAGCGCCGTGGCGAGGGCGGCGCCCATGATCATGAGCGCGATCACGACGAGGAGGAACGACGCGCCTGCGAAGTTATCGGGAAAGACGTTCGCCCCCCAGTCCATCCGCCAGGCGAGGTAGAGGGCGGCGGCGGTGGGGAGCACCATCATATAGCGCATGTAGCGCCTGAGGTTCCCGTCCTGGATGAGGAGCAGAATCTCCCAGGTGTTGTTTCTGAGCCAGTCGATAGAGGCGTCATAGATCCGGTTCGGCGCGGGCGCCTTGCCCCATGCGCGGGCGCAGGCGTCCAGCGCGGCCTTTACATGCGCGAAGCCGAAATAAAGCGCCAGCCCAAGCGCCATCGTGATGACCGACATGATGAGCGGCGTGTTCACCCCGTGCCACAGCGCGAGATGGAGTTCCACCTTCGCCCCGCCGCCCAGGGTGGCGGATGCGGCGGGCGCCACGATGGCGTTCTCGATAAGACCCGGCGCGAGGCCGAACACGAGCGCCATGAGCACGAGTATCGCGGGCGCGGCCAGCATCCCCATCGGCGGGTCGTGGGGATGCTTGGGCGCTTCCCCTTCCGCCGCCTGCCAGTAGGGCTCGCTCAGGAAGCGCAAGTGATAGAGCGCGGTGAAAACCCCTGCGAAAACAGTGATATACGGCCAAAACCACGCCCAGCTTCCTGGACCCCCAGGGTGGAGACTCACCTCGTAGAGCATCTCCTTGGTGATGAACCCGCCCATGGGCGGTATGCCGATGAGACTCAGCGCGGCGACCACGGCGAGTATGTGCGTTTTCGGCATGAGTTTTTTCAGGTTGCCGAGCAGCCGCACGTCGCGCGTGCCCGCCTCGTGGTCGATGATGCCCACCGTCATGAACATCGCCGCCTTGGCCGCCGCGTGGTTGTAGAGGTGAAGCGTCGCGCCGATGATCGCCCCCTTCCCGCCGTAGCCCAGGAAGGTGACGATGAGGCCCAACTGGCTGATGGTGCCGTAGGCCAGAATGGCCTTGAGATCATACGCGCGCAGGGAGAGCATCCCCCCAGCAATCATCGTCGTCATGCCGAAGCCCGTCACCACGTAGCCCCAGGCGGGGTGCGCGCCCAGGATGGGGTAGAAGCGCGACAGGAGATAGATGCCCGCCTTCACCATGGTGGCCGAGTGCAGGAAAGCGCTGATGGGCGTGGGCGCTTCCATCGCGTTCGGCAGCCAGATGTGGAAGGGCCACTGCGCGCTCTTGGTGGCCGCGCCCAGGATGATGAGCAAAAAGACGCCGAGCGACACTTTGCTCGCGATGCCGGGCGTGAGCACGAGTTGGGAGAGCCGCCATTCGCCCGCCACGTCGCCCAGGAGCAGAAATCCCCCCAGCATGGCGAGGCCGCCGCTGCCAGTGATGAGGATGGCCTTGGTCGCGCCGTAGTTGCTGGCGTCCCTGTCCGACCAGAAGCCGATCAGGAAGAACGAGGTGATGCTCGTGAGCTCCCAGAAGATGAAGAGCGATATCAGGTGGTCCGCGAACACGACGCCGAGCATCGAGCCCATGAACGCGATGAGAAAGCCGTAGTAGCGCCCGAGCGCCTCGTGCGCGTGGAGATACCAGTGGGAATACAGCACGATGAGCGCGCCCATGCCCGCGACCAGAAAGCCCCACATGAGGCTCAGGCCGTCCACCATGAAGGAGATTTCCACGTTCGCGGCGGGGACCCAGGCGATGGTGCGCGTGAAGGTCTGCTGGCCTCCCGCCGCCCACTCGCCGTAGAGGTCGATGAGCGCCCAGGTGCTCACGAGGGGCGCGACCATGGCGAACCACGCGGCGTTTTTGCGGAAACGCTCTGCGAACCAGGGGATGATGAGGGCGGCTGCGAACGGGAAGAACACGATGATGAAGGTGTTGTCCAAAACGAGCGCCCTTCGGGAATGGTTTTCGTTGATGCGAATACCGGGCCTTGCGTTTTGCGCCTCGGAGATAATGGCATAATCTCACCCTTCGGACAACGAAGGGCCGGGTCGTCATGCGCCGGGCGTCCGGGTCTTCGGGGTTGTTATAAAAGACCCATATTCAGGGATAGAGGAGACGCTCCTCTCGAATAGAAAAGCAACCCCCCCTACCCCCCCTTAACAGGGGGGTATAAAAAGGCGACATCTCCTGCCGGGTAGAGCAGGTTTTGCTTTTTCTTGCCCCCCTGTTAAGGGGGGGTAGGGG
>VXPH01000113.1 GCA_009839615.1 Nitrospinota bacterium
CGCACCCTCGCCGGCAGCGTCAGCCGGCTCCACCCCCCCGGGGCGCGGGGGCTTCGCACCGCTTCCGGATCGGGACTGGGGGGCGGGTCGCCTTCGGGCAGCAGGAAGCCGGACGGCATCCGCCCGCCCCGGAAGTTGAACTCTATCAGCTCTCCTTCGCCGATGTTCTTCATGTTGTGCATCGCCCCGCGCGGGTTCAGGAGCACGTCGCCCTTCGAGACTTCGAACGTAGCACCTTCGTTGAGGATGAGCCCGCGCCCGCCATAGATGAGGTAGCCCTCGTCCATCTCCTCGTGATGCGCGTGATAGGGAGGGTAGACGCCCGGCGGAAGGACAATGACCCGCACTTCCAGGTTCGGCGTGTCGATAAGGATGGGCGAGCCCTGGCGCATCGCCTCTTCGGGGTCGTAAACCCATTTGACGTCTTCGATGTTTCCTACATATGGCATAAGGACTCCAGATAAGCTGTGGATGAATGGGGGAAGGGTATCCCCGCGCCTCGCGCGCGGTCAATCGGCCCGAGCCGTTGCAGAGCCGGCAGGCGGGAGGCATGATAGGGGCGGAGCGTCACCAGGGAAATTCTCATACCGGAGACTTGTTTTGCTGGACGAAGGACTCATCGAAGACGCGATGGCGGAACTCGAACTCGACGGCGACCTTGCCGTCGGCCTGCTGGCGGGCTTCATTCGCGATGAGGTCTCGAAGGTGGGTGTGGAAAAGCTCGTCCTGGGCCTCTCGGGTGGAATCGACAGCGCGCTCTCCGCATTCCTGGCCGCACGCGCCATGGGGCCCGAGAACGTGACCGGCGTCATCATGCCCTACCGCCTCTCGAACCCCCAGAGCGAGGCGGACGCGCGCGCGGTGGCCGAGAAAAGCAACATCCGAATCGAAGTGGTGGACATCTCCCCCCAGGTGGACGCCTATTTCGAGCGCTTCCCGGACGCGGACAACCTGCGCCGGGGCAACAAGATGGCCCGCGAGCGGATGACGATTCTCTATGATCACTCAGCCTTCCTCGGCGCGCTGGTGGTGGGCACGAGCAACAAGACCGAACTCCTGCTCGGCTACGGGACGCTCTTCGGCGACATGGCGAGCGCGGTGAACCCCATCGGCGATCTGTTCAAGACGCAGGTGCGCCAGCTCTCGCGCCACGTCGGCGTGCCCGCGCAGGTGGTGGAGAAGGCCCCGAGCGCGGACTTGTGGGTGGGCCAGACCGACGAGCAGGAGCTCGGCTACACCTACGAGGTGGCCGACGCCGTCTTGTACCGGATGATCGACCGCCGCTACACGCGCGAGGAGCTCCTGGGCGAGGGCTTCCCGCCCGAACTCGTGGACGGCATCCAGCGGCTCGTGCAGCGCAGCCAGTACAAGAGGCGCCTGCCGCTCATCGCCAAGCTCAGCCAGCGCACCATCGACCGCGATTTCCGCTACGCCCGCGATTGGGGGCTCTAATCCCGGGGCGCGCTTGAAGTCTCTTCTCATCTGTGGCATTATAATCACCCGAACGTCGATTACTCCTGCTTTATCTCAAACATGCGGCTCAAGACGCGTGGTTTTTTGAACTCTAGTACTGCAACGACAGGGGGGCGAAATGGCAGCGCTAAAAGAAGGAGCGAAAGCCCCCGCCTTCGCCTTGAGGGATGAGAACGGCAAGGTGCACCGGCTCTCGAAATACAAGGGCCAGAAGGTCGTGTTGTACTTCTACCCGAAGGACAACACGCCCGGATGCACGGCGGAGGCGCGGGATTTCAACAAGGAGCTGGGAAGGATTCACAAGAAGAACGCGACCGTGATCGGCGTGAGTCCTGACAACGAGGTCAGCCACAAGAAGTTCTCCGAGCAACTGGAGCTCGACTTCACCCTGCTGGCGGACCCCGACGGCCTCATCTCATCCAAATACGGGGCCTACGGCGAGAAGACGCTGTTCGGCGAGAAGTTCAACGGCATCTACCGCACCACCTACATCATCGACGAGACCGGCGTCATCGAGAAGGTGTTCAAGGACGTTAAGGTGGCCGGCCACACGAAGGACGTGCTGAAGGCGCTTTAGGGCCCTCTCCGCATTCCTCTCGCCCCGCTCCTCCGGGAGCGGGGCGTTTTTTGTGGAACGGAGCCGTTGAGAGCCGGGCTTCAAGAGGAGGGAATACGAGATCGCGCCCCCTTGAAAGAGAAACCCCATAAAGGCAACTCCCCCTACCCCCTTGCCAGGGGGGCAAGAAAAAGCAAAGCCCCCTCTGCCTGGCGCTTTTACGTGTTTGTCAATGACATTTCTGCCACCTATGGATTCGCCGCCCGGAAATCCTTGCTCAGGGCGTTGAATATGCCCGAGATGAGGGCAAGGCTGCCGTCTTCCTCCTGAAGCACCGTCTGGACGAAGCCGGCCACAAGGCGAGGGTTTCCCTCGCTGTCCGGGCGATTCGAGAACCCCCCTCCCCAGCTTACGTACCGGTGCTGCGTGACGGAACGACCGGGATGCGTGACCGTTACGCCTTCGCGGGATTGAAACGTGCCGTCGGGGTTGAATTCCGTGGCCGCTATGTGTACCTCGTAGTCTTTGGGGTCCGCCAGCAGTTCGACCGGCTCGGGCTCGAATCTGTCGAAAGCGCTCTTGAGATGCAGTTGCTGCACCGTGAGATCACCCACACACCCCAGGCAGCCTCCTATGGTCCCGGCGGCGAAATCCGCCGTGAGCGTTATGATCCCGGCGAACTCCCGGGAGGCAACCTTGCCCTTCAGCTCTCCCGGCCATTCTTCCCCGTACTTGTAGAGGTACTGACCGCCCGCACCACCGCTGTAGGACGCCGTACCCATTGCAGGCAGGGACGGCGGGAACTCGGGATTGATTTCAGGGCCGTCGATGAACAGATAGGCATCGGTGTCGTCATGATACGGGTTGACGTCCGAGAGTTGCTGGTTCCTGAAATGAAACCACCAGCCGGCCGCGAGATAATCGCTCGGGTCGTCCCTGTTCCAGCTCACCACCGCGTAGCCGATGAAGGGGTCTGTCCCGTGCCCTCCCTCCTGCAGGAGCGTCCACCCGCGCCCCACATGACCGGGCATGTCCGTTTGAAACTCGAACTCGCTCTGCGCATCGTCCCGCGTATTGAGGAACACCCTGCGGTTGGGGTTGTCGAACGGCGTCGCGCTGATGGTCAGAACCCCGTCTTCGAACGAAGTCGTGCGCGAATGGTCGATCCTAGGAGGGGTTTTCCCGCCGATCCCGAAGCCACACCCCAGAACGAGAAATGCGGATAGAAGCAGAATGAAATGACGCGCCATGTTGGGTCCTCCTCCCTCGCGTATGTCAAAACCCGTGAACCGATCACGAAACCGGCAGCCGGAAAAACCGGGCCGGACCGTTCGCCCCCGGCGCCGGGGGCGCTCGTCCGCTCCCGCAACCGGCCCTGAAATGCCCCGCCTCGCAACCAAACACACATAAGCGAAGTGAGGTTATCGTGAGGCATGGGACCAGGAGCGTATTCTTATCGTGGGTAAATACGTCCGGATGTTTTTTCCCGACCTTGGCGAGAGGGAGGCCGTCCGCTCCATCCCGGCGGAATGTCGCAGAAGTGCAAGCATGATCCGAGGATCTGAAATGACGCACCGTGTTGAGTCCTCTTCCCTCGCGTATGTCAAAACCCGTGCATCAGCAATGAAATCGGCGACCGGATAAACCGGTCCAGACCGTTCGCCCCCCAGCGCCGGTCCGGGCAACCGCTGTCATTCATATGTAACATATGCTATTCAAGGATGTGTCGAATTTCAACAAATTTCTACTCCATGCGCCGGGAGGCGCCGGTGTCCGGTCGATGAGCAGGAGCCGTGGAACGCTCCTGATGACCGCAAGCAAGTCGTTATGAAAGCGGCGCGATGTTTCTGGAATTCGATAAGCACGTGAAAATTTATTTCGGCCTAAGGGGCTGAAATATAAAAGGATAAGGGGTTTCAGAGTTGAAAGACGAGGCGAAAACGGACTTGGACGTCCTCATCGTCGGCGCGGGCGTCGCCGGGCTTTTCATGCTCTACCGGCTGCGCTCACGCGGCTTTACGGTGCGTGTCTACGAGGCGGGCGGCGACGTGGGCGGCACCTGGTACTGGAACCGCTACCCGGGTGCTCGATGCGACACGGAGAGCGTCCAGTATTCCTATCAGTTCTCCGAAGAACTCCAGCAGGAATGGGAGTGGAGCGAGCGCTACGCGAGCCAGCCCGAGATTCTGCGCTACGTCAACCATGTGGCGGAACGCTTCGACTTGAAGAGGGATGTCGTATTCAACACGCGCATCGTCTCCGCCGTATTCGATGAGGAGGCGAGCCGCTGGGTCGTCGAGACGGACTCCGGCGAGCAAATATCGGCCACCTTCTGCGTGATGGCCACCGGGTGCCTCTCCTCCCCCAATATTCCCGCTTTCGAGGGGCTCGACACTTTCGACGGCCCCGTTTACCACACAGGCCTCTGGCCGCATAAAAAGGTGGATTTCTCGGGCAAGCGGGTGGGCGTCATCGGCACGGGGTCTTCCGCCATGCAGTCGATCCCCGTCATCGCGCGCGAAGCGGACGAAGTGTTCGTCTTCCAGAGAACGGCGCACTACGCCGTGCCCGCGCAAAACGGCCCTCTCAGCGAGGAGCGCGCGCGCGAGGTGAAGGCGAACTACCCGCAAATCAGGGCGAGGGCCAAGCGCTCGGCCACCGGTTTCGATCAGACCTTTGGAGACAAGGAGGCCTTGAAGGTTGATGAGGAAGAACGCGATCGCGAATTCGAGAAACGCTGGGCGCACGGGGGACTGCCTTTCCTCTCGGCATTCACGGATTTGCGCTACAGCGAGGAAGCGAACCAGATGGCGGGCGAATTCGTCCGCAACAAGATTCGGGAAATCGTGAAGGACCCGAAAACCGCGGAACTGCTTTGCCCCACGACGGTCATCGGCTGCAAGCGCCTTTGTGTGATTACGGAGTATTTCGAGACCTACAACCGCCCGAACGTGCGCCTGATCGACGTGAGCGAATCGCCCATCGAGAAAATAACGCCCGAGGGGGTGATGACAGGGGGCCAAGTGTATGACATCGACACCCTCATCCTGGCGACGGGTTTCGACGCCATGACGGGCACCCTGCTCAGAATCGACATCAGAGGGCGCGGCGGTCGCACCCTGCAGGATAAGTGGAAGGAAGGCCCACGCACCTATCTCGGCCTCATGACGGCGGGATTCCCGAACATATTCACCATCACCGGTCCCGGAAGCCCCTCGGTTCTGACGAACATGCAGACCTCCATCGATCACCACGTCGAGTGGATAGGCGCGTGTCTCGCGTATCTGCGTGAAAACGGGATGAAATCCATCGAGGCCACGGTGGATGCGGAAGACGCCTGGGTGGCGCACAACAACGAGGAGACCGCCAAGACGATTCGTTACCAGTGCACCTCCTGGTATCTGGGAGCGAACATTCCGGGCAAGCCGCGGGTGTTCATGCCCTACATCGCCGGGTTCGACGTCTATTCAAAGAAATGCGCGAAAATCGTGGAGGCGGGATACGAGGGGTTTCATATGGTTCCTCACGTAACCGGGCAAGCGGATGCCGCAGTCGGGCATTCTGTGAATTAAAAGCGCGCGCGACTTACTATCTTTAAGAGCTTGGTATATAATGTAATACCATTCAATACATAAACGGCATTCATGAACAGGGTCTTCGCATGGCGGAAGTGGTCGTAAAGGACTTGGTGAAACGCTTCGGTACAGAAACCCTGGCGGTGGACAACGTCAGTTTCACCGTGGGCGAGGGGGAGTTCGTCACACTGCTGGGACCGAGCGGGTGCGGGAAGACGACGACGCTTCGCTGCATCGCGGGGCTCGAGACTCCCGATGAGGGAGACATCCTCATCGCGAACGAGGTGTTTACATCAAGCCGAACCGGAGTTTGCCTGCCGCCCGAAAAACGGCGGCTCGGCATGGTTTTTCAATCTTACGCCATCTGGCCCCACATGTCGGTTGCCGAGAACGTGGCTTACGGCATTCAGGCCCAGGGGGCGAGCCGCGCGGAGGTGACCGAAAAAGTCGCCAATGCGCTCGAGCTCGTCGGCCTCGGCAGTTTGGGTGAGAGAAACGCCACAAAGCTCTCCGGCGGCCAGCAACAGCGGGTCTCCCTCGCACGCGCATTGGCCTACAATCCCCGCGTTCTCCTTTTCGATGAGCCGCTGAGCAACCTCGATGCGAAGCTGCGCGAACGGATGCGGATCGAGTTGGCGAACCTGATCAAAGAACTCAAACTGACGGCCATTTACGTCACCCACGATCAGGCCGAAGCCATGGTCATGAGCGATCGGATCATCGTCATGAGAGACGGGAGGATACAACAGGAAGGCGACCCGCACGCCACATACAACGAGCCGGCCAACAGCTTCGTCGCCGACTTCATCGGCGTGACGAACATTCTCGAAGGCAAGGCCGGCGAAATGGAGAACGGCAAGGGCCTTTGGGTGGATGTGCCCTCTCTTCAGTCGAAAATCCTTTGCGCGAAAGGAATCGAGCGCGAAATTCCAAGCGGCTCGGATTTGCTCGTCACCGTGAGGCCCGAATACATCGAGTTCGCAGAAGACGGGGCGAATGACAATAACGTATTAAGGGGCCGGGTGAGCGATGCCGTTTACCTCGGGCAATCCTGGGATTGTCTGGTTCAATCGGGCAGTCTGGAATTGAGGGTGCACATTCGTGGCGATGCGGAGATACGCGTCGGTCAGCCCGTCACCATGAGCATATCACCTTCAAGATGCGTGGTGTTGCGTGATTGACGGGAGGGCGCAGGCAGGGTTCCTCGTGTCGATACCGGTTTTTTACTCATAACTTGGGGGAGAGGTTGATGAAGACGAGATGGAGTTGCGCGTTGTTGACGGCGATATTCCTGGCGGGGACATTTGCGCTTTGCGGGACCGCCCGCGCCGCAGAGGCGCCTATCCTGAAGGAGCTCAAAGGCGCGGAAAAAGCCCGCGTCGCCAAATTGATTGAAGGCGCCAGAAAAGAGGGTAATTTCTCCTGGGCCACGAACCTCGCTCCCGTGAAAGCGGCCAAGGCGATGGAAAAAGCCTTCAAGGAACTCTACGGACTGCCGAACGTGAAATTCCGTTTCGCCAACAGGCGTTCCGGTACGCTCATCAAGCGTTTCGAGCAGGAGATCAAGGCGGACAAGCTCTCCGTCGACGTGGTCGTGCTCGCCGCGGCCTCCTGGCTGCACTCGATGAAACGGCGCGGGCATTTGATGAAATACGTCTCGCCCGAAGACAAGCATTACGACCTGGCCGAAAAGGCGAACATGAACGGCGACGGCTACTGGGTGTCCGATGGGCAAATCAACACGATGGCCGTCAACCGGGATTTGGCGGGCGACGTCAAGCTGACGAGTTGGTATGATTTGCTCAGACCCGAGTTTAAGGGCAAGGTGCTGGTCGGCGATGCGAGGCCCTCCGAGACGTACACGCTCTGGTACAAGGGACTTCGCGAGCGGCTGCCGAAGAGCTACTTCCAGAAATTGAGCGCTGCGGGCGCGGGCGTGATGGCGAGAGGGTCGGCGCAGAGGCGCTCCCTCATGGCGGGGGAGTACTGGCTCGGAACCACGATCATGGCCCGGCATAACTGGATTGCGAAGAAAGCCGGCGTGAAGATGGACCCCATCTACCCCAAAGAAGGCGTGGTGGCGCTGCCCATCGGCTCGGTGATCATGGCGAAGGCGAAAAACCCCAACATGGCGAAGCTGTTCGTCGACTACTGGCGGAGCGTGAGGGGCCATCACATGCTCCTCAATTATAATCCGCTCAATTCCGGCAGGCCGCTTCCGCCGCACAAGGATGAGAAGATCAACAAACTCATCCTGGCGAAAGACGGCATTGCGCCTCCGATCGACAAGATCAACGTCATCCCGACCGACTGGAGCAAAATCACGCCCGCGGACGTGAAGAAATGGAAGGCGGAGTTCATTGAGGTGTTCGGTTCGGGAACGAAGAAGTAATGGTGTGTA
This sequence comes from Nitrospinota bacterium, assembly GCA_009839615.1. GTDB lineage: Bacteria > UBA8248 > UBA8248 > UBA8248 > UBA8248 > Bin107. Next base: position 8,006 of record VXPH01000113.1, read on the forward strand.
ATTCCCGGAGAATCGGAAATTGAGCAACGCATCGAAATCGGAGATGGAGGCCCGTGGCGTCGGGGCAAGCGCCCCCGTTGCGGCCTCCTCTCCTGCGGGGAGGTTCTTCAACTCTGAAAATTCGCTGAAACTCGGCTCGCTCGGCCTGCTCACCGTTCTGGCCATTCTTCCCGTATCGGTGTTTCTGTACAGCGCGTTCGTGACTCACCCCGAAGCCGGAAAATCCATATTCACCTTCACGAACTTCACGAAGACTTTTTCCACTTCTGAAGTGTTCGACGCTTCGCTGAATACCCTGATCATTGCGCTGGGAACATCGGTTTTCTCATGCCTGACGGGCGTTTCGCTCGCCTGGTTCCATGCGCGCACCGACATGCCTTTCCGGAGGACTCTGGAGGCGTTGACCCTGATACCCTTCTTCCTGTCTTCCTTCCTGGGGGCCGTCGCCTGGTGGGCGCTGGCCGCCCCGAGGACGGGTATCCTGAACCGCTGGATGATCGACCTCTTCGGGTTGTCGACCCCGCCTTTCAACATCTATTCGATGAGCGGGATCGTCATGGTGATGGCGCTGTTTTATACGCCCTACATGTACCTTTTTACGATAGGCTCCTTGAACCGGATGGACCCCGCTCTCGAGGAATCCGCGCGGGTTTGCGGAACCGGCGTCTTGCGCACGGCCTTGCGGGTGACGATTCCGCTTTCCACGCCCGCCATGCTCTCCGGCGCGGTCATCGTTTTCGTGGTGAGCATGGGCGTATTCGGCGTGCCCAGTCTCCTGGGTCCGATCGCGAGAATATCCACGCTCTCGACGATCATCTACACGAAGATGGAAGAATACCCGCTGGACATCGGCGGGGCGGCCGCCCTGGGAAGCGTCCTGATGGTGTTCACCGCCCTGGGCCTTTTCATCCAGCGGAAGATCATCGCGCCGAGAAGTTACGTGACCGTGACGGGGAAAGGCTATCGCCCCAGCCGGGTGTCTCTGGGACCCTGGAAATACGTCGCGCTCGCCATCAATTGTTTCTACGTTCTTCTGGCAGTCATCCTCCCGCTGGGAGCGCTCCTTCTGGCGTCGTTCAACCGCGCCTGGCTGGGCGGATTCCGCTGGAGCCAGCTTTCCATCTACAACTGGGCCTACGTCCTGTTCGAATACGAATACGCCGTTCGCGCCACCAAGAACAGCCTCATTCTCGGGCTTGTGGGAGGATTCATCACGGTGGTCCTGTGCACGTTCCTCTCCATGGTGATTCTCAGGGGCAGGAACAAGAAGCTCAGCGGCGCGGTCGATTACCTGAGCACCCTGCCCATCGGCGTGCCGGGCCTCATCATGGGCATGGCTTTCCTCATCACATGGATCAAGACGCCCCTGTATGCGTTGCCCATGCTGTTGCTCATGATGGCGTATATGACGCGCTACCTGCCTTATGGCTTGAGAACCATATCTTCGGTGCTGCAGTCGCTCAGTTCCGAACTCGAAGAAAGCGCCAGGATCTGCGGCTCCTCGTTCGTTTCGACGATAAGGAAGATCACCGTTCCGCTGTTGAGGCCGGGCATATTCGCGGCTTATCTCATGCTGTTCATCATGTTCATCCGGGAGTTGCCGGTGTCCGTTCTCCTGGCGACCGAAGACAGCGCGCCCATGGCGGTGGCGCTCTACATCCTGCAGGAAAACGAGGCCCTGGGCGTCGTGGCGGCATTCGCCCTCGTTCAGACCGCGCTCCTCCTGCTGGGAACGATTGTCTTCAGGAAGCTCGGAAGCCTGGAAGAGCTCTCGGTCTAGCGAAGAGAACGAGGCTCGGAGACAGAAAGGCGCCTGGAGCGCATGGGTTTCGGGATCCACCACCCAGGGGGAGGGAGACCGGATGAAGCTCAAGGGCATCATGGGAGCGCCCACGACGGCGCTCAACGCTGATGGCGGCGTCGATTACGACACTTTCGCCAGGCAAGTCGATTTCCTGATCGAACAGGGGTTTCCCTTCATCGCCCATCCCATGCACATCGGCGAGTCCTTGAACCTGAGCGAGCGCGAACGCAAGGAGTTGGCGCGTCTGCTGGTGGACGCTGCGGCGGGCCGCGTGCCTGCCTTCGTGAACGTGACCGCTTCGGGACCGGACATTTCCATCGACCTGGCGCGGCACGCAGAGGCGGCAGGCGCAATGGGAATCGTCGTGCTCTCGCCCTATCACTGGAAGCCGGGGCACGAAGCCCATCTGGATTATTTCCTCACGATGGGAAAGTGCGTGGACAGCGCCTTGATCGCCTACAACAACCCGAGTCTCCAGGTGACCATCTCCCATGAGATGCTCGAAGAGATGCTCGAAAAACTCCCGAACCTGCACGCCTTGAAAGACGCGAGCTTCGACATGAACTACTTTACGGGCGCGTGCCGAATCGCGTCCGCCGCTCGATCGGATTTTTCCGTGTTCACCGGAATCGAATGGCTCCTCACGTCGATTCCCGTCGGCGGTTCGGGGTCGTTCTCCAACTGCGGGGAGGTCGCCCCCAAGATGGTTCTTTCTCTCTTCGACGCCTGCGTCTCGGGGGATTATGAAAAAGCGCGCACCCTGCAATACAAAATGGACATTCTCCTGCACCTGTTGCAGACGAACTACCCCGCGACGGTGAAATACGCGATGGAGCTCATGGGCCGGCCCGTCGGCGAGACGCGGAAACCCATCCTCCCCTTGGACGACGACGCCAAGGCCCACACGCGAAATACGCTCGAATCGCTCGGTATTTTCGAGAACGAACCGTCAGGCTGGTAGTTCGGGCGTTCATGTTTCCGCATCATCCTGGTTAAGGCCCGGTGTATCGCTCTATGTTTTCCGGAAGATGCTTCCCCGGTAGTTTTCTGATTCCCTCCTGAGGAGCCATATTTTGACTCGCATGAATGGTGGCCAGATCATCGTCGATTACCTGATTCAGGAAGAGGTTCCCTACATTTTCGGCCTGTGCGGCCACGGGAACATCAGCTTTCTGGACGCGCTCCATGAACGATCTGACGAGATCAAGACGCTCTCGGTGCGCCACGAGTCGCTCTCTGGCTTCATGGCCGACGTGTATTACCGCGTGGCGGGCAAGCCGGTGGCGACGTTCACCTCCTGCGGGCCGGGTTCGGCCAACATGCCGATTTCCCTGGCGAACGCCTTTTTCGATTCGGTGCCCTTCCTGGCCGTGACGGGCAACATCCCCACCAACCAGTTCAACCGGGGCGCGTTTCAGGAGACCTACCGCCACTACCAGGCGGATTTCCCCTCGACCGTGCAGGCGTATTGCAAGCGGGTGTACCAGCCCACGCGGGCGGAGATGGTGCCCCAGTTCACGCGCCAGGCGTGGAAGACGATGATGACGGGCAGGCGCGGCCCCGTCGTGCTCGACGTGCCGTTCGACGTCTTCAAGGAGGAAACCGAGGTCGATATGCCCCAGGCGTCGGAGTGGAACGCGAACATTTCCTGCCGTTGCGGGGCGGACCCCGACGGCGTGAAAAAGGTTGTCGAAATGCTTTCCTCCGCCGAGCGGCCTGTGATCCTGGTGGGGCAGGGGGTGAAATACGCGGGCGCGGCGGCGAAGATGGTCGCGCTCGCCGAGCGGCTGAACATCCCGGTGGCGTGCTCATCGAGCGGGATGGGCGCCATCGACGCGAGTCATCCCCTGGCCCTGGGGCTCATCGCCAGAAACGGGACTTATCCTGCGAACCACGCCGCGCGCCAGGCGGACGTACTGCTCGCGCTCGGCGTTCGCTTCGACGACCGCACCTCGAGCAGCTGGCTGCCCGGCTATTCGTTCAACATCCCGCCGACGAAGCTGATTCACGTGGATATCGATCCAGAAGAAATCGCGCGGAACTACCCGGTGGCCTTAGGATTGATGGCGGACGTGGACGTCTTTCTCGATCAGGTAGGTGAAGCGCTCGGTGCGACGGACGCGGAAATCCCCCGGCGCGGGCGGACTGGCTTCGCAGCATCGACGGCTGGCGAAACGAGTGGGAGGAGTTCACGGCGCCCGGCTACCGCGAGGACACCGAACCCATCCACCCCCAGCGGGCGGCGCATGAAATCGACAGGGCGCTGCCCGATGACGCCATCATCGTCAGCGACGTCGGCATTCACCACAACTGGCTGATCCAGTATTGCCGCCCCAGGGGGCCGCAATCCCTCATCGGCTCCATGGGGTTCGGCGCGATGGGCTTCGGCGTGGCGGGCGTGCTCGGAGCCAAGCTGGCCGCCCCGGAGAGGCCCTGCGTGGCGGTGTGCGGAGACGGCGCCTTCGCCATGCACCTGAGCGCCATTATGACGGCGGTGGAATACGACATCCCCGCCGTCTGGGTCGTCTGGAACAACTACGCCTTCGCCTCCATTCGCGGGCTTCAGCGCGGCTACCTGGGCGGCCGGGAGTTGGCCACCGATTTCCAGGAGCACGCCTCCGCTACGCCGTATAATCCCGATTTCGCCGCCATGGCGGAATCCGCCGGCATCACGGGCGTGCGGGTGGACAAGGCCGTCGATTTGAGCGAGGCGGTGGATGAGGCGGTGAAGGCCGGGCGCCCCTACGTGATCGACGCGAACATCCAGGGAGAGGGGAACCCGGTGGGCGCAGGCGTATGGGAGCTTCCCGGCCTGGGGCACGGCGAGCCGGCCATCGGCGCGCGAACCGTTTTGTAGATTCGACAGAAGGATGAAAAACAGCGAAAGCGGGCGTTGGCTCGCGAGAGGAGAAGATTCAATGAGTGATGATGCGAGGCTGCGCGCAGTGGCTGACAAACTCGAGATGATGGAAGTCTCCATGTTCTCGCACGACTGCCGGGATTCGGGCGACTGGGATGGTCTGCTGGATTGCTTCCATCCGGATGCAGATATCACCACCTCATGGTTCATGGGCAACGCGCATGCGTTCATCACCGAATCGCGCGACATGATGGGCGGACATCACCCCGACGACACCCAGAAGCACATCGCGGGCAACGCGCGCACCCGCGTGAACGGGGAGCGCGGGGTATGCGAGTATTACCTCACCCTCCACCAGAGGCGGACGATGGACGGCTATGTTTTCGATTTCTCGACCTGGAGCAGCGTGGTGGATTTGTTCGAGCGCAGGGACGGTCGGTGGCGCGTCATCAAGCGCACGATGATTTACGAGAAAGACCGCATGGACCCCCACAAGCCCGGCGAGGTGCCCGCCTCTTATTTCGAGGCGATGGACCTGACGCCGTATCCAAAGGCGCTTCGCTACCATTGCTGGCGCAACGAGAAATTCAGCGGGAGCCCGCCGTCGGAGAACCTGGTGATGGAAGGGACCGATAAGGCGCGGGCGATCAGAGAAGAAGCGCGCCGGTGGGTTCCGTGAGCCGCCGGGAAACCTACATCAATTCCAGATAAATCCGCTTCATGTCTTCCGCGTCGGCGGGCACGGGGTTCGTCGCCACCGTGGTGCTGGCGGCCGCCTCGTGCGCCATGCGATCGAGATATTCCATCTCTGCGCCGATGGCCGCGAGTGATTCGGGAACCTCGATGTCATCCGCCAGGGCGCGGACGCGCTCGATGCTGAGTTCCGCGTCCTGCGTTTCGTCCGCTCCCTCCTCGGGATTCGCCAGCAGCGGCGCCAGCCGGGCGTAGGTATCGCGCATGGCGGGCAGGTTGAAGCGCATCACGGGGGCGAGGAGGATTCCGTTCGTGGTGCCGTGGTGGCCGCCGAAGAAGTTGAAGACCGGGTGCGTGAGGCCGTGCACGATGCCGAGTCCGGTGTTCGTGAACGAAGCGCCCGCGAGGCACGCAGCGAGAGCAAGGGGGTCGGCGGCGCTTGGGTCGGCAGGATCGGCGACGAAGCGCCGCGCGTTCTGGCCGATCAGGCCGATTGACTGAAAGCAGAGCGCCTGCGTCCAGGGGTTCGCGCGCGGGGAGCCGAGTGATTCCACCGTGTGCGTGAGTGCGTCCATCAGCGCGCCCGCGGCGAAGAATTTGGGCAGCGTGGCGAGAAGCGAAGAATCCACCACGGCCACGTCGGCGTAGAGCGCGTCCGAGTGGATGCTCGACTTGGTGCCGCGCTCGATGTCGGTGATGATGGAGGCGCGCGTCACCTCGCTGCCCGTGCCCGCCGTGGTCGGGACGGTGATGAAGGGCGGAATGGATTTTTCCACCGTGTCCGCGCCGTAGTAGTCGCTTATCTTTCCGCCGTTCGCGAGCAGCGCCCCCATCGCCTTGGCGGTGTCGATGGCGCTTCCCCCGCCCACGGCGATGATTCCGCCGCAATCGTTCGCCTCATAAAACGCCTGTGCGCGCGTGATGCTCGGGTCCGACGGGTTGGGCTCCACGTCTTCATAGAGGCGGTATTGGACGCCCGCCGCATCGAGGCCATCCGTTACGGGGCCGAGCACGCCCGCGCCCGAAAGCCCGGGGTCTGTGAGCAGCATGGGGCGCGTCATGTCCAGGCTCTTCGCCTCATCCCCGATGGAGGCGGCCTCGCCTCTGCCGAAGCGCACGCGCGGCACGGCGCACATGCGGAAAGGATCGATCATGGCTGCTGTCTCCTTGTGGAAATTTTCATCCGGTTCGGCTCTCCCGGGGCTGTTGGAAAAGCCCTTGAAGGCGCACGCTTTTGAAGTCCACTCCCCCCTTGAGGGTCGGGCTTCCCGAGGGGAAAGCCCGACGGTGAGGTAAGGGCGAAGCCCGCAAGCGAACCGGTGGGGGGTATGAGCCGGAGTGGCGAGAAAGCGCATTTCACCCCCCACCGAATCGGCCTTCGCAAAAGGCGCTCGGCCTCTTCGACTCCCCCTCAAGGGGGGAGTGAAATTCAGTGCGGACCCTTTATGGACTTTTTCAACAGACTCGACAAGGGAGCAGAGGGTTGCCTTTACGAGGTTTCCCCCTCCGCTTCGCTTGCGAGCGCTTCTCGCGGCGGCCAGTCTTCGGAGCGGTTCTTGAACGAAAGATAGACGAGAACGCCAGGCCCCGGATTTTCGAGTTCATGCTCCACGCCCAGGGGGATGTGGACCACCTCGCCCGCGCCCAGGGTCTTCTCCTCCTCCCCGACGCGGAACCGGCCGACGCCCTCTAAAATGTGGATTATCTGCTCGCAGCCGTGGCTGTGCGGACGGGTCGCCTTGCCGGGCGGCTGCTCCTGGCGCGTCAGGGTGGTGAACGCGCCGAGAACCATGGCGCCGCGCGAATCCGTGGTGGAGACGATGTTGCGCTTCTTCATGTCGTCCCAGCGGTAAAAGGGCACGGCGCATATCCTCTGTATTTCGGCGGCAGGCGTACGGCCTAGACCAGTTCGGCGATTTTCGCCTGGAGAAGATCGTAGTTCGGACGGCCCATCTCGATTTCGCCGTCGTCTATCATCCGCGCGATCTCGGTCACCGCGTCGTTGTAGGGAGTGGGGATGCCGAGTTCTCTCGCCCGGCGCGAGACGAGTCCGTTGATGTATTCCATCTCGCTCTTCCTGCCCTTGATGTGGTCCTGAATCGGCGCGGTGCGCGAACGCGGCCCCACGTGGCCGAGCAGCGTCTTCATGGCCGTGACGAGCACCTGATCGTCCGAACCCGCGAAATCATCCGAGGAGAGGCCGAACACGGGTTCCACCCCGTAGCCCAGCGCCTCGCCCACCGCCATCGCTTCCTTGCCGAGTCCGACCGAGAGGTCGATGACGCCCGGAAGTTCGCGGGTCTCCGCGTTCTTGAGGCCCAGCAGCCCGAAGGGCCCCATCGTCATGCAGTTGGCGATGAGCTTCGTCCACTTGGTGCCCTCGATGTTTGTGCTCAGTTCGGTGACGGCGACGTGCGCGAAGATGTCGCGCACCTCCTCGGCGCGCGGGGTGACCGATCCGTCCAGCTCCCCTACGGCGAACCAGGTGCCCTTGCGGGGGGTGTTCCGCTGGATGATGCCGGGCGTGAAAATCTCCGCAGACAGCTCCACGCAGCAGCCCACCACGCGCTCGCGCCCGATGACCGACGCGATCACCTCGTTGTTCATGCTGTTCTGCGCCCCGACGAATACCCCGTCGCTCTTGAGGTATGGCTTGATGAGTTCGCACATCCAGCGCGTGTCGTAGGATTTGACGATCAGCAGGACGATATCGAAGGTCGTCCTTAGCGAGGCGAGTTCGCACAGGTGGTGCGCGCGCAGGGGCGGCGTCTTGAGGTCGAGGTCGGGCATCTGGACGTGCAGGCCCTTCTCGCGCATCACCTCCACGTGCTCGGGCCACTGGTCGATGACGGTGACGTCGAGGCCTGCGTCGGTCAAGTCGGCGGACACGCTGCCCCCGATGGCCCCTGCGCCGAGTACGGCGATCTTCTTGTTCATGCTGCACCTTGCCTTTCGGGGCTTGCGCCCTCAAGAGAATGAGAATCGCGACGCAAACATGCGCTCGGCGACTAGAAATACTTCATGGCGCGGATTCGCTGCGCCTGGTTGGTGCCCGCCGAGTGGAGGAAGCTGATGACGTCGCGCAGGTATTTCTCCATCGGCGCTTCCGTCATGTAGCCCGTCCCGCCCCAGACCTCGAGCGCGCGCGTGGCGATGCGGAAACCGGCTTCGGAAGTATACGCCTTGGCCATGTAGCCGAGCTTGGGGTCGTAGTTATCGCGCATCGCCCGCCAGGCGGCGTAGTGGAGCATCCGGCGCGAGGCCTCGTACTCGATGAAGCAGTCCGCCAGCATGAAGCCCACGCCCTGGTGTTCGATGATGGGTTTTCCGCCCTGGATTCTCGTTTTGGCGTGCTCGAGCGCGTCCTCATAGGCGGCGCGGGCGGGGCCCAGGTTCGTGGCGGCGGATTCGATGACCGAGCCGCGCGAGAACGGACCCGAGCGGGCCGCCACGCCGCCGCCTACCGCCGTGACGCGGTAATCGTCCGATACGCGGCAGTTCTCGAAGATGAGTTCCGCGTTCTGGGAGAGTTGCTGGCCCATCTTCTCGTGGATCTTGCCGATGGTGAACCCCGGCATGTCCGGCGTCACCATGAAGTAGGTGACGCCCTGCGATACGCCGACGGTGGGATCCGTGCGGCAGACGAGCACGTAGAGTTTGGCGATACCCCCGTTGCTGATGTAGCGCTTCACCCCGTTGATGACCCAGTCCGCCCCGTCGCGCACCGCGCTCGTGCGGACGCCGAGATGGGGGCCTTCTTCGGGGATGAAGTTCTCGGAACCCTTCTCGGGTTCCGTCATCCCCACGGCGAGGTGGAAGCGGTGATCCTCCAGGAACGCGGGCAGGAATTTCGCGCGCTGCGACTCGTTCCAGACGATGTCGAGAAAATGAATGACCTTCCAGGTCTGGTCGAAGGTGACGGCCACGCCCAGGTCCCCCCAGCCGATCTCCTCGCCCACGATGCAGAGCGTGAGAATGTCGGCCCCGCCGCCGCCCCTCTCCTCGGGGATGGAGAGCGTCCTTAAACCCAGCCTGCTCCCGGTCTCGAGGATGTCCCAGGGGAACCGCTCGGCGGGGTCCGTTATCCGCTCGCGCTCGCGAACGTGGGGCCTCAGTTCGTTCCGGGCGTAGTCGTGCGCCAGTTTCTGCAGTTCGAGTTGTCTTTCGGTGAGGGTGAAATCCATCGCTCTCTTTCGGGTTCAGGTGAAAAAGGTTCAGTCCATCACGATGGCCGCGCGGCCGGTAATGGCGCCGGCTTCGAGGCGTTCGTGCACTTTTTCGGCCTCCTCGAGCCGGTAGGTCTCCGTCACGAGCGGCCAGACGTCTCCACGCGCGCAGAGTTCGAGTGATTCGATGATCTCCTGTTTGGTGAACGAGCGGCTGCCCATGATTTCGAGTTCCCCGTTCAGGAGGCTCCCGGCGGAGAGGCGGAACGGCTTGGGCGTGAAGCCGCCCAGCGTCACCAGGCGGCCGCCCTTGTCGAGGGCTTCGGCCGCGGCCTCGAGCGTGGTGTCCTGGGAGACGAAATCGATAGCCACGTTCACGCCCAGGCCCCCGGTGAGTTCGAGGAGGGCCTCGGTTACGTCGTCCTTCGAGGCGTCCACGGCGGCCTCCGCCCCGAGTTCCATGCACTTGGCGAGCTTCTCTTCGGAGACGTCCACGGCGATGACGCGCGCGTTCGCCCAGCGGGCGAGCATGACCATGTGGATGCCCACGCCGCCGCCCGCGCCGATGACGGCGACGGTCTCCATCGGCTCGATCCGCGCGCGGCGCAGCACTTTATAAGGGGTGACGATGGCGTCGCAGATGACGGCGACTTCAGCGGGATGGGCCTTGTAGTCCAGGCCGTCGGGTATGTGGACGTAGTTCCGCGCGGGGAGGTTGATGTATTCGGCGTAGCCGCCGTCCCGGTGCCTGCCGACGAAGCCCGCCATGTTGTCGCAAATGGGCTCCCTGTTCACCTGGCACCAGCGGCAATGCCCGCACGTGAGGTAGCAGTGGAAGGTGACGACGTCGCCCGCCTTCACGTTCGAGACCCCGCCGCCCGTCTCGACGATCTCGCCCACCACCTCGTGGCCGATGATCATGGGATAATCGATCTCCGCGCGGCCCGCGCGCGCGTGGTGGATCGTGAGGCCCGAGCCGCAGGCGATGACGCGCGCCACGGCCTCGCCTTCCCCGGGCTTGGGGTCGGGCACGTCTTCAAAAGAAAAGGGCGCGCCTTTTTCCCTCAACACCATGGCCTTCATGCGAGTCTCCTCCCGAGAGAATCTCCGCGCGCAATGCGAAGACGCAGAATGGATAATCGGTGGCGCACAATATATCGGGATTGAGGGGAAATGACTACAGGAAGGAGCGGGAACGGCGGGGGGAACAGAAAGGCGGGAAAACGCGCTGTATGCTCCGTGTACTGCCCGCCGCACGCCGCTCCATGAAGAGTGGAGGTCGTTCGGCCCCGGAAAAGGGATGGGACTGCCTGCTCACTCCCCCTCGACGGCGGCCAGTGATTTCGCCGCCCAGTCGCATCCCACCTGGCTCGCCCACAGGTCCATGAGGCGCCTGGTGACGGGGCCGGGCGCGCCGTGCGCCATCCTAGTGCCGTCGACCGAGGATACCGGCAGGATGCAGATGCTGTTCCCGGTGTGGAAGGCCTCGTCCGAGATGAGCAGGTCGTAGCGCGTGAGGTTCGTCTCGCGGACCGGGATGCCGAGTTCCTTCGCCATGTCGATGACGTGGGTGCGCGTGACGCCGACCAGGCAGTTGTGATCCGTAGGCGTCAGGATTTCGCCGTCTCTCACGAAGAAGCAGTTGTAGCCCGATCCTTCGGCCACGAAGCCTTGGATGTCGAGCATAATGGGCCACGCGCCCGCCTCGGCGGCCTGGAAGTCGGCCTGCACGTGGTTCATCTTGTTGCCCACCTTGGCGCGCGGTTCGAGGCACTCGGGCGGAATGCGGCGCACGCCGGTGACGACCGAGGGCACGCCATCCCTGTAGCCGTGGGCGTAGCGCGCGTAGTCCATCGGCAGGGTGAAGATGACCAGCGTGTGCGCCCCGTGCGTGTGGGTGGCGGCGGAACTGACGCCGCCCCCCCGCGTCACCCAGTGGTTGATGCGGAACTCCTCCCCCTCGGCGTATACGCCGCGGTTTCGCTCGATGAGGTCCATGGTGAGGGCTTCCATCTCGTCCGCATCCATGCCGGGGTCGAGCCGCGCGTAGCGGCAAGACAGATAGAGCCTGTCGATGTGCGCCCGCAGGTGCCAAGGCTGCCCATTGAACGTGCGCGATGCGTCGTACACGCCATCGCCGTAGAGGAAGCCCCGATCCAGGATGGACACGGTCGCTTCTGATTCCGGCACGAACCGGCCTTTTACGTAGGCGATTCTCTCACTCAATTCCACACCCTCCATGATTTGGCGTCATCGCGTCATTCACGGTTTATCTTATAGCACTTATAGCAGCCCCATCGCGGCGGAGCGCGCGGCGTGGCCCATACCGAATGCGTGGGAAAAAGCCACGACGTCGCGCACCAGCCTTTCCATGGGCGCTTCGGTCATGTAGCCCGCCCCTCCCCAGACCTCCATCGCGCGGCGCGCGACACGCTCGCACGATTCGGTTGCGAAGGCCTTTGCGAGAAAACTCCGCCAGGGTTCAGCTTTCTCACCATGCTCCGCCGCCCATGCCGCCGCCTGGAGGCTTCTTCTGGCGGCGTCGAGCTCCATGAGGTTATCGCAAAGCATGTAGCCCACCGTCTGGTGCTCGATGATGGGTTTTCCCCCCTGCACGCGCTCTCTTGCGTGGTCGTGTGCGTGCTCATGCGATTTTCTCGCGCATCCGACCGCCGCCGACGCAGGCAGGATGCGGAGGGCGTGCGTAGCGTCCCGCCACTTCTCCTCCGCGCAATCGAGCGGATGGCCGGGCTGCGCGTCCTCGAAGCGCAGATCGACGTCCGGGCAGGCGCGCATGCCCATCGGGTCATGATAACGGGCGACCTCGACCCCTGAGCCATCCCGGTTTTCCAGTAGAAAAATACGCCGCTCGTTCTCATTTGCGGAGTCTGATTCCAGGAGAAACAGACCGGCGGCCGCGCCGTTCAGCACATGACGCGCGCCGCCGCTAAGGCGCAGGCCGTCGCCATCTTTCTCGATGGATGCGCCCTGGCGCGCGTCGGAGGGATAGGGGCTTTTATCCTCGGGCGCTGGTGTAGCGGCTGTTCTGACATGGGCCAGATGGAGCGCGTGATCCTGTACGAAATTCTCCGCGAAAGCCGCGAACCCCGCTTCATCCCACAGTCGGGATACGGCGATTGCGAGCGCCCAGTCCTGCGCGTAGATGACGCCGACGCCCAAATCCCCCCAGCCGATCTCCTCCGCCACGAAGCTAAGGCTGAGCAGACCGGCGCCCCCGCCGCCAAGGCTCTCGGGTACGGAGAGGGTGCGCAGGCCCAGGGCGTCGCCTTTGTCCAGAACCTCCCCGGGAAAGCGTTTCTCCGGGTCTTTTTCCTGATCGAGCGCATCCGTGAGCGGGGCGATTTCCTGACGCGCGAAATCGCGCGCCAGGCCCTGAAGTGCGAGAGTGGCCTCCCCGGAAGCGAAATCCATGCGTCGAATCCTTATGAACGCGGAATTTGGGCCGGGGCTAGTCGATGAGGCCCACGCTCTTGAGATCCGAGGTCAATTCCGCTTTCTCATCCGCGCTCAGGGGGATCATCGGCGCGCGTGTGGGGCCGCCGTGCATGCCCATCAGGTCCATCCAGTTCTTGAGCGCGGCGATGGGGAACGCGCCCCGCGTCCAGGGTTCCCACAGCCACTTGTCGGCCACGCGGCGCATCGGGTTCATGGACTCGCGCGCGGTCCAGGCCTCCTCGAGGTTCCCCTCGTCGATCAGGTCGGTGTATCGCTGCATGCCCAGGTTGCCGGTGCGCTGCATGAGAAACGGATCGGGGCCGCTCATGAAGGTCTGCTGCTTGTGATAGGCCCGGCTGAAGAACCACTGGGTCTCCATCGGGTCGCTGACGACGATGTTCTCGCCCACGGCCTCGCGCACCCCGTCGCAGTGGGGTTTGGGCTGCGCGTTCTTGATGCAGCAGATGTTCTCGTTGTCGTCGACGATCTGCCGGACGAGGCCCGGCGAGAGGGAATAGCCGGTCGCCGCCGTGTTGAACAGGGACACGCCGATATCCACGTTGCTGCAGAACTCCCGGAAATAAGCGCGCACGCGCTCGGGTATCCCCTGCGCGCCGAGATAGGGGTTCGCCAGAATCGCGTAGGTCGCGCCCGCCTCGATCGCCGCGTTGGTGAGTTCAATGGCCTCCTTGGCCGAGGTGTGGCCGGTATGCGCGATGATGGGCACGTCCCCCGCCTCGTCGCAGGCGATCGCCTGGCCGCGCAGGCGTTCCTCCTTGGTGAGGCACCAGAATTCGCCGATCAACCCGCCGACGAAGAATCCCTTGATGTCGAGGTCGTCGATGTAATGGCGGATGTCGGCGCGCAGGCCCGCCTCGTCGATGTTGTCGTTCTCATCGAAGGGGTAGGGGATGGCGGCCCAGATTCCCTGCATGTTCTCCTTGCAGTAGGCGCGTGCGTCCGATTTCTTGTATGCGGGCATTGCAGTCTCCTTCTCGTGTATGTGACGAAAAACCTCGTATTTTTCAGTTTACCATTCATCCACGCCGGCGGGGGCGAGAAGCGGCGCGGCCTTGAGCTTCACCGCCTCGTTCGTGCCGAAGCCGTGCAGATAGCTCAGCACGTCGCGCCAGCATTTCTCGGGCGGCGGCCTGGCGTCGTGCCAGGCCGCGCCCGTCCTCCCCCAGATCTCCATCGCGGTGCGGCATACCCTGATGCCGGCTTCGGAGGCGAACACCTTGGACATCAGGCGGCGTTTCGAATCGTCCGTCGGCTTTTCCGCATGCCATGCCGCAGAATACAGGTAGGTCCGCGCCGCTTCAATCAGCATATACATTTCCGTGAGCGCCATCTGCGCCCACTGCTCATCCGCCGCGCCGTTCTCCTGCGCCGCCGCCCGCGCGAGGTCGTAGGCCAGGCGCGAGGGGCCCATCACCGGAATGAGCGCGCCGCTCACCATGCGTTTCAGGATGGAGAGGCCCCCGTTCCACTCGCCGAAGAGGTTGTGCGCGGGCACGCGGCAGTTCCTGAGCACGAGTTCGCCGTTTTGGAGGAGCCGCCTGCCGAGCTTCGAGTGCGCCTCTCCGATCTCGAAGCCTTCCGTGTCGCGCGGCACGAGGAAGCAGGTGAGTCCCTCGCTCATCTTTTTTTCAGGCGCCGTCCTCGCGAAGATGAAGTAGTACTTCGCAAGTCCTCCGTTGCTGATGTAGTGCTTGGTGCCGCTTAAGATATAGAAATCGCCCTCTTGTTTCGCCGTCATGCGCGGGCCGGCGCCCGGCGCGTCGTACATGAGGAAGGTGTCGGTTCCGCTCTGGGGTTCCGTGGTCGCCAGGGCGAGGAGCGCCCTCGGGTCGTTCATGAAGTCGTCCAGGTACAGGTCGCGCTGCGTCTGCGTGGTCTCGTTCGTGAGCAGTTGCGTGAACTTGTAGGTCTGATCCATCGAGACGGCGACGCCTAGGTCGCCGTAGGCGATCTCTTCGGCCACCATGGCCTGCACCAGATGGCGCGCGCCGAAGCCGCCGAATTTCCCGGGCACGGTGAGCGTCCTGAGACCCGCGGCGTCCAGCTTGTCCGCGATATGCCAGGGATAGGCCTCGCCCGGCGCGTAGTTCCTGTCCCTCGCCGCGGCGATGGGGAGGATGTCCTCGCGCGCAATCCGACGCGCGCGGCGCACCATCTCTGATTCTTCGGGGCTTAAGTCCGGCATCATGGCGTTCGGGCGCATCCTCCGGAAGCGAGGTGGAAAGCCTTGTTTCAACCGATTCCATAGCACTACTTGAGACGCTATGTTCTGTCAATCATATTGGGGTATACCGTGGAAGCGTAAACCGATGAGCAGATGAGGCGTATCGCCGCCCCGGCGGTGGTTGTTGGAAAAGTCCCCTAAGGAGGGAGGAAACCCCGATCATCGAATTGTTCATTGTAGGGACAGGCCTCCGTGCCTGTCCTCATTGTGCCCGTCCTACAAAAGGACAACCACGGCGGGTTGTCCCTACAACCGCAACCCGGAAGGTTGTGTAGGGGCCGCATACATGCGGCCCATGACGGGCGGCGAAAAAAGGCCGGGACGCATATATGCGTCCCCTACACCCCCCTAACCCCCTCCTCAGAAGGGATTTTTCAACAACCCCGATGAGCTTTCGTTTGCCGTAACCAGGGCGGCGAATGCACCGCAGGTATCGGTCTTCCCGAGGAGAGAAGACCAACCCTTGAGGGGGCAACAACGCCCGGAAGGCAAGGATGGGAGCGTGCGCGCATGAAAATCGTGATACCGGATGATTACGAGGGCAGCTTCACGGACTCGCCCCAGCTTGCGCGCCTCGGGACTTTGGGTGAAGTGGCGCACTTCACCGGGCTGCCGGGGGATGAAGCGGAGATGGCCGAACGCATCGCCGATGCGGACGTCATCCTGACCGTGCGCTACCAGACGGACTTCAAGAACACGTCATTGCTCGACGCAGCGCGCGAATTGCGTTTTATCTCAATCTGGGGCACGCGCCCCCGGGCGGTGGACATGAAGCGCGCGCGGGTACGCGGCGTATCCGTCTCCGTGACGCCGGGAGCGGGCAGCCCCTCGGTGGCCGAGCATACGATGATGATGGCGCTCGCCCTGGCGAAGCGGCTGCCGTTTCAGGGACCCGCCATGGGGGCGGGGGAGTGGGAGCGCGTACGCGGCGTGGAGCTACTCGGAAAAACTCTTTCCGTCATCGGCTTCGGGCACATCGGGAGCAAGGTCGTCCCCATGGCGCGTGGCTTCGGGATGGAGGCACTCGCGTGGTCGAGGCACATGACGCCCGAGCGCGCAGCCTGTGCAGGTGCGCGGGCGGCCACGCTCGATGAGTGCATGCTTGCCGATTTCGTGACGATTCAGCTTCACGTGACGCCGGAGACGAGGGGAATCATCTCCAAAGAGCGAATCGCGCAGATGAAGCCCACCGCTTTTCTGATCAACACCTCCCGCGCGGCGCTCGTGGACATGGACGCCCTGCTCGCAGCGCTGCGGGAGCGGAGGATCGCAGGCGCGGGCCTCGACGTGTTCGAGCCGGAGGAACCCCTGCCGGGGGATTCTCCTTTCCGCTCGCTCGACAACGTCGTCCTCACCCCCCACGTCGCCGCGCATACCGAGGGGGCGGTGGAGCGTGAGGCGCGCATCGCGGTGGACAACGTGGAGGCTTTTGTCCGGGGAAACCCGCAGAACCTCGTGTTCGAGGACGCCTGAGAGGGAATCAGGTGGGGTTGTTGGAAAAGCTCCGGAAAGCAATTTTGAGTTGCGCGCACGCTTTTGAATTTCACTCCCCCCTTGAGGGGGAGTCGAAGAGGCCGAGCGGTTTGTGCGAAGGCCGATTCGGTGGGGGGAGCTTTTTCTGTGGCATGTCCCCCCACCAACTCGCCGGCGGGCTTCGCCCTTGCCTCGTTGACTCCCCCTCAAGGGGGGAGTGAAATTCAGTACACTCCTTTGGTGGACTTTTTCAACAACCCCGGGGAGAGCGCTTCCGGCCATGCGCGAAGCGTTTCCTTGTTGTAGTCTTTGGGCAAATCACGCGGCTTCATACTTATAAAGGAGAGGGAACGAGATGAGCTACCGAATCGAGACGGCGCAGGTCCAGGGCAGCGAGATGGAGATTTACCTGTATGAGCCCGAGGGAGCGGGGCCCTTTCCTGGGCTGGTGCTCTGCCAGCACATACCCGGACACGCGGGGATCGATGGCGACCCCTTCACGCTCAAGACGGCGGAACGCTACCAGGCGAACGGCTACGCGGTGTCGGTTCCCTTTCTCTACCACTGGTGGTCGAAAGAGGACGACATGCAGATAAAGCGCGATGAGTTCAACGACGCGCAGACGGCGTTGGACCTGAAAGCGGGCTTCGACGCCCTGGCGGCCTTGGAAAGCGTGGACGCGAGCCGCATCGGCATCGTCGGCCACTGCTGGGGCGGGCGCGTGAGCTGGCTGGGCGCGTGCACGGATTCGCGCTACGCCGCGTGCGCGGTCTTCTACGGCGGCGGCGTGAAGGAGGTGCGCGGCGCGGGCAACCCGCCCGCCATCGAGCTGACGGGCGAGGTCGCGTGCCCCGTTATCGGGGTGTTCGGGAACGAGGATCAGAACCCCTCGCCAGAGGACGTGGACGATTACGAGGCGGCGCTGAAGAACGCGGGCGCGGAGTACGTCTTCCACCGCTACGACGGCGCCGGCCACGCATTCCAGTGGGAGGACAACCCCGAGCGCTTCCGCGCCGCGCAAAGCGAGGACTCCTGGGAGAAGACGCTGGCGTTTTTCGCCGAGAAGCTGGGGTAGGGGGGAATTGAATCTGGGAGCATGCGGGTGATACAGGGCATATGTTTTGTCAAACACCAATAGAAACAATGCCCTGGACCAATGTGCCTGCAAGGCAAATGAAAATACTTGTTACTCTATTTGACCAGTAGTATAATAATTAATTGTTGGTGAATATTGCATTTTGAAGATTTTTTCTGCCAGCTGAAAAGAGAATGAGTTAATGCCTGTAAAAGCTATCGATGTTGCCGCTTATATTTTGGAGAAACAAGGCAAGTTGCCGGCAATAAAGCTCCAAAAATTAGTGTACTATTCTCAAGCATGGTCTCTTGTTTGGGATGATAAATCCCTTTTCCGTGATCGTATTGAAGCATGGGCGAATGGCCCGGTTATCAGGAATCTCTGGAATGCACACCGCGGAGAGTTTGAGGTGTCGAGTATTCCTGAAGGCGATCCTGAAAAACTAGACGAGATTCAACGTGAGACCGTAGATGCTGTTCTGGATTTTTATGGAGATAAAACGTCTTTCTGGTTGAGTTCATTAACTCATATGGAAGCGCCTTGGCGGGATGCTCGAATAGAAGCGGGCCTTACCAGTGGACAACGAGGAAACGCACGAATTACCAATGGATCAATGGCTGAATATTACTCCAGCCTTTAGATTTTTCATTGGCCAGAAAGCCTCGCAATAAAAAGTCTAAATCTGCTAAAAATCCAAAATTAGAAAAACAGTCAAAGATACAGCAAGAACCTGATATCCAACGTACTCCTTTTGCCTGGAGATTCAGTGAGCATGATCGCGGCGGTGATTGGGCGTGGATAAAACTTTCGTGCCCAATTAAGTATAAAGAAGTTATAGAAAGACTTCAGGGGTTCGAAAATAAAAACTGGAATGAAATTGAAAAAAGCGGCAGCCATTTGGTCGAAGTTACGAAGCTCGTAAAATCTGCACGAGATCGTCTCCTAAAGATTCACAAATCTGATATCTACGAACTCATGTCTTTTCGAATAACTGGTAGAAATCGGGTTTGGTGCTTATGGAAGCCTAATGTTATGGAAATCCTTTGGTGGGACCCGAACCATGAAATATGTCCTTCCCTGAAAAGGCATACCTAACCCATCCGGTTGAACTCCAACGGTTTTGGTGCCCTCCAAAAGATTACACTTAATTGATCAATTCTTAGAAAGGAAAAATATGGATGTATCAACATTTAGACTTTCCCCCTAAAAATCAGACTCCAGGATCCACACGCCAGCACCGAGGCGTTCGCTGATGTAAGCCCTGCCGTCGGCGGCCATGTAGACGTCGTCCACCTGGACCTGCAGGAGTTCGTAGTCTCTCCCCCACAGGGGGCGGATGGGGTCGCGTTTGGGCGTTTCGGGCACGTAGTGGGCGACTTCTCTGGGACTCAGCGGGTCTTCGATATCGAAGACGCGCAGGCCCCCGTTGAACCAGGTCATGTAAACCCGGTTGTGATCGATCAAAGAATCGGGGCGGTTCTCGTGCAGGTTGTGGGGGCCGGAGCGTCCGCCGCGCTCGGCGTAATCACCCTCGGGGTGCGGGAAGGTGGAGAGCACCTTCGGGTTTTTCTCATCCGATATGTCCATCACGCGGATTTGCTTTTCGATATCCTCCATGTCCTCGGCGGTGCATTCATCCGACACGATGCAGATGTTTTTGTCCGGAAACGGCAGCACGGAGTGCGTGGCCGAACTCTCCTCGGGCGGCCACTGGGTGTGGCTGATGAGGGCGGGGTTCGTGATGTCGGCGATGTCGAGGATGATGAAGCCCGAATCCCACCACGCGCCGTAGCACCTCTCGCCGACGTTCATGGACATGTGCACGCACGCGCGTTTTTTCTTCATCCCCTCGGGCACCTCGCCGCCCAGGGGGATGTATTCGCCTTGTCTGTTTTTCTTGAAGCGGAACTGGCCCATCTGGTACCAGTCGCGCTCCTCATCAATGCGCATGCCCGGCATCGCCCAGCGGCCCACCTCCCTGGGGCGCGTGGGGTCTTCGAGATCGACGATTTTCAGGAACTGATCGATGTATTCATCATCGCCCGCGGTGAGGAAGGCGTAGCGGCCGTCGCCGAACCAGAACCGGTGCACCCCGCGCCCGCCGGTGTGGAAATAGCCCAGCGGGCGGAGTTCGGGCAGGTTCGAGACGTCGTAGATGTCGATGCCCGCCTTGAAGGGCTCGAAATCGGGCCCCCGGCCGCCGAACTGCTCGTTGTTCACGACCATGATGTCGCCCACGATCTGGAGCTTGTTGTTGTGCGTGTTGCGCGGGGCGGGAATCTGGTTCACGACCCTGGGCTTCCGGGGGTTCGAGGCGTCGATGACGCTCGTGCCCGCGCCGGACATGCCCACGTGGCCGCAGAGGATGAAGTCGTCCTTCACGAGAAGCTGCATGACGTCGCCCTTGTTGCGGCCGCCGAAATCGCAGTGGCCCAGGAGCTTGAAGCCGTTCGCTTCCTCGGGGGTCATCTCCTTGCCCGGTTTTCCGCGCCCGGGCGGAATCGTCGGGTCCGGCGTGCATTCCATGTCGCTCCTCTCCTTCGATGAGATGGCGGGATTATACCGTTGCGCGGGACGAATCGGCCAGCGATGACGAACCGGTGGACGTATGCGCCATCGAACGACGCCTCCGCATCCCGGGGCTGTTGAAAAAGTCCACAGAAGGAGCGCACCGAATTTCACTCCCCCCTTGAGGGGGAGTCGAAGAGGCCGAGTCTCTTGGACGAAGGCCGATTCGGTGGGGGGATATGCCACAGAAAAAGCTCCCCCCACCAGCGCGGCTTCGGGCTTACGCCCTCGCCTTGCTGACTCCCCCTCAAGGGGGGAGTGGTTCTTCTCTCCACTCGGTCGGCTCCATGCGCCGAATCACGAAATCGGGACTTTTTCAACAAACCCTCTTCGGGGAGGCTTCGGCTCCGCATTTCCGCGCATTTGCGGTTACCGCCCTGCATGGGGATGCGGCAGAATCTCCCGCGAACGGCGCAGAGGAGGCGTTCTCATGGAAACGGGTCATGCGAAGAAGGGAAAGCGGCGGTCCGCCCCCGATCGGGGGAGACCGGCCGGCTCCGTTCGGCTGGCCATCCTTCTCCCGGCGGTCGGTATCAACCCTCCCGCATTGGGGTTGTTGAAAAACCCTGTTTCGGAAGCGGGAGGAATGGCGGGTCACGCGGC
>VXPH01000124.1:0-22475 GCA_009839615.1 Nitrospinota bacterium
GGCCGGATTCCGCCGCCGCCACATCCGGGCGCAGGGGAATTCTGCCACGGCCCGCCAGGCCCGTGCTAACGGCAAATGCGGGGAATTGCGGGGTTGAAAATCCCCCGGACGGACGCCCGGGGGAGTTCAAAATCCGGTTAATTCCTGCTCAGGACGAAGACGCTGGAGACCGCGCCCGGCCCGCCGAGGGTGTGGCCGAGCGCGCGTTTGGCGCCCTTGACCTGCCGCTCGCCGCAGCGTCCCAGGAGCTGGTGCGTGAGGTCGGCCACCACGCGCGCGCCCGTGGCGCCGATGGGGTGGCCGCAGCTCTTGAGGCCGCCCGAGGTGTTCACGGGCAGTTCGCCGCCGAGCCTGCTCGCGCCGCTCTTCACGAAATCGGGCCCCTCGCCCTTCTCCACGAAGCCCAGGTCTTCATAGTTCAGGATCTCCGTAATCGTAAAACAATCATGCACTTCCGCGACGTCTATCTCCTCGCGCGGGTTCGTCACGCCGGCCTGCTCGTATGCCTGGCGCGCGGCCTCCTGCGTGGCCTCGAAGCCGATGAAGCTGAATTTGGGGTTGAACGCCGTGGTGATGTAGCCCGTGGCGCACGAGAGGCCCATGCCGTCGATGAGCACGTAGTCTTTCTTGTCGAAGCGCGATTCGGCGAGGTCCGCCCGGCAGAGCACGACCGCGGCGGCGCCGTCCGTCGTGGGGCAGCAATCATAAAGCCCTAAGGGTTCGGTGACCGGCGGGGCCTTCAGGACCTGCTCCTTGGTGATCTCTTTTCTGAAGTGCGCGCGATTGTTCAGGCTCCCGTGGTAGTGGTTCTTCACCGCCACCTCGGCCAGGTCTTCCTTGTCCGCGCCGAACTCCTCGAAATAACGCCTCGCCAGGACGGCGAAACTGCCCGGCGCCGTGCGGCCCTTCGAATACATAGGGTGAAGTTTTTCAACGTGTTGCGCGACCAGGCTGCCCCGGGGCGGGACCTCGCGCATCTTCTCGGCGCCGACGGCGAGGACGACGTCGTGCATGCCCGAAGCCACGGCCATCGCCGCCATGCGGACGGCCTCCATGCCGGTGGTGCAGTAGTTCGCGACACGAGAGACGGGCTTGGGATAGAGGTTGAGGGCCTCTGCGAGCGAGGGTCCGCCCGTGCCGTCGAAGCCCCAGCCGAGCGGCAGGTACGTGCCCAGCCACGCGGCCTCAACGTCATCGCCGCTCACGCCGGCGTCCTCGTAGGCCTCGAAGGCGGCCTCCACCACGAGGTCGTTATAGCTCTGCTCGAAGAGTTCCCCGAATTTCGTGATGCCCGCGCCGATGATGGCGACTTTTCCGGCGATGCTTCCGCTCATGGCCAACTCCTTGAAATAAGATGGTTTCCCCGGATACAGACGAAGCCCTATTCGGCGGGGCGCAGTTTCCAGAAGTAATTATAATACCCATCGCCCTGATGGAGAAGCCGGAAAGTGAGTTCGCACTCCATGCCGATGTGGACGTCGTCTTTCACGTGGTTCGTCATCTGGCCGTAGAACCGCCCGCCGCCCTCGAGTTCGACCGTGGCCATCGTGATGAAGCCCTCGGGCGAGGGCGGCAGGTAGTCATGCACGAAGGTGAAGATTTTGCCTTTGCGGCTGAGTTTCCGCTCATCCCACTCATCCCGCGCACCGCAGGCGTTGCAGACCTGCTGGCGGGGGTACTGAAGCTCTCCGCATACGCGGCAAACCCCCGCCATGAGGCGCATGGTCGCCCTGTTCTCCTTCCACAGGATGCTGGGCGAGGTGAAGGGTTTGATTTCCTCCTCCGGCGATAAGCCATTGAATTTCAACCATTGGCCGTAATTGGGGATGGGCTGCGCGCGCTCCAGGGACCAGCCGAGCCCCCGCTGCGACTTCAAGGAGTGGACCTTCTCCGTCGCCCGGAGCAGGATGGCCTCGCCCCCGCTCCCGTGCCCCGCGACGATGACGTGCTCGCCCGGCTCCGCGCCCTGGAGCGCATCGACGAGGGCGAGCAGCGGCGCCGCCGCGCCGGAATCCCCGAGACGCGCAATGAGGGGGTTTTCGGGGTAGGCCGAGTCGGGAAAGCCCAGTTTCCGGGCGATCGCCGCATGGGTGCGTGGGTCGGGGGCGTAGACGAGCACGCGCGCGATGTCTTCCCTCGTGGCGCCCGTCTGGCTGAGCAATCCCTCGACGGTGGCGACGCTCTGGCGCACGTAGCCGTAGTCCTGGATGAACTTGGCGTCGCCTGCGGAGACGGCCCCCTCGCCCGGCAGGCGCCACCTGTCGATGAAATCCTCGGACCATGAATAAACCGCCTCGATCTCGGCGGCGACGTCCTCTCCCTTGCCCAGCAGCACCGCCGCCGCGCCGTCGCAAAGGCTTAATTCATCGGGGCTTCCGGGCAGCGAGGGCCTTTTCTCCGCCGCCACCACGGCTGCTGATTTGGAAGAGCCTGCTTCAATGGCGTCGCAGGCCGCTTTGAGCGCGGACGTGCCCGCGCGCACCGAGCCGCCCGCATCCAGGGTGAAGAGTTTTTCGGGCAGATCCGCCGCCGCGGCGAGCACAGAAGCGTTTGATTTTTCAGCGTATGGGTGCGTCGTGGAGGCGAAATAGAGCGAGTCGACCCCGGAATCGCCCCAGCCCGCGGCGTTGATCAGCGCCTCCACCCCCATGGTGATGGGGTCTTCGTCGAAACCGGCCAGCGGGCGTGACGCCCTCGGGCTGCCGGCCCCCCATACGGCCCGCACGGTGTCCCCGCCCAGCCGATGAAAGGGTATATATGCTCCCACGCTCGTGATTCCGGCCATTTCGCCTCCTTGAAGTTTTCTGGAAACCGGGGAGCTTTTTCGCTCGTGCGGGTGAATTAGTCAAGCCGTGTGGGGGTTTCGCGGACTGGCCGGCGTGCGGAAAACCGGATTCGAGGATTTTGCCTCCGGGCGGCTTCTCCTCGGGCCGTAATTCTTCTATGATGCGGGCGCCCGCCGACTATTGTTCTCTGCCGGGGAGGGGATGAATGAAACTACACGTCGAATACTGCGAAAAGTGAAACTACGGGCCGCGCTATGAGCAGTTGGCTCAGGACTTGAGGAAACATTTCCCGGACCTGGAAATCGCCGGAAACGAGGACGGGAATTTTCGCGTCGGCTCCTTCGAACTGGTGCTCGACGGCGAGCTCTTGTGGTCGAAACTCGACTCGGGCAACTTTCCCGCGGAAGAAGAAGCTGTCAATCTCATACAGGAGCGTGTGAAAGCATGACCTTCGAGGGAGAAGTGGTTTCGGTTCACATCGCCTCGGTGGGCGGTGAACCCATGATGGAGGTTGCCCAGGCGCAAGTGGTTGCAGGATCAGGCCTTGCGGGAGATCGGTACGCCGAGGGCGTGGGCACGTACTCCAAAAAACAGGGGCCCGATCGCGAAGTGACGCTCATCGAAATCGAAGCCATCGAGGCGCTTGTGCGCGATCACGACATCCATCTCGACGCGGGCCAGAGCAGGAGGAACATCGTGACGCGCGGCGTTCCGCTCAATCATCTGGTGGGGTCGGAGTTCCGGGTGGGCGATGTGCTGATGCGCGGCGTTCGCCTGAACGAGCCGTGCAGGTATTTCGAGAATTTGCTGGGCATCGAGGGCTTACACGACGCGCTCATCAACCGCTCGGGGCTGAACGCGCAGGTTATCAGCGAAGGCTCCGTTCGCGCGGGCGACGTCATCAAGCCTCTCTGAATCAATATTTTCTAGAGAAAATATAATGTCATTTCCCATCGTCCAGGTGGATGCTTTTACCGATACGCCGTTTTCGGGCAATCCGGCCGCCGTGTGCATCCTGCCGTCGCAAGTGGATCAGGGGTGGATGCAGCGCGTGGCGGCGGAGATGAATCTCTCTGAAACCGCTTTCGTCGTGAGACAGGAAGACGGCTACGGCCTGCGCTGGTTCACGCCCGTGAGCGAGGTGGACCTTTGCGGCCATGCAACGCTTGCGAGCGCCCACGTTCTTTGGGAGAAGGGACATCTGAGCCCCGATGAGACGGTCATATTTCACACCAAAAGCGGGGTTTTGACCTGTGAGCAGAAAGAAGAATGGATAGAGATGAATTTTCCCATCAGCCGGGAGTCTCCGGCAGCGCCTCCTGACGCTCTGGTGGAGGGTCTTGGCCTGATGCCCCGCTATGTGGGAAAAACCGAGTTCGATTATCTGGTGGAAGCCGATTCGGAGGCAGCGATCAGGGGCCTGGCGCCTGATTTTCAGCTTCTGAGGACGGTTTCCATGCGCGGCTGCATCGTCACGGCGCGATCCGATGACCCCCGATACGATTTCGTGTCCCGGTTCTTCGCACCCGGGCTCGGCGTGAACGAAGACCCGGTGACGGGTTCCGCCCACTGTTGCCTGGGGCCATTCTGGTCGAAACGCCTCAAAAAAGAAGAACTTACGGCCTATCAGGCATCCACGAGAGGCGGGGTGGTGCGCATCAGGATACTGGGAGACCGCATCCTCCTCGGGGGCAGGGCCGTAACCGTCATGCAGGGGGATTTGCTGTAGTCATCCGGCGGCCGGCAGCTATCTACACCCCCGTTTTCCATGGTTGCCGACACCATATCGAACTCAACAAAGCAGAAAGTATCTGGTTGATGTTGAGGAAAATCAGGGGTGAAAACTCCCTTGCGCCTCGGGGCCTCAAGAGCTATAACGGGCGCCTTCAATCGCGTTTTCAGTAATTTGAAATTATTGTTCTTATAGGCATTTGCATTTACCAGGAGATGATAGATGAGTATTGCTTTTGACGCCCAGGCCGTGGGCGCGGATCGGTTGGAAGAGATTCCCTTCTCGGGCATTCGCAAGGTTTTTGACGCCGTGGCAAGGCTCGAGGCCGAGGGGCGCGACGTGATCCACTGGCAGATTGGCCGTACGGATTTCGATACGCCCGAGCACATCAAGCAAGGGGCCGCAGAATCCCTCGCGCGCGGCGACGTGCACTACGCACCGAGCACGGGGGTTCCCGCCCTGCGCAAGGGCATTGCACACCGAACGGAAGTCGACACCGGCGTGGAGGTGAACCCCGATACGCAGGTAATCGTCATGGCAGGGGCGAACGAGGGCATCATGGTTTCCATGCTGGCCCTGGTCAATCCGGGCGATGAGGTGATCATCGCGCAGCCGAACTGGCATCACTACAAATCCTGCACGGCGTTGGCGGGCGGCATTCCCGTCGAGGTGATGACGAAAGAAGAGAATGATTTCGCATTGCGCGCCGAGGACATCGAGGCGGTTTTGACGCCCAAGACGAAACTGGTCTGCCTCACTTCGCCCGGCAACCCCACGGGCTGCACGATCCCGGAATCCGAACTCGCGAAAATCGCCGAACTGGCGGTGCGGCGCAATTTCATGGTGATGAGCGATGAGATATATGCGCGCATATATTACGGCGATGCACCGTGCGCCCCGAGCATTTTCTCACAGCCCGGCATGGCGGAGCGCACCGTGATTATCAACGGGTTTTCGAAATTCTACAGCATGGACGGCTGGCGGCTTGGCTGGACGGTGGCGAGCCCCGAGATTACCCGCCACCTGCTCAAGATACGCCAATACACCACCGTGTGCGTCAACACGTTCATTCAGCATGGCGCGGCGCGCGGCGTGCTCGAGGATCAGGCGCCCATGGAGGCGATGACGAGTGAATTCGACAAGCGGCGGCGCGTGATATCGGAAGGTCTGCGCGCCATCGAGGGCGTCACGCTGGCAGAGCCTACAGGCGCTTTCTATGCGTTCCCGAACGTGAAGGTTTTTGGGGAAACCTCGGGCGAGGTGGCGGACTACCTTCTGAATGAACATGCTATCGCAACGGTGAACGGCGCCGTTTTCGGCGGCGAGGGATACGTCAGAATCGCATATTCGTGCTCGACGGAAGAATGCGAGCGCGGTGTGGAGCGCCTGGCCGTTGCGTTGGAGCAGCTTCGAAAAGGCTAGGTCAAAACGTTTGCATTCCTTGTTGATCAAGAAACACCCCCACATACCGATGGGGGTGTTTCTTTGTCCGGCTATTCCAGGAATGCCTTATCATACTCTCCCGTAATCATCTTCGCGTCGTTCGATGTCGTCCTCGCCGAAGTAGGCGCCGGTTTGCACCTCGATAAAAACGAAGGGAGAATCTTCTTCGTTTTGAACCCGATGCCATGCACCTTGTGGAATATCCATGCTCTGGCCGGCGGAAAACGCGATTTCTTCTTCTTCGCGAATGACGATGGCTTGTCCTGAAACGGCGTGCCAGTGCTCCGCTCTGCGCATGTGACGCTGTAAACTGAGGCGATGTCCCGGATGAACGACAATCCGTTTGACCTTGTGATCCGCATCATCGGCCAATACGGTGAAATACCCCCAAGGCTTAAGTTCCGTATTATCCTCGGACATCCGGTTCCTCAAAGAAAAAACGGCGCCTCGGAAAGGGGCGCCGTTTCTTGTGTGGCAATATGTTGCCGGGCCTGTTAATGGCAGGGGAAGGCGAAGGCGTGGCGGGTGTCGTGCGCGGCGTCATGCAAAAGTTGTGGTTGGGCGAAGCCCACGCCGTAGAGGATAAATATGCCGAGAACGATCGCCAAGATGGCCGGCTTGACGGCCGCCATGCGCCGGATGAGGCCGCCAGATAAGGCTTCTTGCTTCACTGCGCTTTCATGTAAGGCCATCGAACCACTCCTCTGGATTTTTATTGCCACACTGCCATGTATGCAGGGGATATTACCATATTTTTCCGAGAAATCACTCCACTGTGCCGGGTTCGACCCGCCCAGAGAGATTCGGGCTAATCATCGATGATGGCCACTGCTCGACACCAGGCGCCGCTTGCGCGCTCTATCTTGACGGGGAGCATCGAGACGGTGAATCCGAATTCGGGGATTTTATCGAGATTCATGAGTTTTTCCGCGTGGATGTATTCTTTCTTGCGGCCCAGGAAATGGCTGCCGAAGAAGTCTTTCGTGTTTCCCTGGCGCCTGAGTTCGGTCATCCGGGAGACGGGAATGTCGAAACCCCATGCGTCTATCCCCATCACCTTGATTCCCTGATCGACGAGCCATTCCGTAGCGTCAACGCTCATGCCGGGATGGGTTTGTTCGAAATCCGGGGTGTAGAGATATTTCGTGGTGTGATCGGTTCGGATGAGGACGATGTCCATCGGTTTTAGCGAATAGCCTTTCTCTTCCAGGGCCGCCACTTTCTGCTGCGTTTCCTCCTTCGTGATGTTGTGGCCGCGTTCGGCGTCGTGAAAATCTAGGACTGCCCCATCGCTCACGCACCATTCGAGGGGAACGAGATCGATCGTTTTCGAGGGGTTCCCCTCACATTCGGGGCCATAGTGGTATGGAGAATCGAGGTGCGTGCCGCTGTGCGTGCTGATGGCCGTGATGTTTTCTGTCGCGCAGTGCATGTGGTCAGGAAAGTAACTGGTGTCCGGAAACTTGTACGATTTGGCTCGCATGCGCGCAAGTTCGGTGTGATTCACGTACTGAATGGCGGCCGGATTGTTCTCCATGGGCGCGTTTTGAAGGGGAACGCTTAAATCGACGATTCTACGGGCCATTGGAAGATGCTCCTCACGAATTTGATTTTGGGTGTAGGTGCCGTCTGGCACTTGTTGATTTCGGGCTATTTTTCTTTCAACTTCAGACCCGGTGGCGGAGCGGCTGCCTTTTCTCCGCGCTTGAGCAAGGGAAATACCTCATTCGCGGCGATTCGAGCCGCTTGAAGCATATAGGGCATCCCGCAGTAAGTGGCCATCTGGATGATGACTTCCATGATCTCGCGTTTCGTCGCCCCGCAATTCCACGAGGCCTGGATGTGGGTGCGCAGTTGCGGATGCGCGTTGGCCATGACGCATGCGGCCACGGCGCAAAGCTCCCTGGTTTTATGGGACAGGACATTTCGATCGTAAAGCCCGCCGTAGCAGAAGTTCATGAAAAGCTCCATGAATTCTTCATCCGCCCATTCGGCCATGTCATGACCGATACGCTCAGTGAATTCCTTGGTCCAAAGGTGCGTGCCGCGCTTGAGGGCTCTGGCGGGAATTTTGGGCTTTCGTTTCGAGGGCATTGTTTCTCCTTGCAAAGTTTTTTTCCGGGAAGGGAGAAAGGGTTTGTTCAAAATAAATTTAGTCTAGTTGACGGAATTGCTAGCACGCACAAGATCGCCTGTCAAACCGAATCGGGTCGGGGATTGGGAGCATAATTAACGTTTGGGTAATACGGTCGAAACGATATCGAAATACTTCTTGCCTACACAATAAAGATGATTCTCCAGGAATATGAATTCACGGAAATAGCCAAAACGAATTGGAGGAGGCATGAGAAGAGAGTATCTCTATATTACGGCCGGGATGGTCTTCGCCGTGGGGATTTTTTCCTTTGCCGGCAACGGCTGGGCGCAGGATGTCAAGGACGTGGCAAAGAGCCTCGCGAATTTGCAAGTCGCTGCGGACACCATCTGGGTGATGGTAGCCGGCTTTCTGGTGTTTTTCATGCACGCAGGCTTTGCGATGCTCGAATCGGGGCTTTGCCGGGCCAAGAACACCGTCGCCATTCTGTATAAGAACTTCGGCGTCGTCGCCGTTTCGTCCCTGGCATTTTGGATATTGGGTTTCGCTTTGATGTTCGGCGATGGCAGCTCAATATTTGGGACAAACGGTTTTTTCCTCTCGGGGGTAGACAACAGCCCGGCCACGGGCGATGCGTACAAAGGTGTTTTCTCGTCACTTAATTGGACGGGCGTGCCACTATACGCGAAGTTTTTCTTTCAACTCGTGTTTGCGGCGACGGCGGCAACCATCGTTTCAGGTTGTGTGGCCGAGCGTATCAGGTTCTCCTCGTTCATGATCTTCAGCTTCCTGCTCGTCGCCATCATCTATCCCATCCAAGGCCACTGGATCTGGGGTGGCGGCTGGTTGGGTGGAATGGGTTTTCTCGATTTCGCCGGCTCCACCGTGGTTCACTCCGTGGGCGGCTGGGCGGGACTCGCCGGAATCCTTGTCCTCGGCCCGCGGCTCGGCAAGTACACCTCCGACGGCCGGATGCAGTCCATGCCCGGCCATAACATGCCGCTCGTCACGTTGGGTGGGTTCATCTTGTGGCTCGGATGGTTCGGGTTCAACCCGGGCAGCACCATGGCCGCGGACGCAGGCGCCATCGCACGCATCGCGGTGACGACGAACCTCGCCGCCTCGGCGGGCGTCGTGGCTTCGAGCATCACGTCGAGGACCATGTTCGGGAAAGCCGACCTTTCCATGAGCGTGAACGGCGCGCTTGCAGGGCTGGTCGCCATCACGGCCCCGTGCGCCAACGTCACTCCGCTGGGGGCGGTGATTATCGGTCTGGCCGCAGGCTTCATCGTCTGCGTTGCGATTCCGTTTCTCGACAAGATCAAGATTGACGATCCGGTCGGGGCGGTTTCGGTTCACCTTGTGTGCGGCGTATTCGGCACGCTTGCGCTGGGGCTGTTCGCTGCGCCTTCCATCGACGAGGGTGTTGTGGGTTTGTTCTACGGGGGTGGTGCAGGACTCTTGATTAAACAGCTTGCGGGTGTCGTGGCGGTTGGTGTCTTCACCTTCGTTTTATCCTTCATCCTTTGGCAGGCGGTGAAGGCCATGATGGGTGTGCGCGTTTCCGCAGAGGATGAATTGGCGGGTCTCGACATCTCGGAGCACGCCATGGAGGCTTACGCGGGCGAGAGGCTGGGTTGATTCAAGCGAAGGGGATTTATACTGGATAGGTCCATCTGTCACCCTGAGAGGAATGAACAATGCGTTTAGTCACGGCGATTATCAAGCCATTCAAGTTGGAAAGCGTAAAAGAAGCGCTGGGAGATGCCGGTGTGACGGGCATGACGGTCACCGAGGTGAAGGGTTTTGGCCGACAAAAGGGACACACCGAACTTTACCGTGGCAGCGAGTATGTGGTCGATTTCCTGCCGAAAATCAAGGTTGAAATCTTAACGCAGGACGGCAACGCTGATGCCATCGTTACGGCAATTTGCGATGCGGCGAATTCGGGTCAGATAGGAGACGGCAAGATATTCGTCCAAGCGGTGGAGGATTGCGTACGCATACGGACCGGCGATAGAGGCGATAGCGCTATCTGAGAATCTGCTTTGCAAGGAAGTCGTTTCCTGAACCAGGTGAAGACGATAGCATGGAAGACTTCATAGCCTTCGGAACCTGCCTTCAAATCGATTTCTAGGATACGAAACGTCCGCTTTTTAAGAAACCGGCCCTGTTTCAGGGCCGGTTTCTTACATTCGAACTTCTCAAAGAAGACAAACTTTTTCTACGTCATTTTCAATTAACTCCTCGAAGCATCTGTTTATGTATGTCTTGGCGTTTTTTCTTGAATTTAGGCATGTCTAAAAATTTATTCAGTAAAGGTTGACTTTATTTTTTGGATCCCAATAAAATTGTTTTGTTGATGGTTTTTGATGGAGAAGAGAAAAGATGATATGCGGCCTCAAAGCGCCCGGAGCGAAGCTTGCTCTGCGTGTGAGAAATCCCTTGACGATATCGGCATGGCTTCTGGCTGCCGGGTTGGTGGTGATGAGTTTCAGCCCGGTTTCGGCGCATATCGTCCCTCCCGAGGAATTACACCCCGTTGCCGAAAGCTATCGTCGCGCCAGTTTCATCTTGAATCTGAATCCCGTGCTCTGGCCACAGGTGTGGCCCGACTTGAAGCGTATCGAAGAAGCGCTGAAGGGGGTGAATTCTCCTGGTGCGAAGAAGTTCTCGGAAGACCTGGCCATCGCCAGACGTGTGGCCCAGCCCGTGGCGAGAGGCGATAAAAAGCCGGACTTGGTCGCTGCGCGCAAGAACGGGAGTCGTTTGGTTTTCTCCTTGGCCACGCGGGCGGTCGCCTCGTTGCTGATCTTTCATCTGGACGGGATTGAAGCGGGTTTGGGCAGAGCCGAGGTGAAAAACCGTCTGAACGAGGCGCGAAGAATTTTCCAGGCTTTCGCAGAAACTCTCCCACATCTGGACCCCGAGGCTTGGAAAAAGATACAAATCCATTGGCTTGAAGCGAGTTCTCACCTCGGAGCGGCCGGCGTGATGGGCATCGGCGCAAGGCCGATGAATCTGGAGAAAATTCGCGAGAGCACCGCTTTCATTCGCGGGTACTTCCATTCGAATTTTTCCGGGTTCCAGGCCGGAAAAGAACACAGGCTTCTGCCCCGTCCCAGGGCGAGCGGAACGTATATTGAAACGACGAACGTACCGTGGCGTTTGCCGCCCGGCTCCGACATCAACAAGCAACTTCCGCGCCCTAGGCAAATTCTCGGAATGGCGGAGCGCGGTGCGAACGAGGGGGAAACCTTTCTCATCGCCTTGGGAGACATGGTTTTTGACAGCTCGGAGATATTCGGTGAACCCGCGCTCAGTTTAGGCGTCAGTTGCAACACTTGCCACAACAAAGGCGTGACGAATCCCAAACTCTTCATCCCGGGACTTTCCAGTGAAAAGGGCGGAATGGACGTGTCGAACAGCTTTTTCGCAGGGCACGCCAACAACGGTTTGCACGATCCGCTCGATACGCCCGACTTAAGAGGCATTCGCTTCACGGCTCCCTACGGCAGAAACGGGCGTTTCGCCTCGCTCAGGGAATTCGTCCGCAACGTCATTGTGAACGAGTTCAACGGGCCAGAGCCCGATCCGATGGTCATGGACGGGATGATCGCCTACATGAATGAATTCGAGTTTTTGCCGAACCCGAAGCTGAAAAAAAGCGGGGGGCTCAATCCCGGGAAGGTTTCAGAAGCAGCTCTTCGGGGCGAGAGGATTTTTTACCGGAAGTTCCCCCAGATGATGGGCGGCATGAGTTGCGCGAGCTGCCACATTCCAAACGCGAACTTCGTGGACCACAAACGCCACAACATCGGTTCCACGGGAGGAGAGAACCAGCCCTTCCACGTGGGAGGTCTGGATACGCCGACTCTGCTCTCGTCGAAATTCACGGCCCCATATTTCCACGACGGGAGCCTTCCCACCCTGCGGGCGGTGAGCGAGTGGTTCAATAGGCAATTCAAACTGGGACTGAGCCGAGAAGATATTGACGACCTCACGGTCTACGTTGAAGCCGTGGGTGATGGTGTTCAGGGGATTGAGGATACGGTCTATACATTGGAGGCGGAACTGGAGGAGTTCCAGTTCTTTCTCTCCACGTATGAGCGATTGAAGCAGAGAAAGAAAAAAGAGTTGATCACCGTCTTGTTGAAAACGGTGGCGCGTGAAATGCAGGCCCACAAATGGGATGTGCAGGACAAGGAAAATCTGCCGATTCTCAATGAGATGGAAGAGAAACTGAGCGAAGCCCTGAGAGCACATCTCGCCAGCGACGTGAAGCTGACCGACCAGAAAATCGCAGCTTATTCCGCGCTGTATCAGAAAAACCAGGACAAATTGAAATGAGCAGAGTCATGCGTTTCATCCGGGTATCATCGCCGAAAGCGCCGAGAAGCGGTTTCAAGGTGGTGATTCTCCTCATTTTCAGTTTTTTGGTGTTTGCTGCGGCTCCCCTCCATGCCGTCGATAGAGAGCTTCGGGTCGCGTTCATTCCACTCGAGAATCCCGAGAAACTCATCAGCAACGTGAGGCCGGCGATGAATTTCCTGGAAAAAGAGATGGGGCGCAAGGTCCGCTATTTTATCACCTTGAACTACTCGGCTACCGTAGAGGCTATGATCTCGAAAAAGGCGGACGTAAGCTTCATGTCTCCGCTGCCCTATGTCCTGGCGAACAAGTATTCGGGAGTCGAGGTGATTCTCGGGGAGATATACGACGGAAAATCCTACTACTATTCTAGGATTTTCGTGCGCAAGGACAGCAGCATCAAAAAACTATCCGACCTCAAGGGCAAGACCATTGCTTATGTCGACCCCATTTCGAGTTCGGGGTTCATGTACCCTCACGATATTTTCACTCGCGCTGGTCTGGTGAACGGGGGATTGGAAAAGCCCGAGGGTGGATTTTTCCGAAGGGTATATTTTGCAGGCGGGGATCAGCAGGCGATCAATTCAATGGTCGGTGGTTTCGTCGACGCCGCCGGCGTCAGCCAATACGCGCTCAACCTCCTGCGCCCCGAGCAGCGCGATCAGGTCGTTGCCATTGCGCAATCGGCCAGAATTCCCAGCCACAACGTGGTGGTGCGCAAAGGGCTGGAGCCTGAAATCAGGCGAAAGTTCATCGCGGCGATGATGAAGATGAACCAGCCCGAAAATCGCCGTTTGCTGCGGGCTCTTTACGGAACGGATGGATACGTGAAAGTCGACCACAGCCGATATCAGCCAGTGGCCGATATGGCCCGAAAGTATGGTTTTTTGAGGGAATAGAAAATGTCGAAAGAACTGGTCATCCAGATCGAAAATGCGCGCGTGGAGATGGAAGGGCGGACGATTCTTTCCGTCGAGCATTTCGAGGTTTCTCGTGGGGAGAGAGTGGCCATTATCGGCAACAGCGGTTCCGGCAAGACGACCCTCATGAGAATGCTCAAAGGCTACGTGCCTTGCAAGGAGGGCAAAGTGGTCGTGATGGGGGATGTTTTCCCCATCACGGATCCCAAAAAGATGAAAACCCATCATCGCCATATCGGCATGATTCATCAGCATTTCGACCTGATAGGCCGGGAAACCGTTTGGCAAAACGTCTATCACGGCAGGCTCGGTTACGTGTCTTTGCTCAAGAGTGTGTTCGGAGTCTGCTCGGAGCGAGATTTACAAATCTGCGCACAGGCCATTCACGAGGTCCATCTCGAGGACAAGCAACGCCGTTTCGCCCGCACGCTCTCCGGTGGGGAGCAGCAGCGTGTGGCCATCGCCCGGGCGTTGGCGCAGGAGCCCACGATTCTACTGGCGGACGAACCCGTATCGAGCTTGGACCCGGCGTTGGCCGAGGACATCATGGATCTTCTCGTATCGGTTTGCGACGCCTACGACCTCACGCTCATGATGAGCCTTCACCTCCCCGAACTTGCGCGCAAGTATGCGGATAGAATCCTCGCGATGAAAAACGGAAAAATCATGTGGGATGGTTCTTCGGATTCCCTCTCGAATGATAGGATATGTGAAATCTACGAGTTCATGGGAACGAACGGAGTCGTGAATGGGAACGGAACGAGAGCAAGCAGAAGCGCTTTCACTTGGCCGTATGGCTGGCAAGGTCAGCCTCTTCCTGGCGGTTAGCGCACTCTTATTCTGGTCTTTTCAGGGTTCTGAGTTTTCACCCGGGCAATTCTGGCGCGGGATTCCCCAACTGTTTCACTTCTTTGGCCGGATGACGCCGCCGGATTGGTCGGTTTGGGATGTTTTGCTGACCTCGGCCGTCGAAACGCTGCAAACCACCATTGCGGGCACTTTTCTGGGCGCTTTGTTCGCCTATCCGCTGGGCGTTCTTGCGGCGTCGAACTGGACGCCGATCTGGGTGCATCTGCCCATCAAGGCGTTCATGGCGTTCGTCCGCTCCATTCCCCTGCTGCTTCTCGCATTGTTGTTCGTCTCCGCCGTGGGACTCGGCCCTTTTCCCGGCGTGCTGGCGCTGGCGGTGCACTCCGTCGGGGTGCTCGGCCGATTCGTGGCGGAGGAAATCGAGGCAACTG
Source organism: Nitrospinota bacterium (assembly GCA_009839615.1). Taxonomy (GTDB): domain Bacteria; phylum UBA8248; class UBA8248; order UBA8248; family UBA8248; genus Bin107. Next base: position 14,589 of record VXPH01000124.1, read on the forward strand.
ACCCGAAACCCTTGCTCGCGTTGCAGGGCACGGGCGCATCTTCCCTTCAGATCATTCAACACGGCCTGATTCCCCAGGTATTGCCGCAAATGGTCGCGCATCTGGCCATACGTTTCGAGATGAATCTGCGCGATTCCACGATTCTGGGTCTCGTCGGCGCGGGTGGGCTGGGGTTTTATGTGTTCTTGTACGTGAAACAGTTTCAGTGGCAAAAATCAGGCGTGCTGGTGTTGGCGATCATCGCCCTGGTTTTCGCGGGAGAATTCGCCGCATGGCAGGTCAGAAAACGGTTGATTTAGCCGGGATGCTCGATGGGGCCGAATGGGGATGGACTTCGCTCTGCTTGCCGGAAACTTTCGGGCAGGCCGGAACAGGAGGAAACTTGAATGGAAACGCTGATTGATCTCCTGAAAGAGATAACCGCGAAATTTCCCGATTCGATTGCCCTGGAAGGCGATGTGGAAGGGCGCGGAAGGGTGACGCTCACGAGAAGGGAGCTGTGTGGAAAGGCGGCCGCCCTGGCGCATGAGTTGATGGATGCGGGCGTGAAGCCAGGTGATTTCGTAGCCCTACTGGCGCCGAATCAACCCGAATGGGGCGTGGGATATTTCGGAACGTTGCTTGCCGGCGGCGTTCTCGTCCCTCTGGACGTGAATCTCAAAGAAGGAGAACTCGCGAATATCCTGGAGAAGGCCAGGCCCGTTTGTCTGGTTACAGATGCTCAGGAAGAGGAACGCGCGACGTTGCTCACAAACGCTCTCGCATCGGCCTGCCCGGTGTTGCGCATCGATGGGGACAGAGAGCCTGACCTCGCCGTTTCGCTGGATACGCTGCCTGGCGCAGAACGAAGCCCGGACAACCTGGCGCTGGTGTCGTTTTCATCAGGGACGACAGGAACGCCCAAGGGCGTGATGCTCTCTCACGGAAACATCACCTCCAACGTGCGCGCAGCCCTCCAACCTTTCTTCGTTGGGGAGGACGACGTTTTTCTCTCGATTCTGCCGCTTCACCACATGTTCGAGAGCACGGGCGGTTTTCAGATACCGCTGGCGGCAGGCGCCCGTGTGCATTACCTCTCATCGTTGAACCCTCGCCTCCTCGTAGAAGCCATGCAAAACGAGGGTATTACCATCTGCCTGATGGTGCCTGCGCTGGCACGGCTCATCCACAAGCGAATCATGTCGAACGTGGAATCACTGAGCGGGGCGAAGAAAGCCGTTTTTAATATCCTTTTCGGGATTTCCGGTGTTTGCCTCTCCATGGGTCTTCGCTTCGGGCATCTCTTGTTTTCCCAGGTGAAGAAGAATCTCGGCCCGGATTTGCGTTTTTTTGCTAGTGGGGGGTCCGCACTGGACCCGAAAATTGCTCGCGATTTACTGATTCTGGGTATTGAAGTGCTACAGGGGTATGGTTTGACGGAAACTTCCCCCGTTACCCATGTGACTCCGCCGGGGGCGCCGAACAGAATCGGAACCGTCGGCCCACCGATTCCGGGGGTGGAGGCGCGTATCGTACCCGTAGAAGGTGCCGACGAGGGAGAGGGAGAAGTACTTGTACGAGGACCGAACGTGATGCAAGGCTACTTCGAGAACCCCGAACTCACGGCGGAAGTCTTGCGCGATGGATGGTTTCATACCGGAGACATCGGCCGTCTCGACGCGGAGGGCTACCTCACGATATGCGGCCGTTCCAAGAACGTCATCGTCTCAGAAGCGGGAAAAAATATTTATCCCGAAGAGGTGGAAGAGCAGCTTCTCGAGAGCGAGTGGTTCCAGGACGTGTGCGTTATCGGCAGGAAGACGCCTCGCGGCGGGGAGGAGGTTTTCGCCGTCGTGGTACTCGATCCCGAAGCTGACCTACCCGAAGAAGGCGAGAAGCGAGCAACTCTGGCCGATTCCGAGCTTAAGCGCCTGAGCGCGCATCTCGCCGATTACAAGAGAGTGGCCGGTTTTTTCCTCTGGCCCGAGGAGGAATTGCCCAAGACCACTACGCGCAAGCACAAGCGAGAGGACATTAAGGCGATATTGCGTGAGCGGCCGGAATTCTCGGGGGATGATTTCTGAGTGTCAGGGATTGGATGATGGAGCCGTGTGCATAATTGTTTCGCGGTGTGATTCCTCTACAAAATGCACAGAATAGCGAAGCGTTCTCGCTTGGGGAAAGCAGTCGTTCAAGTCCTTAAGTGTAGGAGCAGGCGACGGATTGGTTTATCTCCATTGTTTGTGATATCTACCCTTCATTGAACAAATTATCCGAGCGTCTGGCGAATCTTTGCGGATTTTCTTCAGTGAGGGCGTCAACGGGATAAGGAAAACGTATTCATGAAATCTGGAGACATGTCGCAATCGATACGGGATGCTTCACTGGCACTGCTGCCATGGCTTTCCGAGACGAGGCGCGCCATTCACATGAATCCCGAACTCGGCTATGAGGAGCATGAGACCTCCCGCCTCATCGTGGAGAACCTCGAGAGTTTCGGGCTCGATGCGCATGCCGGCATCGCGGAAACGGGAGTAGTCGGCCTGTTCGAGACGGGACGCCCTGGCCCCACCATCGGCATACGAGCCGACATGGATGCGCTCTCCATCGATGAGTCCAACGACGTGCCCTACAAGAGCCGCCAACCGGGGAAGATGCACGCCTGTGGTCATGACGCCCATGTGAGCATGCTGCTGGGCGCGGCTCGCCTGCTTTCTGAGAACAGAAACTGGCTCGATGGTCTGGGGGGTAACGTCAAATTCATCTTTCAGCCGGCGGAGGAGGGCAAGGCAGGCGGCAAGAGAATGGTGGAAGAAGGCGTTCTGGAGGAACCGCGGGTGGATCTCCTCATCGCCGCGCACGTGTGGCCCGATATGCCTGCGGGCCGCATTGGCACGCGGTCGGGGTCTTCGCTGGCGGCGGGGGACAGGCTTGAGATTTTCCTGAGAGGCAAAAGCTCGCACGCGGCGTATCCTCATAAATCCAAGGACGCCCTGCTGGCCGGCTGCCATCTGGTGACCGCGCTGCAAAGCATCGTGAGCAGAAACGTCGGCCCTCTCGAATCCGCCGTTCTCTCCATCACGACTTTCGAATCCGGCGTTGCTTTCAACATCGTGCCGCGCGATGCGAGGATACGAGGCACCATCCGCACGCACGACCCGAAGGTCAGGGCGAAGGTGGCCGAGCGCGTGCGGGCCGTGGCGCGCGGTGTGGCGGAAGCCTTCGACGTTGAAATTGACGTGGAACTCACGCCGGGGTATCCCGTTCTGGTGAACCACGAGGCGGCCGCCGCACTCGTCGAAACTGCGGGCGTTCAGGTTCTCGGGGCAGAGAACGTGGAGGAAATGCCGATTTCAATGGGGGCCGAGGATTTCTCCTACATGGCGGAGAAACGGCCCGGCGCCTTGTTCCGCGTGGGTATATCGAACGAAGAAAAAGGGTTCGTGCACGGACTGCATTCCGATCTGTTCGACCTGGATGAGGACGCGCTGCCGGTCGGCGTGAGCGTCTTCGCTCAAGCTGTGGTCGAGTTCCTAGGAAATTCGGAAAAGTATCTCGCCTAGATTTTCAGGGTTCCTCCGAGGGAGAATATCTTTGAGGTCGTCGATTTTCGCGCGGAGACTCCCGCCTTGCTGATGGAGCCATTTGTTTTTTTCGCTCTGAGCGCGGCGCTCTCTTTCACATGTGCGGATATCTTCGCGCGCAAAGGCTTGCAATACGCCAATCATTTCGTGGGCGCCACCATCACGCTGGTGGGGGAGTTGCTCTTCTTCGTTCCGTTGATTTTTCTCCTGGGTCCCCCGTTCCCGGAAATGGGCGTGCATTATCTATGGGTGATGATTGGCGGCCTGTGCAATCCGGGTCTTTTCCTCATCTTTTTTCTGATTGGCATCCACAGGATTGGTGTGGCGCGCGCGGCGCCCATAAAGGGGATGTCTCCCATATTCGCCGCTCTTTTCGCGCTCATTTTTCTTGGAGAGGACCCAGCCTGGTATCATCTGGCAGGTATTGTGTTCGTGGTTGGCGGCATCGTGTTACTCGTATCGGGGAAGACGCAAGGGCGATGGAGCCGCTGGGATGCCCGTTGGCCCCTGATCGCGGCAATAATATCTGGGTTTGGAGCCATGTCCTGGAAGAAGGGGCTGGTCGCTTTTTCGAGCGCTCTTCCCGCCTCGATGGTAGGTGCCTCCGCCGCTCTTGTCCTGGTGGGCGCATACACCTGTTACACTTTGCTCGAAGAAGAAGCGGGAGACGTGAAACACGCGTTTTGGCCCTATCTGCTGGGCGGGGTAGCGGCGGGAATGGGAATTTTTCTCTTCACTTCCGCCTTGCAAGTGAGCCAGGTTTTCCGGGTGGTGCCCCTCGTGCAAATCAGCCCCTTGTTCACCGTGCTTTTCAGCGTGATTTTTCTGAGGAGAGCCGAATTCATCACATGGCGCGTACCCGCGGGAGCAGTCCTCACCGTGAGCGGGGTGATCCTGGTCGTCTTGCGTGTTTGAAACGATGGAGCAGGATGGACTTTCGGCCCAAAAACCAGTATAAATCCTCCCCTTGATGGTTCGGGATTTCCCGTCCCGCCCATCATGGAGTTTGCTTGTCCCCATCGTCTAGCCTGGCCCAGGACACCGGCCTTTCACGCCGGCAACAGGGGTTCGAATCCCCTTGGGGACGCCAACCAGAGAACCCATATTCCTTTCCCGTCAAGTCGGGCGGCGCGAGGGTGTAACAACGCGCGCCTTGGGGGGACGGCCACCAGCGCCGTAACTCCGTTCACGCTTCATGCGCATGTTATGAGGCGTGGGAAAAAGTGCCCGACGCATGAAACAACTCATTCTGACGAAAATCGACTCCATCCCGGATGAACGACTAGCCGAGCATCTGGGGCCCTGGTCGCTCTCGGAGTCCCAGTTTTTCGAGTGGGAATGGCGAAAATACGGAATCGAACCGCCACTCGAAAGCGAGGATATCCATTTCGTCTCCAAAAGGCTGGAGAGGGTTTGTGAATACTATCTTTCCAGACTGAGCATCCGGCAAAACGAAAGGCACGGGCGTTCCTATTCGAATCGCTACTGGCGCATATTGCTCATGCCTTGGCTCGTCAATTTGGTCATGTGCGCATTCGAGCGGTTTTTGCGCGTAAGAAACCGAATCAGGAGCGGTGTTCCGTATCTGGCGTATCTCACGCCGCGTGATGAGACCCTCTCGGTCATCACGACGCCTCATTTCAACCAGATGATGATTGACGACCCGCTGAACCGGCTGATCTTCAGCAAGTTCATTTGTGCATTCCGGCTCCACGGCTGGGTGATTCGAGAGGGTGCGCCGGCCCCGGAAGATTTGTATTTTTCATCAGGCCACTCATCCGGCGCGTCTTCGATGAGAAACTATGTCGTTTTCAAAAAAGCGCAAAGAAAAATGGAGGTGTATCGCTGGACCAGCATCCTCTCCTCAAACTTGGGATACGTGCAGTTTCATAAAGTGCACGGCTTAAGTCCGCTGGATGCCGCTTATATATCCTTGCGCATGGTGTTTCGATGCAGAAAGCGCTGGAGGGAGGCCGCGAGAGCGTTTCAGAAGGCGCCTGAGGCGGGAAATGCGTGCCTCACCAAGGAAGATGTGGTTCGAGAACTCCAATCGATTCGAGACATCGCGACCGAGGAAGCCGGGATTTTCCTTAGCGTTTTGGATGAACTCGTTTTGGAGATCATGCCGAGGGTATTCACGGAGCGTTATCTGGAAAACGAGAAAAAAGCCCTGCTCAAGGTGAAGGCGACGGCGCCTTGGGTGGACACTATCGCCTATGGCCATCTGGGCAATGATGATCAGTCGAATTTTTACGTGGCCGCTCTCCTCGAAAATCGCTCTGTGAGGCTGGTCATCAATCAGCACGGAGGGAACTACGGCATCATCGAAACGGCGCCTTGGCATCAACTTGCGGAGTATGAGACGGCCGACCGGTTCATATCGTGGGGATGGAAGCGACAATCCGACTATCGGGTAAGCGCCGCGCCGGCGGCCTCCCCTTTTCTATCCAAGATGAGGCGGAGCAAGAAGCGGGGTTCATCCATCATTCTGGTCAGCTCCGAACTCACTACCCATCTCAAGTGGCTGGCAGCGGACTGCCTTCCTGAAGACATCCCGCGCTACATGCGGGAGAAAGCGAGTTTCATCGATCATCTGGATGACTTGCCCCGCGCCGCCTTGTGGTACAGGCCGTATACGCGTAGGAGAAACAATCAGTACGACCAAACCTACATCGAAATGCGATATCCCGACGTAAAAATACTTCACGGGAAACTGGCGCGATATATGCCGAGCAGGCTCTCGTCCGCGTTGGCCGGATGCGGCGTTTGTGTTCTCGATCGCCCGGGGACGACAGCGGCCTTCGCGATGGCGACGGGCATCCCGACCCTCTTCTTTGGCCATCAAAATACTTGGCGAGTTTCGCATCATGCGAAACCTTACTTGAGAAAACTCTCAAGCGTGAACGTTCATCACTCATCCGGCGAGAGTGCGGCGAAACACCTGAACGCCATCTGGCCCGACGTAGATTCGTGGTGGGAGGACGGCCGCACGCGGGAAGCCGTCGCCGGGTTTAGGCATCGCTACTACAGGAACAGCAAGAATTGGCGTGCGGAATGGGTGGATATTTTCTCGTCCCCCGATTCCGAATTGTGGCGCACTGATGAGGCAGAGACGGGCTGATGGCCAGAGTATCCTTTACGAACGAACTGTTCGAAGACTTCGAAGTTGAAGATGGGCTGCTTGTGGGTGTCTATAGTCCCTCCTTTCCCAAAGAAGCAGGCCTCGACGACGAAGCTCTCAGGGAGCGGATTCGAAACCCGATCGGCACTCCCCCCCTCCGGGAGATTTCCAAAGGCGCGGTGAAAGTGTTGATCGTCACTGATGATAATACGCGCCATACCCCATTGCATCGTGTGCTTCCCATCATTCTGGAGGAACTCGCCGAGGCGGGTGTCAGAGATCCATCGGTCCGTATACTGATCGGGTTAGGCACACACCGCGCCATGACGGATGAGGAGATCCGGCGCAAGTTTGGCGGCGAACTGATCGCGCGATTCGAGATTCTCAACCACGAATGGAAAAACCCCGACGAGCTGACTTCGCTGGGAAGGAGCGAGTTGGGCTTCGACGTGCTGATGAACAGGGAAATCCTGGAGGCGGATCTCCTCATATCCGTCGGCAGCATCATTCCTCATGCGACGGCAGGTTTCTCAGGCGGGGCGAAAAGCGTGATGCCCGGCATTTGCGGCGAGGCGACGATAGAAGCGACCCACTGGGCCGCTCTTGATTACGAGATGAGCGAAATTCTCGGCAACTTCGACAACAAGGTGAGAGAGGCCTTCGTTCGCATTGCGCGTCAGGCCGGGCTGCGCTTCATCGTCAACACGATCATGATGGATGAGGGAAGAATTTATGACGTCGTTGCCGGAGACGTGGAAGCGGCCCACGAGGCGGGCTGTGAACGATGTCTCGATCTATACGGCGCGTCGATTCCTGCCAAGGCGGGAATCGTCGTCGCGGAAGCCTATCCCTCCGACATCGATCTGCGTCAGGCTATCAAGGCCGTGTGCGCGGCGGACGTCGTCTGCCGCGACGGCGGGGTGATCATCCTGGCCGCGGATTGCCGGGAGGGCATTTCACCGCAATTCCCCAGTTTTCAACGTTATGGATTCAAAGACCCTGACGCGCTTTACCGCAAGGTCGAAGCGGGTGAATTTCGTGAAAAACTCCTGGCCTATACGCTGGTCGCCATCGGCAGAATTATTTCCAAGCGCGTGAGAGGGATATTGGTTTCTCCTTATATCATCCGCAAGGAGGCGGAGCGAATGGGATTTGGCTGGGCCGGGTCGATAGGGGCGGCGGTCGATAGCGCCTTGGATTCTA
>VXPH01000124.1:22485-28838 GCA_009839615.1 Nitrospinota bacterium
TGCTTCGACGGGCGGGACAGATTATGCCCGTAATTTCACGCATGAAAAAAGGGGGAGAGGAGAGTTGATCGTCGCCGTCATACCCGCCAAGCGGCATTCGAATCGTTTGGTGGACAAGAATTTACTGGATATCGATGGTTTGTCTTTAGTGGCGCATGCGATTCGCTACGCCAACAAATTCAAGAGAGTGGATAAAATTGTCGTATCCACCGATTCCGAAGAGGTCGCCGAAATCGCCAGACGAAACGGCGCGATGGTTCATTTCCGTGTCCCAGAGTTGAGCGGTGAAGCACCACTCATCGAAGTCTATCGGGATGTCACGAGGGAATTGGGCCTTGAGAACATTTCTTTTCTCGTCGGGGTTCAGCCCGATCATCCGAACAGAAAAAGTGATTTAGATGCTCTCATAAGATATGTCGAAGCCCGGCGAATTGATGATTTGTGTACGGTGGACCGCCGCGGCAAACGAAACGGGGCGCTTCGCGTCATGAGTATGAAAGCCTTAACGGCGGACCCGCCTCTATACCCCTGCGTCGTTCAGGATGATTGCGTCAACATCCACACAGCATTCGACTTCGCCATGGCCGCGCACGAGGCGAGTCCGTATTCGAAGGAAATCACCGTCGGAGGTAAAATAATAGGCGTTGGACATCCCGCTTTTTTGATCGCCGAGGCCGCATGCAACCACATGTGTGACTTGGGGCTTGCCAAGAAGATGATCGACCTCGCCGCCGATGCCCGGGTGGATGCGATCAAGTTCCAGACTTACAAGGCGGAGCGCCTGACGCGCAAAGGGGCGATGACCTACTGGCGGGGAAAGCGGATTCCGCAAATCGAGTATTATCGGAAGCTCGATCGCTTCGGCGCGCCCGAATATGAAGCGCTTTTCACACATGGCCGCGAGAAGGGCGTCATCACATTTTCCACGCCGTTCGACGTCCAAAGCGCCGAGATGCTGAACGATTTGGGCGCGCCGCTCTTCAAAATCGCCTCGTGCGACCTCCCTGACAGTCGGTTGCTCGGGCGCGTGGCCGGTTTCGGCAAACCCGTCATTCTTTCGACCGGCGGTTCGACGGTAGAGGAGATCGAGCGGGCCATCGCCACCTTTTTCGCTACAGGCAATCATCAACTCATCCTTATGGCCTGCACCTTGAGTTATCCGGCTGAAAACGAGGACGCGAACCTTCTGCGCATCCACGCTTTGAAGAAAAGATATCCCGACATCATCGTCGGCCTGTCCGACCATACGGAGCCGGACGAACACATGATCATACCCGCCGTGGGCGTGGCTCTGGGTGCGAAGGTTATCGAGAAACACTACACCCTGGACCGGAGCCTGAGAGGTTCGGGGCATTTCTTTTCGATGAACCCGGAAGATTTGAAGAAAATGGTGCAAAATGTTCGTCTTGCCGAAAGCGTTTTGGGCGACGGGGCGCTCGGGGTCGCCGAAGCGGAAAACTCCGCGCGAAACAGCGCGCGGCGCAGTATCGTCGCCGAACGAAATATCGAGCGCGGAGAAACCATTGAATCCTTGATGTTGGGCATGAAGCGTCCCGCCGAGGGACTTCCGGGCTGGATGATGGATGCTTTGATCGGCAAACGAGCGAAAATGAACATCCAGGCGGATCAGGCTATCTCGATGGACATGGTGGAGTGAGGGTGGAGGCGGGATTCATGTCAATAGGGTTGATTCGTCATGCCTAAGGTCACGGTATACATTCCCGCCCATAACTACGCCCGTTTTCTCGCCGCCGCGATACAGAGCGTGTTGAAACAGACCATGGAGGACTGGGAGTTGATCGTCATCAACGACGGCTCGACCGACGACACTTCGGAAATACTCGCGCCCTACGGAGCGCATCCCAAGATTCACATTCTTGAGCAAGGAAACAAGGGTTTGAATTTTACGAATAACATCGCCTTGCGCATCGCAAGGGGCGAATACCTCATGCGGCTGGATGCGGATGATTTTCTGGATGAGAACATTTTATTGGTTCTCTCCCATGTCCTGGACACGAAGCCCGGCGTGGGTCTGGTATATCCGGATTATTATCGCGTGGACAAGGGTGGGGAAATCGTCGAAATCGTCCGTCGCCAGAAAATAGGAGGAGAGATCGATTTGCTCGACCTTCCGGCCCATGGCGCGTGCACCATGATTCGCAAGGAAGTTCTACTGGAAATAGGCGGTTATTTCGAGGAGTTCGATCGCCAGGACGGCTACGGGATGTGGCTGAAATTTATAGAGCGGCACCAGCCATATAACGTGAATTTGCCCTTGTTTTACTATCGACAACACGGCGAGAGCTTATCGAGGTCCCGAGGACTTCTCATGGAGACGCGCCGCAAAATCAAAAGGCGGGTGGTGGAGGAGATGAACCTCTTCCGCAAACCGAAAGTGTTGGCGCTCGTTCCCGTCGTCGTGGATGCGGAATTCACGCCCGGGAATCCTTTTACGCGGCTCATGGGAAAATCGCTGCTGGAGCGAACCCTGCACCAAATCCAAGAAGCGTGCTCCATCGATAGGGTAATCGTATCCTCGAACGATGAAGAGGTATTGGCTCATACAAAGCGTTTCGAGGGAATGGACGCAATTCTCATGCCCCAAGCGCTGGCGAAACGGACGGCCAAGATGGAGGATACGACGCTTCATGTTTTGAGGACGTTGGAGGAGCGGGGATATGTCCCCGACGCCGTTTGCGTATGCTGCATCAACACCCCTTTTCGCAGGGGCAGGCACATCGACGAGGCCGTGGACACCATGACGATTTTCGGCGTCGATTCCGTGATATCCATCACCGAGGATCTGTCGTTTTTCTACCATCACAGGAAAAACGGCCTCACCCCCGTCAACGGCTCCCTCCAGAGAACGCTGCGTCTGGAGAAAAAGGCGTTGTTCAAGGAAAACGGCGCGATTTTCCTGAATCGCGCGGACACGGTTTTTGCCGGGAAATTTCTGGGAGAAAAGATAGGGCACATCACAATGCTTCCGGAGGAAAGCGTGAGAATCGATTCCGAATATGAGTTCTGGTTGGCCGAGAAGATAGCGATCGAGTGGATGCAGTCGGCTCCGTCTGATACACTCGTTGATGTTCAAACTTCATACAGGCCACTCCACGAGATAAACAGGACCCACCACGAGGCAACGGTTCCGGAGATGCGGACCCGGCACGGAAACGAGAGACGATGAAGCGCACGGGCTAGCCTCAGAGTCGCCTTGAGAGATTCTCTCGATGCGACCGGAGTTTTCGACCCGCTGCGATCGCTTTGTTTTCGGGCAATTTCCGGCTTAAGCACAGAAGCCTTATGTGGAACGATAAGCAAAGGAATATCCTCGCCGTTGCACAGGAATACAAGGATTTCCTGTTCTTGTATCTGGTCATCCTCATTTTGGCGACGATGTTCGAGAGTGTCGGCCTGGGTCTGTTGATGCCCATCTTCCAGACGATTCAGGGCATCGAAACGAACCACGTCCTCACGGCGTACGCAAAATGGGGATTCGGCGTCGTCGGCCTGAAGTTTTCACTCATCAATCTCATCGCTTTGTTTACGTTCGCTATGCTGGTCAAATACGTCTTGGTTGCGCTCTCCATGCGTTGTGCGCGGGTGTTGAGTGCGAGAATCGCGTACGACATGAGGGAAAAAATCTTCCGGAATCTCATGGTTCTCCCTCTCTCGTTTTTTTACCGGAAAAAAGTCGGTGACCTCCTCGCCGTTCAGTTCACCTCTGCGAATAATTGCGGTTTCGTTTTTGAGCACGTGATGCTCATCACGAATGCCGTTTTCTTCTGTGTCTTGTATTTGATCCTGAATCTGATGGTTTCTTTTTCGCTGAGCGTTCTGGTTCTCGGTCTCACGTCGATTTCCTGGTTTTTTCTACTCCCCTGGTTTCGGAAGGCGTATAAGAAAGGAGCAGAAGAATCGCAGTGCATGGAAAACGTCAGTTCTTATCTTCACGATGTTTTCTCGGGAATCAAGACGGTGAAGGTGTTTGGAAACCTCGAGCACCACATCGAAAATTACACGATGCGAACGAGCGAATATCGGCGGGTGTCGGTCCGGATCATGGACAACAGAATCGTCGCGTCGTTTTTTTACGAACCGTTGATTTTCTTGATGATGGTTTTCTCTCTGGTTGTTTCAGTCAAACTTCTGGAAATTCCCTTTTTTACCCTCACGGTGTTTTTGGCGATCTTTTTGCAGGTTCTCCCCAAGCTCAAACTGATAGGCAACTATTGGCTCATCGTGAGTGAATTCGCCCCCCACTTGACGAGAGCTCGCGAATACGCCGAAGGCAAAACCCTGGGATGCTTGCTGGAAGGAACCGCTTCCATCGGTTCCCTGAACAAAGGTGTCCGGTTCGAAAACGTGTCGTTCGCCTATCCTGGTGCACACGGAGATGCGCTGAGCGGAATAAACGCATCGCTCGAAAAGGATGCGACAACGGCACTCGTTGGCTCCTCGGGAAGCGGGAAGACGACTTTCGTCGATCTTTTCTTGCGTCTTCACGATCCGGCGCAAGGCGTCATTTATGTCGATGGCGTGGATTTGAGAGATGTGCCCGCAAGTCAGTGGCGAAGCCGGATCGGGGTGGTTGAGCAGGACCCCCATCTCTTCAACGACACGATTTACAACAACATAAATTATGGAAACTTGAGTGTGGGTGAAGCGCAAGTGCGCAAGGCGGCGGAGATTGCCCATGCCCATGAATTCATCATCCGGTTGCCCGAGGGATACCGGACGCTAATCGGAAATCGGGGGTTCAAATTGTCCGGAGGCCAGAAACAGCGTCTGGCCCTCGCAAGAGCCCTGGTTCGCTCTCCCCGGATACTGGTTCTGGACGAGGCGACGAGTTCGCTCGATAGCGGGTTCGAGCGTCTCATCCAGGAGGCCGTGCGGAATCTCGGCGGGCGAATGACCATCCTGATCGTCGCTCACCGTCTTTCCACGATCAGGGATGCGGACAAGATTCTGGTTCTGGAGGACGGGAGAATCGTCGAGGAAGGAGACCACCGCGCTCTCATGCGGATGGAAGGCTGGTATAGGAAATTCATGGAATTACAGTCTTAGAACGGTCTCACGAAATTCTCCGGACGCAACGGTTCTCGCCGGGGTCGAGGGATGTCGTCATCAGGTGAGCGATATGAAGTTATTTAAGTGAGAAAAGATGTTTCGGGGGGAATATGTGCGGAATTTGTGGAATCACCTCGACTGAATTCTCGCCGTCCTCGTTAGAGGAGAGTGTTACGCGGATGTGTGACGCGATGACGCATCGCGGACCCGACGACGCGGGGCTTTGGCGTATCGATACGACCTGTATCGGGGTGAGGCGTCTGAGCGTAATCGACCCGAGTTCAGAAGCGAAACAACCCATGACCAGTGGAGATGGGAGGGTCTGCGTCGCATTGAACGGGGAAATCTACAATTTCAAGCAATTGAAGGAGCATTTGGCGATTTGCGGCCACGCTTTCAGATCGCGCTCCGACACGGAGGTTCTTCTGCGCCTTTACGAGGAGGAGGGAGATGAATGCGCTCGATTTTTGAGAGGCATGTTCGCATTTGCGATCATGGACGCCGACCGGCGAGTCCTGCTTTTGACCCGCGACCGGCTCGGCGTCAAGCCTTTATATTACGCGCCGATTGCGGGTGGATGGGCGTTCGCCTCGGAACTGGGGGCATTGGTGAGAAGCGGCGTTGTTCGCCCCGAACTGGACTTGGATTCTCTTGACTTCAGCCTTTCTCTTGGTTTTGTTCCCGGTCCACGCACGCTATTGAAAGGCGTAAAGGCTTTGCCTCCGGGGCACCGAATGCGCATTACGGAGAAGGAGGTATCCATTGAGCGTTGGTGGGAGCTGCCGATGGCCGGAACGACGCGATGTGCCGATGGGGAAATCCTTCCCCGGCTGCGCGGGCTACTGGAGGAAAGCGTCGAACTCCACCAGATAAGCGATGTCCCCCTGGGAGTTTTTTTAAGCGGCGGCCTGGATTCTTCGGCGATTGTGGGGTTGATATCGCATCAGGCGGACGGACCCGTCAGAACCTATTCGGTCGGTTTCGATGACGCTCCGGAAGGATACGACGAGAGGCGATATGCGAGAACGGCCGCGCAATCCTTCTCAACGCGCCACACCGAGTTCGTGCTCCAAGGCTCGAAATTGGTGGAGGAGCTTCCCCGGATCATACGGCACCTGGATCAGCCCAGTTTCGATGGAGTCAATACCTATTACGTATCTCAGATAGCCAAGCAAGACGGCGTTACCGTCGCCTTGTCCGGTCTCGGGGCGGATGAGCTTTTCGGGGGTTATGACACATTCCGCTTCATACCCCGTTGGTGGCGATTGTCGACCGTGTGGGGG
>VXPH01000177.1 GCA_009839615.1 Nitrospinota bacterium
CCCCCCCTTGACAGGGGGGTATAAAAAGGCGATGCGCCCCCGCCGGGCAGAGGGGGCTTTGCTTTTTCTTGCCCCCCTGTCAAGGGGGGGTAGGGGGGTTGCCTTTACCCTCTCAGGGCTTTTTCAACAACCCCCCTCCTGTGGAGGGATTACTTCCCTCCCTCCCGAATCCGGAGACCGGAACCCTGCTGCCGGGTCACGTTTATTACTCCCTTTCCTCTCGCCCGTATCGTTCGCTTAGTCCCGCACCGGCTTTGTGACCGCCCGGGTCTCGCCGTAGGTCGGGAAGAACAGCGTGTGGCTCCCCGGCCCCCCGGCCACGGCGATGAGAATACTCTCCGGCGCATCCGCCACCGGAACGGCGTCGGGGCTTGAGTCCTCGAAAAGCCCCGGCCGCCTGCCCCGCACCCGCTCGGCTATCTCGGGCGAAAAACTCTTTATGGGCACCCGCGCAAGATCGAAAAGCGCGCGCTGCGCGTCCGCCCGGTCCACCCCGCCCGAGGCGAGGAGCCCCAGGTGCTGGGGACTGATGACGAGGAGCACCTCCCCGCCGCCCTGTGCGTTGTTGGAACCCGGATAGGCCATCGTGCCCGCGATCATGCGCAGCACGCTCTCCGCACTCCCGCTCGCGTAATCGTTCACGTTCACGGGCGCATCCGCAGCCACCACCGTCACCGCGCTTTGCTCCGCGCGAAACCCCCGCGCCGCGTGCAGCGGCTCCCAGCCGCAGGCCGCCTCGGCGAAGCAGGCGGCGTACTTCCCGCCGTGGCCGAAAGTGGCCATGTCGGTCTCGCCGGGAACCGCCATCCCCAGCCGAACGGCGGCCAGGCGGACGGCGCGGCCGATAGTGGCGTTCGCCCGGAAGCCCGGCCCCAGGCATCCGCTGCCCGAGTGCACGCCTATCCGCTCGGCGACAGGCCCGTGGACGATCACCAGTGGCGAGGCGAGCTCGGTGGTCGCCTGTATGGCCAGGAAATTGAACTCGGGCTCCATGACGGCTTCGAGCGCCGCCAGGACCACCGGGAAATACGAAGGCTTGCACCCGGCCATCACCGCGCAGACGGCCGCATCGCCCACCGTCACCTCCGCCATGGCGGGCGCCATGACGCCCAGAACGTGGGCGGGACCCTCCTGCACCGTGCTGAGGGTGGCGTCGACCGCTCTCTGTGTCGGCGGGATGAGGGGAAGGCCGTCGCCCGGCCCGTCCTCGAGTGCTGCTTCGAGCGCGGCCTGGGCGCCCGGCGAGAGTTCGCTCAGAAGCGCCCCGGGCATGGCCTAGTCGATCTTCCGCGTCACGGAGCGGTGGTTCAGCGCGCCGGGCGCCAGGAGCGAGTTCGGCCCAGCGCCTCCGTGCACCAGGATGGTGATGTCCTCCCTCTCCTCGACGATGGGGAGGGTCGCGTTCTCCATCGTGTTCACCCCGTAGAGCATCTGCTTCCACTCGCTCCAGCGCTCCCTGGACTCGGGGGGATAGGTATGGACCGGGATCCGGTGGACCTCGCAGAGGTAGTCGCGCACGAGCTTCTTGTCGAAACCGGCTTCCGCGACCTTGTTCGCGTGGGTGGGGCCGAAGATGAGCATGATCTCGCAGCGGCCGAACTGCGGCCGGGTGCCTGAGCAGGCGGCCACCGTCCCGAAGGTGCCCAGGATGCCCTGCGCAGTGAGCGCGCTGTGGTCGTCCACCATGTGGAGGGGTTCGGCGGTGAACACCGTCACCACGCTATCGGACGCTGCGAAGCCCTTCTCCACGTGGAGCGGCTCCCAGGGGGTCTGCTCGACGTTCTCGGTGATGGCGTCGAAATACTTGGCGAAATGGCCCTGGCAGGTGGCGCCCCGGTTTCCGAGGTCGCCGATGCAGTTGAACATGATGAGCTTGACCGCGCGGCCGATGGCTGCGTTCACCCCCCAGCCCTCCGCGCTCAGGTCGCGCCCGTCGCTCATCCCGACTTCCCGGGCGATGGGGCCGCTCACCACGACGATGGGGAACAGCGTGTGCGCCGTGGTGATGACGTGGTTGACGTGGTACTCCTCCGCCCCCATGGCCTGCACCGCCGTCACGAGGATGGGCATGACGCCCGGCGCACACCCCGCCATGACGGCGTTGGCCGCGACCCGCTCCACGGTGATGTCCGCCATCCTCGGCATGAGGCGGGCGATGACCTCATCGGCCTTACGCCCCGAGGCCGCCACGAACCGCTCCACCATATCCAGGGTGGGGGGGATGACCGGCAGCCCGTCCGTCGCGCCCAGGTCGAAGAGCGCCTGGTTCGCGCCGATGGGGTCTCCCGCAATCGAGAGGATCCGCTCGATGGGGTCATCGGCGGCGACCGCGGCCTCTCCCCCGTTCGCCGTGTTCATCCATTCGGTGGCCACCGTATCCACGCCGCTCTTCGCCATGCGCATCAGGGCGTCTCCGCCCTGGTGGGCCACGGTGTCGTCCACGAGGAGAAGACGCAGGTGGGGGGATTTATAGGCTTTGGCGAAGCTGCGCGCCGCCGTCTCGAAGCCGTTGCCCACCACGACGACGGTGGGGACGCCGCGCTTTTCCAGCTCGGCCGAGTCGTGGACACTCCACGACGTGCAGCCCCCTCAGACCCCGAAGCCGGTCACCGCCACGTCGCAGCTGGAGGCGATCTCATCGAGCGTCTCCTGTCCTGCGCCCTGCGCGGCCCAGCCCTTTTTGCGTACGAGGAGTTTCGCGCCGTGACGCTCGGCGAAGGCTTCGCCGACGTGGTCCAGAAACTCGCCCGCGTGGGGCATGGAGTTGTCGAGCAGCGCGATGCGGAGCCCGTCCAGGCCCGAGACGGCGGCGCCTTCTCGGGAGCCTTCCTCCTCCGCCACGGCGGCGACGGGATTGATGATTTCGATGCGAGCGTCCTCGCCCATACGCAAACTCCCTCCGGATCTGCGGGAACACGAAATCCGCCCTCTGGGGCTCAGCCGACGGCCTTTTCTGATTCTTCTTCGATGGATCAGTTATAAACGGGAATTTATTCGGCTGTCAATGATTCCGGGTGCGCGCCGGATGGGGCGCCCCGCTTTTCCCGACCGGAAATCTCCGGCGCCCGTCCCTTGGGTGCTGCTGAAAAAGGCCGTGAAGTGATTTCGGTTGCGCGTACGCTTTTGAATTTCACTCCCCCCTTGAGGGGGAGTCAACGAGGCAAGGGCGAAGCCCGCAGGCGAGTTGGTGGGGGGTAGAATTTGGAATGGCGATCAAACACGTTTTACCCCCCACCGAATCGGCCTTCGCACAAACCGCTCGGCCTCTTCGTCGGGCTTTCC
>VXPH01000123.1 GCA_009839615.1 Nitrospinota bacterium
TTCCACAAGTGCTCCGCCCCGCCCGCCGGGGCGCCCCAGGAAGAACCCAGCCGCATGGACAAGCCGCGCCCCCCCTCGCCCGGAGCGAGGCGCACCGAGCCGCTCACGCCCCATTCCTCGTAATCGTCGTCCGCATGCGCCAGAAGGCCGCGGGCGTTCACCCGTATCGTGAAGCCCGAACCCGCATAGCGCAGCCCGCCGCCGACCTCGACGCCGCCTCCCGTCTCGGCGTCGCCCCCGTCGTAGCGCAGACCCACCTCAACCGAGGGCGTGAGACGCGCGCCCGAGGCGAGCCCGAACTCGCGCGAGGCTTCGAGCGCGAGCCTGAGGCGGCTCGTCCGCGCTTCGGCCTCGGCGAGATCCCGGGTCGCTTCGGAACTCGTCCACGCCAGCAGCGCGTCCGAGCGGACGGCGAGTTCGAAACCGCCCTCCTTCGATGCGGGCAGCAGCACGCTGCGCCCCCCGATAGACGCCATGTTCATCTCGATGTCGGCTTGGGCGGAGCTCCCTCCCCCCGTGGTGAGCGTCAACTCGCCGCGCCCGTGGCCGATCGCGCCCCAGAGCGAGAGGCGCTCGCCCAGGCGATAGCGCGCATAGGGATACACGCCCGTGAGCGTGCTATCCAGATCGCCGCCGCAACCCGAGCCGCAGGTTCCGTCGAACTTGTACGCACCCTCGCCCGCGCTGCGCGAAAGCGCCACGCCGGCCAGCCACCGCTCGCGTTCGAAGTCGAAGCCCAGCGTCGCGGTGGTGACGTCGCCGTCGAGTGCGAGCGCTCCCTCTTTCGCGTCGAAGCCCGAACGCGCGGCGCCGCCCCAGAACGACCAGCCCCCGCCGGAATCGCTGTCCTCCGCAGAGGCCAGGTGAAAGGAACTCGCCAGCAGCAACTCGCGCATCGACATCTCGCGCCCGAGGGAAGCGTCTCCATTCCGTTCATCGAGGAGACCATCCGCAAGGCGCGCGCCGGAATCGGCCCCCGCCAGAGGGACGGGAGAGGCGTCTAGGCGGACGTCCTGACCACCGAGCGTGAGGCGCGAGTTCGGCGTCTCGCGTATCCGCGCGCCGATGGCCCCGGTGACGTGCTCCGCCGCCGAGCGCCCGAAGCGCGCCAGCCACGCCTTGTGCCACGAGGGCGCGTCGTCCGCCCTGGGCGCGTTCATCGCCGATACCACGCCTGTGTTCATCCACTCGACGATGGCCCCCACCGCCTCGCGCTCCCTGCCCAGGAACCCGTGCGCGGTCTGCGCCTGGCAAACACTGGGGCTTATTTGCGGATACCCTCCGCTCACGGAGACGAACTCCTTGCGCGGACTGTTCGTGATCGCGTTGAATGTGGTCTGCGCATCCGAAAACTGCGTACCGGGGCACAAGTCGTCCGTGTGATGCACCATCAGGACGGGGTCTCTGATTGCGCTTGCATAAGACACTATCGACCTCGCGCTCGCGGTGAGAACATAGCCCGCAACTCTCGGATGCGTAATCACAGAGGCCAGATATGCGACGGACATCGAGCCGTTGCTCGTGCCGATCAGGTACACCTCGCGCGCGCCCTCGCTCACCAGAAAATCCACCGCCGCACGCACGTCCGCATGATGCTGACTCGACCACCTGAATGAAAATTCCATGCCTCCGCTCCTGTCCGAGGGAGCGTCGATGATGGCCGTGACGAATCCCGCCTCGGCGAAGAGCGCGGAGCTTCTCACCAGGAAATTGCCGCTGAGACGGAGACCTCCCTCTCGCAGAGACGTAACCGGCGTTCCCGCGCCGCCCATGAAGAGAATCACAGCCTTATCGCCCGCATTCCTCGCCTTGGCGAGCAGAAGACGCTGCCGCACGCCCGGCCGCGTGGGAACCGTAACGTCCTCCCAGACGAGCGCCGCGACGTTCCCGGCGCCGCTCGGGTGGGGTATGACGTTAGCTCTTACCCGCTGGATCCCCCCGGGTTGCGGTTGGCCCGGCATCGTGGCGGGCGGGGCGCCCACGGTCGGGCCGCCGCCTCCACCGCCGCCGCAACCGGCCGGCCCGAGCGCCAGGAGCGCCGTAAGCGCAAAAGCGAATAGCTTGTTCGTGGACGTGTTTTTACGGATAACCATGGGGTGAGTCCTCCTCGTCCCCGGGTACCGGAAAATCAAACGGATCAAGAGCTTCGCATCATTTCGCGCTCTCTGCTTTCCTCTTCCGATGAAGCCGGACATTTCGCGCACGCCCCCGACATGCGCGTGAATTTCAATTCATCATTCCGGCGAATGCCGGAATCCAGAAACTTCTGGAATGGCGACTTCGCACACCGACCTTCAAAACCGACAAAATCAAAAACAAGAGAAAAACCCTGGATTCCGCATTCTCTTCCTCATCGGGCGAGAATGATTGCCGGAATGACAGCCGTAGCCGGACAGGCCCCTACGCCTGTCCGGGGTTCGCGAACCGCCCCTACGCAGGACGAAAACGGGCGGACACACGGGTCCGCCCCTACGGGAAACCCCCTTAACGGACAGGCCGCGACCTGTGGGACAGCCCCGAGGAGGGGCTGCGCCGGCCCGAGATGCAACGGGAGCGCTCCTCCTCACTTGAACGGCATGATGGAGCCGGTGCGCTGCATGGGCCGTTCCAGCCGCCAGAGCTGTCTCTCGAGCGCATCTTCCGAACACGCGGCGAGGGCAAGCGAGCGCGCCATGTGGCGGCTCGGCAGCCTGCGCCCGCCCCGCGTGAGGCGGGAGGGTTCCGTGCCGATGGTGATGCACTTGTCGGGATGCGCCTTCAAGCGCAGGCGGTAGTTCTCGAAACGCCAGTTCTGAAGGGCCGTGCCGTCGCACTTCTTGAGGGTGAGCTTCGCGCCGTCTGTCGCGGAAGCCGCTGCGACGCAAAGCCCGTATTCGGGCATCCGGAGCATGCCCTTCGCAACGGCGGCGGGGTCGAACTGCTCATCCAGGTTCCAGATGCCCTCCTTGCAGGTGTGTACGAGGAGGGCGGCGGTGGTTCTCACACGGTCGCGGTGCCCGGGAATGTCGATGCAGTGAAACCTCGGCTCATCGAGGGGATAAAATGCCTTGATGAAAACGACTTCTTTTTCCATGCCTTGCGCCTGATACGGGGAAAGCACGAGAGCCGCAAAAACCGCCAGACATGCCGCGGCCAAACACCGACTGATACGCCGAATCATCTTTGTTCTCCTTACCGAGAAGAAGGCGGGAGGCGGCACGAACGCCCGCTTGGTTGATGATGTTTTCCGTGATGCTTTCACGCGGGGGGAGCGGTGTCAACGGCGGGTCGAACCCGACCGGGGAGGGAGGCAGAACCCGACCGAGGAGGGTTCGCCAGGGGCGAGAAACACACGAGCACACAATTCCTCACCCGCCGCACGGTTCACAATCGCCGGGGCGCGTCTCTTCTCATCCCCAAAGCCGCCGGATGCCGGGCAAAAGCACTCCGTCATGACGGACGATGCCACGCGCACGGGCGGTCCCTCCTCACCCGAACGCGCCCGACTCCTTCGACAGGCTCGGTGCTACTCGGGGCGAGGTCGATATGGCGGCGCAATTCCCCGCATTTGCCGCCGGAGGTCTTTCGCGTCGACGGGGTATGCTGGAGAGGCCGTCCGTCGGCCTTCGGTTCTCCCTCTTCCGGCGGCGGAAGGGACGCTGCATGCAGAAACCGGGCCGCCGCTCGGGCGAGGCGCAGAAGGTGTAAAATGCAAATAATAATTCCTGAAAAATTCGATAAATATCGATAAATTCACGAGGTTTTTCGGTAAATTTCTGACAATTTATTTTGGGGGGATATCACGCCCGGGGCACCCAGGCGCAGGAGGATTCTGCCACGATCCGCGACGCCGGCGATGACGGCAAATGCGGGGAAATGCGCATTCCGCGCAAAAGCGCGCCGAACGGCCCGAACGTAACGATTTTGCCTCACCGCGGCGTTGTGCTAGATTCATCCCATCCTCCCGAGTGTATGTTCAGGGCGAAACGGATTCCGGGAGAGGAGGAGCAGCTCCAGGTCACCGCGCAGGACGCCGACGGCGAAAACCCGAGGTCTCCCACATGAGCGAAACCGAGGCCCGACAAACCATTGATACGCAAGAGGTTAAACGCCTCGCCCGTGAGCTGGGCGCCGACCTCGCCGGCGTCGCATCGGCGGAGGATTTCGCGGAAGCGGCGCCCGGCTGCCGCCCCAGGGACCTGTTCCCCATGGCGAACAGCGTCATCGTGATCGCCAAGCGCATCCCCTTCGCCGCGGCCACGCCGTATCCCAGCATCGGCGCGATGGAGTTCGGCGAATATATTCCTGAGAATTTCCTGAACGAAGCCTGCTACCGCCTCGCGCTTTATCTGGAAGACAAAGGCTCTCTCTCGGGCGCCACGCCGGCAGGGCGCGACATCACGCACTTCCGCGTGGAAGAAGAAGATCCCGAGCCCAGGGTCTTCCTGCAAGGCTCCTTCGACTTGAGGCTCGCAGCCGTCAAGGCCGGCCTCGGCGAAATCGGGGCCAACAACTGCCTCATTACGCCGCAGTACGGCTCCCGCGTCCGCTTGGGCGCGGTGCTCACCGAGGCGAATCTCGAACCCGACCCGCCCAATCAATACGGCGTCGTGCCCGAGTTCTGCCGAGAGTGCGGCTTTCGCTGCGTGGAGGCCTGCCCCGCGAACGCGCTCCCGGGCGACGGCACGGTGGATCACTACCGCTGCATGGTCATCCGGCCGGATCTGGTCGCGCCGGAAAAAGCCCTCACCCATTTCAGGAAACTCTTCCGGGGAAAACCCATGATCATGGCGGCCAAGGGCCTCTCCTACACCGACAGCCCGCCGCACCCGTGTAGCACCTGCATCGCGCTCTGCCCGATGGATCAGGGCCGCGATTTCGCAGACAAACCTTTTCACCGCGAATACTGGTCAGACGAAGACGCGCTCAAGGTCATCGACCCGGCCCTGCTGGAGAATCCCTAGGATGGAAAACGGCTCGAGCACCGCGATTTCCTCTGCCGACGTCAAGGCGCAGGCCCGTGAATTCGGCGCGGACTTGGTAAACATTTCCTCGTGCGAGGGTTACGAGAAAGCGCTGCCGGGCTGCAAGCCCGAGGATCTGGTGAAGGACGCCAGGAGCGTCGTCGTCTTCGCGCGCCGGATGCCCTTCGCCAACGCGACGCCCCGGCCTTCGGTGGGTTATCTGGAATTCGGCTATTACGGGCACGAGGCCTGGATCAACAAGCTCTCATACCGGCTCGCGCTCTGGCTCGAGGATAAGGGACACATGGCGCTGCCCACGCCCGCGGGAAGGGACATCCCCTCGCTCCGTATCCTGAGCGAAGGCGCAGAGCCGGAAGTCTTCATGCAGGGTTCTTTCGACCTGAGACTCGCGGCGGTGAACGCGGGCATGGGCGAAATCGGCGTGAACAACAACCTGATCACCGCCGAATACGGCTCGCGCCTGAGACTCGGAGCCGTCATCACGACGGCCGCGCTCGAAGCCGACCCGCCCAAACGATACGGCGTGGTGCCCGATTTTTGCGTGGAGTGCGGCTATAAGTGCATCAAGCCCTGTCCGGCGCATGCCCTTCCCGGAGACAGCGCGGTGGACCACTACAAGTGCATGGTCATGTATCCCCGGAAAGTCTCGCCGGAGAAGGCCGTCGACGTCTTCAGGAAGCGCTACGGCTACCCCGAACTCCAGCTCGCCGGACGCATGATGGCCTTCACCGAGAACGCGCCGCACATCTGCGCCACCTGCATCACCCTGTGCCCGATGGACGAGGCCAGGCGCGTCAAGGAGAAGGCGAAGAACGGCGGCGCAGGCGGTCAAACACTTCCAGTAGTGTCATAACGAAGCGGAAAACCACGGCGAACCGCATGTAAGTTGGTTGCTCAGCAACCACTCCCCCCTTGAGGGGGTTGTTGAAATAGCCCTCCTGACTCGGGATTGACGAGCGGAGAGGGGGATGTTTGTAGGGGCCGCATATATGCGGCCCGGGTTTTTTGCGCTCACGAAATGGGACGCATCTATGTCGGACATATATGTCCGACCTACACCCCGAGTGGCGACCGTATGGGCTGTTCGCGACCTGTCCCTACAACCGGACTCTTTATATGTTGACCGGCAAGAAGAACTCGTCAACTTCAGTATAATGGTTCTCTTTCTTTTCTCAGGAGCCTCTGATGCCGAAACCGCTCGAAGGATTCCGGGTGCTGGACCTGACCCAGTTCTACTCGGGCCCCTGGACGACGCTTCTGCTCGCGGGCCTGGGGGCGGAAGTCATCAAGGTAAACCACCCGGCCACGGGCGACGTCGTGGCTATGGGTCCTCCCTACGCCGGCCCCGAGGGCGTGTCCTTCCACAAGCAAACCGAGGACGACCTGGGAATCGCTTACTTAAAGAGAACGCGCGACAAGAAATCCCTGACGCTCAATCTCAAAGACCCGCGCGGGCTGGATTTATTCTACCGCCTGGTGGATGAGGCCGACGTGCTCGTCGAGAACTTCTCGGTGGGCGTCACCGAGCGGCTCAAGATCGACTACGAGACGCTCGAAAAACGCAACCCCCGGCTCGTCTACTGCTCCATCACTGCTTACGGCCAGAGCGGCCCCGACGCGCGGCTCAAGGGCTACGACGCCGTGACCCAGGCGGTCTCCGGCCTCATGAACCTCACCGGCTTCCCCGACGGCCCGCCCACGAAGGCGGGCTCCGCCATCGCGGACAGCATCGGGGGCACGTTCGCCTTCAGCGCCATCACCACGGCGCTCTTACACCGCGAGCGAACCGGCGAGGGCCAGTGGCTGGACGTCTCGATGGTGGACTGCCTCCTGTCCCTGGTGTTCGATGAGCCGATGGACTGCTACGAGGCGCTGGGGCTGCCCGACAGGCTGGGGAACCGCATCATGCGCCTCTCCCCTTTCAACGCGTATCCCGCCAGCGACGGCTGGCTGGTGATCGGCTCGGGCACCGATGAGCACTGGAACAACATCCTGCGCGCCGTGGGGCGCGATGAACTGGTGGGCGACCCACGCTACGCGGACCTGAGCGGCCGCATCACGAACAACGACGAGGTGGACGCCGTCATCACCGAGTGGACGGAAAAACACACCGTAGAGGAGGCGCTGGCCGAACTGCGCCGCTACGACGTCATATGCGGGCCCGT
Source organism: Nitrospinota bacterium (assembly GCA_009839615.1). Lineage (GTDB taxonomy): Bacteria > UBA8248 > UBA8248 > UBA8248 > UBA8248 > Bin107. Next base: position 7,130 of record VXPH01000123.1, read on the forward strand.
TCACACGATCCGGGACATCCTCGCCTGGCCGCACTTAAAGGCGCGGGGCATGATCGAAGACCTCCCCCACCCCACGCTCGGGAATCTCGGCGAAGTCAAGACGGCCGCCTTTCCGCTCAAGTTCAGCAAAACCCCCGGCGGCTACGAAGCCCCCGCTCCCCTGAGCGGCCTGCACAACGGGGAGATACTGGGCGACCTGCTCGGCCTCTCGAAAGAAGAGATCGACAGGCTCAAGGAAGACGGGGTGATTTAGGGCATTGATCATCAAGAAACTGTTGAAAAACTCTTCGCGGGTTGGGCAGCACCACTGCCCCTTTGATGGGATTGTTGAAAACTCCCGATTTCGTGATTCGGAGTGTAGGGGTCGCATACATGCGACCCACATAACGCACGGGGCGGGCCGCATATATGCGGCCCCTACAAGACCATTGCGCAACCAACATTCGGCGGAATGACTGCTGTGGTCAATTCCGAGCGAGGAGGGGCTGTCCCTACGGGCTAGGTTTCCGCCGTCGCCTCGGGTTTCCAGTCCGGCGCTTTCCCGAAGGCGGCTGCGACCAGGGAGCGGGTGCGGATTCCAGGGGGCATTCCCGAGGGTTGGAAGTTGGTGCACGAACCGAACGCCATGTTCCGCTCCCTGTCACAGAATGCAAGCGCTCCGCCGGAGCCGCCGTGGCCGAAGGCCTTGATGTTGCTTCCCATCGGTGTGTTGGGCGGGGAGTTGTGCAAGAAACCGAGGCCTATTCGCCTAGGGGCGCCGGTCATCCCGCAGATGTCCTCCCACTGAACCTTGGAGAGTTGTTCCACCGTCTCGGGCTTGAGCAGGCGGACGCCGTCGATTTCGCCATTGTTGGCGAGCATCGCGTACACGCGGGCGATGGCGCGGGCATTTCCGTGTCCTCCCGAGGAGGGGTTCTCGCCCACGCGGTTCTCATGGCAATTCACCAGATCGACCCCTATCGGCCGGCTCCCCCACGCCCTGTGCAGCAGCGTGCCGGGCTTCTCACCCATCTCCCAGAACTTGTTTTCGGGATTCCGGTGCATGGGCGCGACCCGCACGAGTTCGTCTGCGTTGAGCCCGACGTTGTAATCAGCACCCAGCGGGCCCGTAATCTCCTCGCGAATGAAGTCGCGGATTCGCTTGCCGCTCACCCGGCGGACGATCTCGCCGTGAATGAACCCGAAGTTGATGGAATTGTATGCACCCTTGGAACCTGCGGGCCAGGCGGGTTCCTGGGCTGCGATCGCGGCCACCTGGGCCGGGTAGTTGAAAAAATCTCCCGGCTTGGCCGCGTCGCAGAAGATGACGCCGCACTGATGAGAGATGGTGTGCCGCAGCAGTATGTTTTCCTTGCCGTTCTGGGCGAATTCCGGCCAGTACCGCGCCACCGGTTCGTCCAGCGAAACCTGCCCCCGATCCACGAGCATGTGAACGGAGAGCGCACTCATGCTCTTCGCGATGGAGCTCATGAGCACGATGGTGTCTTCCGACCAAGGCCGTGTGCGGGCTTCGTCCGTGTGGCCTCCCCAGAGGTCCACGACTTTCTCGCCGTCCCTGTACACGCAGACGGCAGAGCCAATCTCGCCCCGGCTGGCGAAATTCTCCCGGAATTCTTCTTCCACCGCTGAAAAATCGCTGTGGCAATACCCTTCCACCCGAATATCGGCAACACTCATATTTTCCCCGCCACTGTATGAAATCAATTTTTAGGGTCTGAAGATGATGCTCAAGACTAATATGAATTCATCCCAAAAAACAAACGGAAACGATAGGCATAAGTAGAGGAGATTCCAGGAGACTTGCCAGGTCTCGCGAAAGAACTGAGCGAACGACCCGGGCGCGAGGGAGTTACTAAAGACCTGCGAGAAACACAAGGCTCTCCCACTTATTCGGCGTCGGCTCCCCCTGTCAGTCCGAGCCGCGCCGCCCTGAACATCGCGGCCATGCTGTAGACCGCGGTGATGAGCGAGAGCACAAGTATCGTCGCCGTGATGGGGCTGGAGAGGAGCGCCCACATGTCCCCGCCCGAGATCGTGAGCGCGCGGCTCAGGTTGATCTCGATGATCGGCCCCATGATGAAGGCGAGCACGATGGGCACGACGGGAATGTTGACCTTCTCGAAGAAGTAGGCGAGCGCGCCCAGGATGAGCACCATCACGACGTGGGCCGTGTAGTTCGCATACACGTAGCTGCCGACGACGATGAGGATCAGGACGAACGGCCCCAGGATGCGGCGGGGCACCTTGGCGACGAGGCTGAAGGCGCGGGTGCCGACGAGGCCCGTGCAAAGGAGCATCAGGTTGATTACGAACAGGCCGATGAACACCGTCATCACGAACGTCCCGTTGTCCCGGAAGAGCAGCGGGCCGGGAACCAGGCCCTTGCTGATCAGCACGCCCAGGAGAATGGCCGCCCCGCCCGAACCCGGGATACCGAGCGAGAGCGAGGGCACGAGCGTACCCGCCACGAGGGCGTTGTTCGAGCACTCGGGCGCGGCGACACCCTCGATGATGCCGGTGCCGAATTTATCCGAACGCTTCGACCACCGCCTCTCCTCGCTGTAGGCCAGCATGCCTGCGATGGAGCCGCCCGCTCCCGGAACCGCGCCGACCCCCGTTCCGATCAGGCTCGCGCGAATCCAGGTGGGGATGAGCCTTTTGACTTCCCACGGCCGTATCCGGTTGCGCTCATCGGCGGCTCCCTGGGCGGCAGTCTCTTTGCTTTCAATCGTGCGTCTGTGCTCCACCAGGAGGTTGAACGCCTCGGGCCCCGCCAGGAAGGCGATGATGACGACGACGAGCGGTATTCCGTCCATCAGATAACCCTGGTCGAAGGTGAACCGCAGTCCGCCGAAGCCCGAACTCCCGACCGTGCCCAGCAGCAATCCGATGCCCGTGGCGAGGAAGCCTCGCGCGGCGTCTTTTCCGAAAAAGCTCGCCACGATCGACAGGCCGAACACACCGACGGCGAACAATTCGCCCGGCCCGAACATCAGGGCGATGTTGCCGAGCGAGGTGCCTGCGATGATGAAGATCAGCGTGCTCGTGACGCCGCCGATCACGCCCGAGTAGAGGGAGATGCGCAGCGCCTTTCGCGCGAGGCCGTTGCGGGTCATGGTGTAGCCGTCGAGCACGGTGACCGCGGACGCCCCCGTACCCGGCGTGCGGATCAGGATGGCCGGAATGGAACTCCCGTATTCGACGCCGGAATAGACGGCGAGGAAGAACATGGTCGCGTGTTCCACGGGCATCTTGAAGGTCAGGGGGAAAAGAAGGGCCAGCGCCTGTGAACTGCCGAACCCCGGCATCGCGCCCATGAGCACGCCTATCGCGACGCCCCCCAGCATGATCGCAAGAATGGCGGGCGAGGCGAGTTGGCCGGTCGCTGCGAATATGTGCCCGAGAGTTCCTTCCATCTATCACTGCCCTTCCATCGATTACGGCCCGATAACCTAGAGGATATAGACCGGCAGGAATTTAAGCGGTAAGGGGATGTTCAGCATCGGCACCAGTCCCAGGTACAGGATGATCATCGTCACCAGGGACAGCGCGAATCCCAGCAAAAGCGCGCCGCGTGGCGCCGATTCCACCCGCATGCGCGGGACCAGCAGGCACATCATGAGGACGATGGTCATGATCTCGAACCCTATCGGCTCGAGCAGAACCGCGTAGAGGTAAACGAACACGACGACGGAGGAGAACTCCAGCCAATGCCCTTGCAGGTAGGGTTCTTCGCCGCCTGCGGCCTGCGCCTCCGGGGGCAGGAAAAAGCCGCGCCCCAGGATGATCACCGCCCAGATGATCGAGAAACCCAGAGCCAGCCGGGGGAAAAAGGCGTCGCCCGGATACCCCGGTTCATAGGGAGGCTGCATCGCATAGGTTTCATAGTAGAGAAACGCGAGTCCCCCCAGGATGAGGGCGGTGGTGGTGAGCACCGCCGCCCTCATCGGAACCTTCAACTCGAAGGAAGGGGACGCGCTGTTTTCATTTTCTTCCGTCATGTTCGCGCCTTGCCGACGCCGGAACCTTCCGCCGTCGGCTCAATTCCGTCTATTTCTTGATGATCTTGTGGTCGATCATGAATTGTTTCACGACCGCCTGGTTCTTCGCCATGTCCTTGTTGAGCCACTCCGAGCCCGTCTTGACGTCCAGGACGATGTGCGTCCCCTTGGCAAGGTAGTCCTTGTAGTCCGGCGAACTGGTCACCTTGTACACGGCGTCCTCCAGTATTTTCATGACGGCCGGAGGCGTGCCTCTCTTGACCATGAGGCCCTGCCAGTGGAGCGGGAGGTCATATTTGAGGCCGACTTCCACCGCGCTCCGGACGTTCTTCCAGATCGGGTCGTGCGAGAGGCGCTTGTGGGTCTGCGAGACGAGCGGGCAGATGGTTCCCGCCTCGATGTGCGGCCGCCACGTGCGCGGCGAGGCCTGCCCGCTGGGGAGATGGCCGCCGAGCACGTCCTTCACCACGTTGCCGTCGCCCCGGTAGAAGATCGTGCGGACTTTATCCCCGATGCCCGCGGCCTTCAGGAAGGCGAGCTGATGGCGGTGGTGCGTGGAGCCCCGCTTGTTGGAGCCCATCGAGAGTTTGCCGGGGTTCTTCTTGGCGTAGGCGACGAGATCCTCGAACGTCTTGATGCCGTACTTGTTGTTGCACTTCACCGCGACGCCGTAGACGTGCTTCTCCACCTGGGCCAGCGTCTGGAAGTCGTTGTACGTCCTCCTGTAGTGCGGCAGGTGGAAATACCCGTAGAAGCTGGCGCTGATGTGCATGATGATGTGCCCGTCGGCGGGCTTGCCCGAGACGTAGAGTACCGGCTCGTGCTGCGAGCCGCCGCTCTTGAAGGTCACCCGCATGGGCACGCCCAGCACCTTGGGGAACTCCTGGGCGAGTAGCTGGCACCAGACCGCCACGCTCGAACCAGGCGAGGTGGTGCATATCAACTCCATCGGCTTCGAGGGGAACTTCATGGCCAGGGCCGGCGCGCTCCATAAGACCAGAACGGCTACGAGAACGAGTATTCGTTTGAAGCTCGACATGATCTTCCTCCTTTGAGGGGTGGGTATGACGGGGCAGTTAGGAACCCCCACTTCTTATGCGTGTTAGGTATGCTTTACTATACCATTTCCAGGTGATATTCACAAATGCGCGATTTTGGAGGAGTAATCCGCATGCGCCGGAGAGCGTCGCCGCCGGAGCGGACGCATGGCGATGTGCGCCGCGAATGCTCTGATCGGGGTGCAAAAACCCATCAAATCCTGTCTAATGGCGGCATCATTGACGTCGACATCACGAAAATCCCGAGGCGCAAGGGAACCCGGAGCGCTCAGTAGCGGCGGCGCTTCGCACAGGAATCAACGGAGGAATCCATACATGACCGACAGCAGCGTGTTGTCCTACAGCGGCGTCACAGACCTTGGAGGCGGAAAGGCCTACGCCCTGCACAACGTATTCGAACTCGACGGGCGCATCAGCGCCTATCCCAAAAGCGCCAGGGGCTTCGCGCCCTCGAACTGCTATCTCCTCTGCGAAGAAGACGGCGCGATTCTCCTCGACACGGGCTACAACGGACACAAGAGTTCGCTCTTCGAGCAGATCGGCTCCATCATCACGCCCGACACCCCGCTTTCGATCTACCCGCTCAGGCTCAACGAGTTCATGTCCGTCGGCAACGCGGCCGCGCTCGCAAAGGAGTTCAACGTCGTGGAGTGCTTCACCCGTCGGCCCGACATGGATTTCTGGCTCGATTTCGACGTGGAGGAATTCGGCCCCAAGAGCGAGGAGGAGCAGATATTCCCGACGACCGTGCTCGGCAACGAGCTTACCTGCCGCGTCGGCTCCAACGAGAGCCGCGTCGTCCACGGCATCAACGCGCCCATCCGCCTCATCACCACCATGTGGATCTACGACGAGGCCACCCGCACCCTCTTCTCTTCGGACATGTTCAGCCACGTGTGGGGGGACGACCCCGAAGGCCCCTGGGCGGTGGAGGAAGAAGCCGTGACGACGCCCGCTTTCGTGCGCTCGTTCCTGCTGAACACGCGCTACTGGTGGCTCGAGGGCGTGGATACCGGGCACGTCCGAGAGGGAATCGCCGACGTGTACCGCCGCTACGACATCAAAAACATCGCCCCCGGATACGGGGCCATACTCCTGGGGCGCGAACAGGTCGAACGCCAGTTTGCCGTGCTCGACGAGGTGCTGCGCGATCTGGATCGCGCCGTCGTCGCGCCGCGCTACGTCCCCCGCGACATGGAAAGGTAATCATGAACCCTCACGACAACCCCCTCCCGCGCGAGATCGCGCCGGGCGTCTTCTGGCTCGGCATCTGCCACGAGCAGCACCACAAGGGAAAGATCTACCACAGCTACAACGCGGCCTTCCTCCTCATCGGCTCGGGGGGCGCGATGCTCATCGAAACGGGCCACCAGGGGGATTATCCGGTCGTGTCCCGCCAGGTGCGCGGGATACTCGCCGAGCGCGGCGCAGCGCTCAAGTATCTCTTTCTCTCGCATCAGGAAACGCCCCACGCGGGCGGGCTGGGCAGGCTGCTCGAAGCATACCCCGAGATGACGGTCCACTGCGACGTGAGCGACTACCATCTCTCCTACCCCGAGCACGCGGACAGAATGCAACAGATGGAAATCGGCGACGAAATCGACCTGGGCGACAGGCGCTTCATCGCCGTCGAACCCGTCATCCGGGACCTCAGAACCTCGCTGTGGGGGTTCGACACCGGCGCGCGCGCCCTCTTTCCGGGGGACGGCTTCGCCTACAGCCACTACCACTGGGACGGCCACTGCGGACTCATCGCAGAAGAGGCCACCTCGCTCGATCTGGCGGACGTGCTGGGGGTGTTCGCCGAGCGCGCGCTGTTCTGGACGCGCTTCGCCGACATGAACATCTATTCGGATCGCTTAGAAGCGCTGCTCGAAGAACTCGACGTCGCCGTGGTCGCGCCATCCCACGGGCTGCCGATTCTGGACCTCGCCGTCACCATGCCCAAGGTGCGCGAAGGCCTCATTGCCGGAAATTTTTGAGGAGCGCCGATGGATTTTTCCCTGAGCGACGAACAGAAAGATTTGCAGAAACTCGCGCGCGATTACGTCGAGCGGCACGTGCGCCCCGTCGCCGCCGAGTACGACCGGAACCCGGATCCGCTCGACTGCATCCCCACCGACGTCGTCGAAGAGGGTTCTCGGCTCGGCCTCCGCACGCTGGCGCTGTCTGAGGCGCGCGGCGGCGGGGCCGACATGCTCACCCTCTCCATCGTCGGCGAAGAGCTCGGCGCCGGCGACCTCGGCGTGGCGGCCACCTTCGACCAGACCTGGAAGTTCACGCCCATCCTCGAGCACTGGACGAACGACGAGCAAAAGGAGCGCTTCCTCCCGGCGTTCGTCTCCGACCACCACTATCACCTGGCGACGTGTATGACCGAGCCCGGCTCGGGTACGGATCACGTACTGCCCTACACCGCTCCCGGCGCGGGCGTGCAGATGCGGGCGGAGCGCAAAGGCGACGTCTACCTGCTGAACGGCGTCAAGAGCTTCATCAGCAACGGCGGGACGGCCAGGCTCTACATCGTCTACACGCGCACCGACCCGGCGCAGGGCGGCCTCAAGGGCATGACGCCCTTCCTCGTGCCCGGTGACACGCCGGGGCTATCCGTCGGCCGGATCCACGACAAGATGGGCCGAAGGCTCCTGAGCAACGCCACGCTCGTCTTCGAGAACGCGGAAGTCCCCGCCGCGAACCGGCTGGGGGAAAAAGAGGGCGAGGCCGAGGCGCTTCGCACCAGCCGCATTGCGCGCGGCAGGGGCGGCTACGGGGCGACCGTGCTGGGCGCAGGGCGGGCCGCCTTCGAGGAAGCGGTGCGCTACTCCCAGGAGAGGGTGCAGGGTGGAAAACCCATCGGGGGGCATCAGGCCGTTGCCCAGATGATCGGGGAGATGTACACGAAGCTCGAGACGGCGCGCTCCGTTCTTTGGCGGACGTCCTGGGCGGTGGATCACGCCGAGGACTATGATCCCAAGATGTCGTGGCTCACCAAGGTGGTCTGCTCGGAAGCCGCGTATGAAGTCTGCCGCCTCTCGCTCGAGGTGCACGGCGGGCTGGGCTACATGCGCGACTGCCCGGTCGAGAAATACCTGCGCGACGTAATCTCTTTTCTCCATGGCGCCGGGAACAACCACATCTACCGCATCAAAATCAGCTCGCACATCACCGGCCTGCCGGCAGAATAGCGGCGCGGCAAGCGGCTTCGATCGAGCCGGGCCTTCGATATCAAATTCCACCAAGGAGACTTTCGATGACGAAACAAATCGAACCCGTGGACTGGCCCGACAGGCTCGACGTCTGGACGCGCTACTCGATGGCCATCAAGGCGAGCGGGGGGACGACAGTCTACTTCGCAGGCGTTACGGCCGCGCCACCATACCACCATCACCCGCACCGGCCCGAGGAGTTCGATACGCTGCCCGGCGACCTGCCGACCCAGACGCGCATGGCCCTGGAAAACCTCAAGAAAAGCCTCGAAGCCGTGGGCGGCGCGTTCGGCGACATCGTCTTCTTCCAGTTCTTCTCGACGACGATGGAGGGCGCCGAGGAGGCAGGCGCCATCCGGAAGGAGTATTTCGGCGACCACCGGCCCGCCTCCACCACGCTCCAGGTCGTGCGCCTCGCCACCGACCCCCGGTGCCTGGTGGAGGTCAACGCGATCGCGGTCGTGGACTGAAGGAGAGCCTGGATATTTTCCGGGGATGCGGCGGACTCATATAATCGCCATTTTTTCATTGCCCCGCCCCGCCGGACTTCGCTATTATCCCGTCCTGTCGGGCCAAGGCCTGCGAGGACGACACGAGGCGCGCCCCTTCTTTTCTTCAGGGAACGGAGCGGCATACCCAACCGAGAGGAGCACGGCGGTGGACATCATCAACGAAATCGGCGCGACCGCGTTCTTCGTATCTTCCATCCGCGCGAAGGAGGAGAAGCAGGAACACAAGCTGTTCGACGACCCCTGCGCGGCGTGGTTCGTGAACGAGGCGATAGAGGAGAAGGTGCAAGAGCAGATAGAAGTGTTTCCGCCGGCCCTGGAACTGGTTCGTTTCCGGGTTTGCGTCATGAGCGAGGTCGTCGAGCGCGGCATCGAAGCCGGCGTGAAGCAGATCGTCTCGCTCGGCGCGGGCTTCGACATGCGCTTTCACATTTACAGAACCGAAGGCGTCCGGTTCTGCGACGTCGACCAGCCGGCGGTGCTGCAGTTCAAGAACAAGATTCTCGAAGCCAGAGACGTCACGCCCTGCTCCGGAATCGAGTGCAACTACCTCGAAGTCGACCTGCCCCGGGAACTCGCCGAGGCGGGTTTCGACCTGGAAGCTCCCATCCTGTTCATATGGGAAGGCAACACCATGTACCTGCCGGTCGGGCTGATCCACGATTTCCTCGACCGGATGCGCGCGCAGGTTCCCTACATGACCATCGCTTTCGATTATCTCTCCGAAAAAGTGATCAACCGCACGTCGGGCGATGAGAGAATCACTGAATTCACGGACCTTTTCGAAAGCAACTTCGGGGTGAAATGGGTGACGGGCTTCGACGACCTCTCCGTCCTCACGGAAAAACATGGCCTCGAAGTGGTGAAATCCGAAAGCCTCATGGAAGTCGGCGAGCGCCGCGCGCCGGAGTCCGCGTCGCAAATCCACGAGTTCATGGACGCGGCGGCCGAGCTGTTGAAACTCTATTCCTACTGCGTGCTCAAGGCGGCCTGAATCCCATGGACATCATCAACGAAATCGGCGCAACCGCGTTCGTCATCTCCTGCATGCGGGCGATGGAGAAAGAGCGGGAACACAAGCTGTTCGACGACCCCTACGCGGCCTTGTTCGTCAACGAGGAGATCGAGGAGAAGGTCCAGGAACTGATACGCGTTTTCCCGCCCTCGGTGGAGCTTGTCCGCTACCGGGTTTGCGTCATGAGCGAGATCGTCGGGCGCGGCATCGAGGCCGGCGTGAAGCAGATCGTCTCGCTCGGCGCGGGTTTCGACATGCGCGCTCACATCTATCAAACCCAGGGCGTCCGGTTCTGCGACGTCGACCAGCCCGCCGTACTCGAGTTCAAGAACAAGGTGCTCGAAGCAGGTGGCGTCACGCCCTGCCCCGGAATCAGGTGCAACTACCTGGAAGTCGATCTCCCCGAAGAACTCGGCAAAGCGGGCTTCGATTTGGAGAAACCCATCCTGTTCATATGGGAAGGCAACACCATGTACCTGCCGCTCGACTTGATCCATGATTTTCTGGGTCGATTGCGCGCGCAGGTTCCCGACATGACCATCGCCTTCGATTATTACTCCGAGAAGATCATCAACCGCACGTCGGGTGACGAGAGAATCACCGAAATCACGGATATGTTCGAGAGCAACTTCGGGGTGAAATGGCTGACGGGCTTCGACGACCTCTCCGTGTTCCAGGAAAAACACGGTCTCGAAGTCATCGAATCCGAAAGCCTGATGGAGTTCGGCGAGCGCCGCGCGCCGGAGTCCGTGGCGGAAATCAAAGAGTTCATGGACGCGGCGGGTGAGCTGTTGAAACTCTACTCCTACTGCGTGCTCAAGGCGCCCTGATTTCGGTGGACATCAACGAAGTCGGCTCCACGGCCTTTTTCCCCTCATGCGTCCGGCAGATGGAACAAGACGAGGCGCGCCCCCTGTTCGAGGATCCCTACGCGGGATGGTTCATCGACGAGGAGGCGACAGAGCAGTTCCGAAGTCTCATCCACGCATATCCTGCGATCAGGGAGACGGCGCGCTACCGGGTGTGCATCATGAACGAGACCCTGGAGCGCGCGATTGCGGACGGCGTGAAGCAAGTCGTCACGCTGGGCGCGGGCTTCGACATGCGCTCGAAAATTTTTCGCACCCCCGGCGTCCGCTTCTGCGACGTCGACCAGCCTGGAGTGCTCGCGTTCAAGAGAAAAGTCCTCGAAGCCCGCGGCGTCACGCCCTGTGCCGCGATAGCCGGCAATTATCTCGAACTCGATCTTCCCGAAAAACTCGGGCGGGCGGGTTTCGACCTGGATGCCCCGACCCTGTTCATCTGGGAGGGGAACACCATGTATCTGCCGGTTGATCTGATCCATGATTTCCTGGGCAGGCTGCGCGCGCGAATCCCGCGCCTTATCGTCGCCTTCGATTATTTCTCAGAACATATCATCAACCGCACCTCCGGAAACGAGACGATGACGGCGGCCACGGATTATTTCGAAAGAAACTTCGGTGCGAAATGGGTGACGGGCTTCGACGATCTTTCCGTCTTCGAGGGGGAAAACAAGTTCAAGATCATCGAATCAGGGGCCATGCTGGACGTCTGCACCCGCTATGCGCCCGAATCCGCTCTCGCCCTCGCCGAATGGACGGGGCTGCACTCCTACTGCGTGCTGAAGGCGTCCTGAGCTTCAGGCAAAGGGCGGGTATCCGCCATCCTCCTCCATTTCGCAAATGACGCGCAGGGGTCGCATACGGGGTTGTTGAAAAAGCCTTTATTTCGAGATCCGGCGTATATTACCTACCAAGGAGAGAGAAGAATCACTCCCCCCTTGAGGGGGAGTCAGTGAGCTAAGGGCGCAAGCCCGCAAGCGAACTGGTGGGGGGAGCTTTTTCTGTGGTATGTCCTCCCACCGAATCGACCTTCGCCCAAGGGCTCGGCCTCTTCGTCGGGCTTTCCCCTCGGGAAGCCCGACCCTCAAGGGGGGAGTGAAATTCGGTGCGCTCTTTCTGTGGACTTTTTCAACAGCCCCTATCAGGGGGGCTTTTTTTCATACCCCCCTGACAAGGGGGTAGGGGGGGTTGCTTTTCCTGTCGAGAGGGGCGTCCCTTCTGCCCCCTAAAAAGGAGCATTTTCAACAACCCCGTATGCAGCTCCCTACAACAACTGATCCCCCTGGACAAAGCCGCAGGGACAGGTCGCGACCTCGGACAGGCACGGAGGCCTGTCCCTACCAAAACAAAAAAATCGTCAAATGCAAAACAAGCGAATCCGCCGAACGCCTACAGCGTGATGACGAGGTCGGGCGCGGCGGGGGCGAGTGCGGCGTAGAGCTGCGGGAAGCAGCCGGCGCCCACGCCGGCTACGAGGCCCTTCGCCTTGACGTCGCCCGATCCGCACTGCTCGAAGGTGCCCTCGGCGAGGTTGCGCCGCACGGCGCACTGATCGCAGACCATGAGGAGGATGTTCTGCTCCGCCGCGACCCTGGCCAGGCGCTCGCCCACCTCGTCGCCCTCGCGCAGGCAGAACAGGTTGTCGTCGAAGAAGAACATGCCGACGACGTTCACCCCGTGGTTGCCGGCTTCGAGTTGCGGCAGGATCATGGTGCCCAGTTTGTAGGTGGCCGACATGTCGGTGGCGAAAACGTATGCGATGTTCATTGCTCATGTTCCTCCTCGTATGCGTCTCTCGACGGGTGGATGATGACCCTGCTGCCCCTGTTCGCATCAGGCAAAGTTTATCTGTCACCGGAAGCGGGGGTGAGCCTCTCATCCCGCGCACGCGGCGTCAACGCCACCTTCTCGTTTCGAGGATTTTTCGGAATTGAGGGCTCTCCATCGCGCGAACGGACTCGATTCGTTCAACCTCATCACCCCTGACGGTGAAGAAAAACACCTTTTTGTACAGACAGCCGGAGGGGCAATCCCCCCACGCCTTGCGGACGACGATATGCCAGGCATCGCCCGATTTCGACATCTCGATGTCCGAGCCGTCTCCCAGGTACGCATCGAACTCCGCGTACTCGACGCCTTCTATCGCCGTGTACGCCCGCCGCGCCGCCCGGATGTTTGCGCGCTCGCTCAAATTCATGACGAGGACGCCCGTGTGGCGGTATGGCCGCACGGCCCGAAGCCCGAGTCGCGCGTTCAGGGCGTCGAACGCGCGATTCCCGGTGCGCAGTTTCACGGGCCCCTTCTCCGCCCCAAGAATGCGCGAGACGGTCCCGAACAGGGCAGGCTTTACCCCCAGAAGGAGCACGCCCGGCGCATGACTCGCGCGGGCGGAGACTTTCGCCATCTCGGGGTGCGCGTATCTGAGCCGCTTTAATACGCCTTCGATCTCACGAGCGAGTTCGCGCCGCCGCTTCTCATCAAGGAGCAGTTCTTTGCTGCTTCTCGCCAGGATGCGGTCGGCCAGAACGGCGGTCTCGGAGACCACGGGAGATTTCGGAGAATCGGCGCGCACCACCATCGGAGCCGTATCCGCCCCCCAGGCTTTCGTGCTCGGAGAGACACTCCAGGCCGCGGATAGAAGCAGGCATACCACCGCGAAGCAAAGCCAATTCATCAGGCCCGGGTTCTCGAAACTCTTTTTGTCATGAAACTGACGCAAATTCATTATATGGATTCTCCAATAGGTCTTCGCCGACATCTTCAAATTCCCCCGCCTCCTGCGGCGCGCATACGCGGGCCGAGCCATATCCCCCACCCCGCCAGAGCGATCAGTCCCGTGAACGCGGCGGCCCACGCGGCCCCGCCGGTGGGAAACAGAATGACGGCCACGGCGACCGCCCCGTAGAGCGCGCGTTCGGGCAGGCGCAAGGGGCCTTTTAAGTATCCGCTCAGCGCGACAGCCCACGCGCCCGTCGCGCAGAAAAGCGAAAGACACGCCACGATGACCCAGCCCAAATCGCCCTGCCCCAACAATCTCGGGTCGAACGCGAAGGCGAAGGGGATCAGGAACGAGACGAGGCTAAGCCTGAATGCGATGAGGCTCGTCTCCATCGAGCCAGCCCCTGAAATTCCCGCCGCGGTGAACGACGCCAGCGCCACCGGCGGCGTGACCATCGAGAGCACGCAGTAGTACATGACGAAGAAATGGGCGGGAAGATCGGCTATGCCTAAATCCTTGAGCGCGGGGACGAACAGAATCGCCCCGATGATATAGGCGGCCACCGTCGGCAGGCCCATCCCCATGATGAGGCAACCGACGATGATCAGGAACATGGCGAAAAACAGCTTGCCGCCAGATGCGCCGATGAGCCCCGAGGAGAACTTGAGCGCCAGGTTCGACTGGATGGCGACGGCGATGATGATTCCGATGGCGGCGATGGGCACGGCGATCTCCGCGGCCTGGCGCGCGCCGTTTCGCACCACCTCGGCCCAGCCTGCGAGGCTCAGCCAGCTCCTGCGGCGAAAGTATGCGACCACCACGCACGAGGCCGTGCCGATGACGGCGGCGTAGGTGGCCGAAAAGCCCGCTACCAGCATGGCGATCAGCACCAGCGGCGGCAGGAGTAGATACAACCTTCCCACGATGGGGTCTTCGGGCGTCAGTTCGCTCGATTCGAGCGCGAGTGCGCCTTCGGCCCGCGCGCGCAGGTCGATGAATATGAAAATGGCGGTATAGAACGCGAGCGCGGGGATGAGCCCGGCGGCGGCAATGCGCGCGTAGGATATCTGCAGCAACTCCGCCATCACGAACGCGGCGATGCCCATGATGGGCGGCATCAGCTGGCCGCCGGTGGAAGCGATGGCCTCCACCGCGCCCGCGTGCGCAGGGCCGTAGCCGGTCTTTCGCATCAGCGGTATGGTGAAGACGCCCGTCGTCGCCACGTTCGCCACGGCGCTGCCGCTGATCGAACCCATGAGGCTCGAACTCACGACGGCGGCCTTCGCAGCGCCTCCGGCGAAGCGGCCCGCCACCTTCAAAGAGAGGTCGATGAACAACTGCCCGCCGCCGATGCCTGAGTAGACCGCTCCGAAGAGCACGAAGTAGAAGACGAACTGAAGCGAGGTCGCCGTCGTGATCCCCAGCACGCCGTTGGTCGTCATCGTCATGATCTCGACCACTTCGGCGATCGTGAAGCCCCGGAAGCCGAATGCGCCGGGAAGGGTCTTGCCGACAAACGCATAGGCGAAAAAAACGAGCAGAACGCCCAGGAGCGGCCATCCCACCGTGCGGCGCACGCCCTCGAACAACAGGATCATGATGAGCGCGAAGGCCGCCACGTCCACGGCGAGCACCGGGTCGATGGTCTCCATGCGCTCGGTGAGGCGTGTCGAGGCGAGAGCGTAATACGCAAAGACGGCCAACGTACCCGCCAGCAGCAAAGCGTCCGTCAGGCGGGCGCGCCGCAGCGGAGCGCCCCTTTTGCTCAGCGGATTAAACAGCAGGACGAGCGTCAGCGCCAGGAGCAGGTGGAGGGGCCGCTCGACCAGCGGGGCCTGGGGGTAGAAGACGATCCACATCTGGAACGTCAGCCAGAGGGCGCCGATAGCGAGCGTGACCATGCGCATGGCTCATGAAACCCCGATGCGAGAAAACGGGGCGGAAGACAAAACGCTCTGTCCTCCGCCCCGTCGTGGTCGGTCTACAGCCAGCCTTTTTCCTTGAAGTACTTCGCCGCGCCCGGATGCAGCGGCACCCCGACGCTGGCCGGTTTGCCGCCGTTTTTGGGCTTGAAGAATCTCCAGGCCGCGTGGGCCTTCCCCATGGCCTTCTTGTTCTCGGCCAGCGTTTTCGTGATGGTGTAGGCGAGTGAATCCGACATGTCCTTGTGCGCGATGAGCACGGTGCCGAGGTCGACCGCCATCACTTTGCCCTTGACGCCCTTGAACCACTTGCCAGGCACGGCCGCCGTATGCAGGCCATTGGAGGCGAGCGCCTTGAGCGCCTTGGGCGGAAAGCTCAGGAAGCGCATCGCGTTGGTGGTCGTGACTTCCGTCACCGTCGGGTGCCTCGGGATGGCGACCTCGAAGTAAAGGTCCGCGCGGCCGTCCTTGATAATCGCCGGAATCTGGTTCGCGGCCACCTGGATGATCCTGCCGCCCCGCGCCTTCATGTCCTTGCGGCTGGTTCCCAGCGCGGCCATCAGCATATCGGCGACGACGGGGACGGTGCTGCCCGCCGGCTTCATGACGATTCGCGCGGGCGGCTTGGAGAGCAGCGCCTTCTCCAGCGTGTCGTTGCCCGTCCGCTTGATGTAGCTCTCGGTCGCCATGGCGGTGACGCGCACCTTGTTCAGCCCGCCGATGAGCGCGCGGATGTTGTTGTGCTTTTGCTTGTAGACGCCCTTTAAGCCGTTGTAGGCCCAAAGCGCGGAGGCGACGTTCGAAAGCGCGATGGTCGCCTTTTTCTTGTCCACGGCGGCGGGATTGCTAACGCCTCCGCCGCGCGCGATGACTTCGGGGTTGCTACCCTTGGGCAGGCTGGGCTTAAGCAGTTGCGCCAACGTAGCGCCGAAGACGTACCAGGCCGAGCCGGGCCGCATCGCGCCGATGCTGAAAGAATCGGCGGCGTATGCCGCAGGAGCAGCGCCAGTGATCAAGGCGGCCAGCAAAAGGCCTACCGTCAGCCCCTTGAAGCGCATTCTTTTTCTGAGCATGGGTTTCCTCCCCTCGTTAGGTTTATCCTTGAGAGACGAATGTCTATCCGGTTGTCGCGGTTTCGAGTTCCAGCAGGCCAGATTCCTCCACTGCGCTTTTAATCGCCTCGAACGTGCGTCCCTTGGCGACCTCGCTCGGGGGGCGCACGGCGGCCGACTTGAAGCGTCCGGCGAGCACCATCGCCGTCTTCATGCGCGCATGGGCTTCGCCCGAGGGCTCGCCGCTCGCATAGACGACTTCCTTGAGCGGCAGAATCTGCGCCTGTATCTCCTGCGCGCGATGCAGGTCGCCCGCCTTCACAGCCTCATAGAGCGCCACGATGAGGTCGGGGATGAACGAGGCGAAACCGACGAGCGCGCCGTCCACGCCCTGCACCATCGAGGCGAGGAGATATTCGTCGTGACAGGTCAGGATCGTCGTATCGGGCGCGTTCTCGCGGATGGAGGCGATGTCGCGCGCGTATTGCGACATCTCGCGCGTGCCGACCTTGAAGCAGGTAACCCAGGGAATCCGGCCGAGTTCGCCCAGAAGCTCCGAACTGTAGCTCGCCTTCGTCCACGCCGGATACACATGCACCACGAGGTTCAGGTCGGACGCCTCGCCGACTGCCGTGAAGTAGTCGATGACGTGCTGCGGACGGTGCCCGAAGCGCAGCCAGTGGTGAAACGGCATCACGAGCAGCCCGTCGGCTCCGGCTTCTCTGGCCATCTCAGCGTGTTCGATACCGTCGCGGATGCCCTCGCACGCAAGGCCCGAGATGACGGGCACGCTCCCGTCGACGGCGTCGGCGACGATTCTCGTCACTTTGGCGCGCTCACGCGCGGTGAGTGAGAATACCTCGCCCGTGTGGCCGTTGGTGACGAGTCCGTTCACCCCCTCGAATCCGGCCAGCCACCCGGAGAAGCGGCGAAGTTCGGCCTCGTCGATATCCATATTGTCCAGCATGGGAACCTGCATCGCGGGCAGGATTCCCGAATAGCTTCTGCGTGCCACCATATCGTGCTCTCCTTCTTGATATTTCAGCCGCTGGTTTGTGCGGCTGCACAAACGGGAATTTCGGCGCCAGGGGCGCTTGTCTTTCGAACTATCGGTAGTCGGTCATTTTAGCCGAGCGGATATGAAATGCAATCGGGAGTTGCGAATGCTGCTTCGTCTACAGAAAGGAATTTCTGCCTCAACCATCGCGGGCGCTCCGTCTCTCGGAGACCATCACGCACCTTCCTCGTCGACAATGCGCAGCTCGGGCTCCAGTTCCATCAGGGCGGCCAGGGCCTCGAAGCGGCGCATGACGACCTCGCCCAGCATGTTCTGGTCATCACGGCGGCACTTGAGCCCCAGAGAACTCCGGCGAGGCGCCGGCTTGAGTGAAAAACGCCCCAGCACGCCCGGCACGCCGCCGCACAGGGTCTCTCCCAGACGCACGGCGGAACCCAGGATTCGCGCGCGCTTGGCGGTTCCCGCATCCAGCAGCTTTTCGACCGTGCGCAACTCCCCGTGGGTTTCGCGGCTCGTGTAGCGTCCGTAAACGGCCAGTGCGAGAAACACCCGCTCCTGGTGGTCGACGTGCAGAGCGCGCGCATGCAGCACCTCGGCGCTGGCCTGGGCGGCCCGGTAATCGGGGTGCACCCGCCAGCCGACGTCGCTCAGCAGGCACACGGCTTGGCGCAGGCGGCGCTCGGGCGCGCTTTCTTCGGGAAAGAGGCTTTCCGTCCACTGGAGCAGTTCAGGGGCGTGATCGGGAAACCGTGCGGTGCGGGTGTAGATGTCGGCCGCCGCGCTCAGCAGTGGATCTTCATTCCGGCTCCGCTCCCCGAGGCACGCAAAGCTAAGCCCCTCGCGCAGGCCGTGCGCGGAGAAGACGACGTCGCGCGGTGCGGCAACCGCCAGCAGACGAACCATCACCAGCGCCGCGAGCGGCAGCAAGTCGATCCGCCTGCTCGAAACGCCCCGGATGCCCGTCAACGATTCGCGGCTCTGGCGGGATATCAAATCCGCGATTTTCGCAAGGTCGCCACGGCGCAGCCTGTAATGGTGAATGATGTTGAGCGGATAGCCCGAATGCGCCATGTGCGCGTGCGCCAGCGCCCGCCAGTTGCCGCCGACGGCGTAGAAGGCGCGTCCGCGCATCTTGCCGAGCCAGGACAGTCCGGCCAGGGCGTCGTCGATGATCTTGCGCGCGCGCTTGCGCTGGCCGCCCGAGGCGGCGAAGAGGTTGAGCGGCCCCAGAGGCAGCGTCGCCTGCTCGGCGATGTCGCCTTCGACCAGATGGACCAGTTCGAGGCTGCCGCCGCCCAGGTCGCCCACGACACCGTCCGCCCCGGGCGCGCCGCTCAACACGCCGAGCGCCGCCAACTCCGCCTCTTCGGCGCCGGAAAGCACGCGCACGCGAATACCGCACCGCCGCTCCACCTCGGCGACGAACTTCGCCCCATCCTCGGCGTCGCGCACAGCCGCGGTGGCGATGGCGTCGAAGCGCGTCACCCCCATCGCACGCAACAACACTCCGAAGCGCTCGACGTTCAGGAGCGCCCCTTCGATGCCCTCCGGATCGAGGCGGCCGGTGTCGTGCAAATTGCGTCCCAGGCCGCACAGGATTCTTTCGTTGAACATGGGCAGCGGCGCGCGCAGCAACCCCTCGAACACGACCAGACGGATCGAGTTGGAACCAATGTCAATTACGCCATAGCGTTCGAGAGGGTCGGTCGCCTCTTCGGCGAGGCCTGGTCGTTCAGCCGTCTTCCGCAATACGCAACCTCGCCGGGCCGCCGGCCCGTCTCAGCGCGCTTCCGCGGCCGGACAGGCTCGGATTCGTCATGAAATAGGTGTGCGCCGTGAAATCTTCTTCCCCGAGCGGCGCGCGCTCGTAGCCGCCGTCGCCGGCCATGTTCCAGCTCTGGGCATCGTCCTTGAAATTGGCCACCATGATCTGGTCGAGCACCTGCTGGTGCACGGTCTCGTTCTCTATCGGCACCAGCACCTCGCAGCGGCGGTCGAAGTTGCGCGGCATCCAGTCGGCCGAGGTGATGAACACCCTCGCATGCGGCGAGGGCAGCGGGTGGCCGTTGGCGAAACACACGATGCGCGAGTGCTCCAGGAACCGTCCGATGATGCTCTTGACCCGGATGTTCTCCGACAAACCCGGCACGCCAGGACGCAGGCAACAGATGCCGCGCACCACCAGGTCGACCTGAACGCCCGCGGCGCTCGCCTGGTAGAGCTTGTCGATGACCGTTCCGTCGACGAGCGAGTTCATCTTCGCCCATACCCCGGCCGGCCGGCCCGCCGCGGCGTTGGCGATCTCCCCGTCAATCATCTCCAGTACGGATTTTCTCAGGCCCGAGGGCGCCACGGCGACGCACTCGAAACTTTTCGGCAGCGCATAGCCGGTGGTCAGGTTGAACACCTGCGCGGCGTCATGGGCGAGCCGTTCGTCGCAGGTGAAGAACGAGAGGTCCGTATAGATGCGCGCGGTGATCGGGTGATAATTGCCCGTGCCGAAGTGCACGTAGCTCCTGAGGTCCTCCCCCTCGCGGCGCACCACGCAGGTGACCTTCGCGTGGGTCTTGAGCTTCATGAACCCGTAGACCACGTGGACGCCCGCGCGCTCTAAAGAGCGGGAGAGCTTGAGGTTGGTCTCCTCGTCGAAGCGCGCCTTGAGTTCGACCAGCGCGGTGACCGATTTGCCCGATTCCGCCGCCGCGATGAGCGCCTTGACGATGGGCGACTCGGCGGTCGTGCGGTAGAGCGTCTGCTTGATCGCCAGCACGTCCGGGTCGGCCGCCGCCTGGTCCAGAAACTGCACCACCACGTCGAAACTCTCGTAGGGGTGGTGGACGACGATGTCCTTGTGGCGAATCGCCGCGAAGCAATCGTTGTCGTACTCGCGGATGCGCTCGGGAAAGCGCGCCCGGTAGGCCGGGAAAACCAGATCCGGCCGTCCGCAATCGATCAACTCGCCGAGTTGCGCCATGCCGATGGTGCCGGTGAGTTCCACGATGTCCTCGGGCTGCGCGTCGAACTCGTCAATCACCAGCTCACGCAGCGAGTTCGGCATGTCGGCGCTCAGGTTCAGGCGCACGACGCCGCCGAGCCGCCTGCGGCGCAGCATGGTTTCGAACAACAGGACGAGGTCTTCGGCCTCTTCTTCGTATTCGATGTCGCTGTCTCGGATCAGGCGGAACACGCCGCTGCTGAGGATCCGGTAGCCGGGGAACAACTGATCGATGAACAGGCGCACCAGGTTCTCCAGCGCGATGAAGCGGACCTCCTCTCCCGGCAGGCGGGTGAAGCGGCGCACCTGATCGGGAAGCGGCACCAGCGCCCGCATCTTCCGCGCGCCCTCGATGGCTTCGAGTTCCAGCGCCAGGGAAAAACCGCGGTTGGCGATGAAGGGGAACGGGTGCGCCGGGTCGATGGCGAGGGGCGTCAGCACGGGAAAGACCTGTTTCAGGAAATAATCGCCGAGCCAGTCCACCTCCTCCGCGCTCAAATCTTTCGCGGTGACCACCGAGATGCCAGCCTCGGCGAGATCGACTTGCAAGCGCCGCCATACCGCTTCCTGTTCGCGAATCAGCCGCGCGCTTTCCTGAGAGACTTCGAGCAACTGCTCGGCGGGCGTGCGGCCATCCAGGCTTTTCTGGGTCACGCCGTTGGCCACCTGGCCCTTGAGGCCCGCCAGGCGCACCATGAAGAATTCATCGAGGTTGCTCGCCGATATCGAGAGGAAGCGCAATCGCTCGAGCAGGGGGTGGCGGGGGTTGCTCGCCTCGGCAAGCACGCGCCAGTTGAAGGAGAGCCAGGAGAGCTCGCGATTCAGATAGCGGTAGCGCGGATCGAGGATCGGCTCGGCGGCGACGGCGGAGGATTCATCTTCAGCCAGGCGCGACATGCTCTGCGTCCCCTATGGATGCCTCGTGGCGCATACCGATTCACGGCGCCGCGAATTTGACCAGAACATTCGGAACAACCGGAAAGACCCGGGCGACGCCGCCTCGATGACGAACGGCATTTTAATCCGCGTGAAATGGGGAATGCAATGCGGAAGAACAGAATCGGGTTTAGGTTGCGTGCACGCCTTTGAATTTCACTCCCCCCTTGAGGGCCGGGCTTCCCGAGGGGAAAGCCCGACAACGAGGCAAGGGCGAAGCCCGCAGGCGA
>VXPH01000121.1 GCA_009839615.1 Nitrospinota bacterium
ATCTACCCGCTTACGCGGGCGGGCAGCGTATTTTGTGTATAAGACCCCCTCCCTGGGGTGGATGGAATCCGTACGGCCGGCGCGCCGGCGAGACGTCTTGCGCGCAGAAGTCCTCCCCAGGGGGACTTCATCCCCGGCTGAGCATCCGTCCCCACACGAGGTGCTCGCCCCACAGCTGCAGCCCGCTGCCGGGGACCTTGAGCCCCGTGCAGACGATGAGCTCATCGCGCGCGGGCCGCATCTCGCGGACGGCACGGCGCGAGGCGGTCACGCGCCTGCTCTTGCGCCCGTCCTCCTCCTCCGCGGGCAGGGGCTTGAGCTCACCTCCGCCTGAGGATTTATAGCGCCGGACCTCGTATCGCTCGTCCGCCAGCCCCCGGCTGAGGAGATGGGTGAGGAAGGTGTTCGCTTCTCGTTTTGGTGTCCGCATCGCGCGCCTCCTTGGATGGGTGGGTGGATGATGACAACTGTCGGTCCCGACCGGGAAGAGAGAGCCTCTCTCCCGGACGCCCGACTCCACCCCTTCCGGCTCTATTCGGCCTCTTCCGGAAGCATGACGCGTGGTCGGAACATAGCGGGAAGGCGCGCCAGTGTTGGCGACTTGCGATAGTTGAAGACGAGTGTTCCAGTCAGCAACGCGCAGGTGATCTACACTGCCGGAAACACGTTGTTCACAAAGCGCCGGATGGCGTGAGCCATTCGAGTCGCGCAATAACGAAAAATTTGCGCATGAGATTTCCACCGAACGTCCGCAAGTCGAGTTGCACCCGGCAAAATGAAAAAATATATTGGGAACGACCGAAAGAGTTCTAGCCTTCCGGCGTGCCGGAACCTCTTGCCGGTAGCAATATGCAACCTGCAGGTTTCGGAAAGGACAGGGCTGGAATCAACATGACAACCATCCGCTCACGGAAGGATATTCCAAGATAAACAAGAGAGACGCCCCGCCTGAGGGACAGAACAATAACTATCGACGCAGTTGTGTGTCGATAGACCTGGAAGTCGCGAGGAAGGACGGACGCATCCACGCTTTCGGCGCGGTGCGCGCGGATACCGGCGGTTCCCTGACGCATTCCGGCGGTAATTTGACGGCCGCGCTGGAGAAACTCGACGATCTGGCCGAGGGCGCTTCGTTCGTCCTGGGGCACAACCTGATCGCCTTCGACCTCTCGCATCTCACGGCCGCGAAACCGGACCTCAGGCTGTTGAAGCTGCCTGTGGTGGACACGCTGCGTCTCAGTCCTCTCGCTTTTCCCCGCAATCCTTATCACCATTTGGTCAAACACTACCAGGACGGCGGACTCAGGCGCGGGCGAGTCAACGATCCGGAGCTCGACGCGCGCCTCGCGCTCGAAGTCTTTGCCGATGAGGTTGAGTCGCTGAGAGGGGTGACGCCGGATTTGCTGACGGCATGGCACTGGCTGATCACGCCGGCACCTGAAGGCGTGGACCGCGCCCTGGACGATTTATTCACCGAGCTTCGCCGCTCGCGCCGCCCCACGGACACCGAGGCGCACGCGGCGATAAGCGGTCGCTTGGAGGGCGTCGCCTGTGCGACCTATGGGCGCGAAGTGCTGGCGGAGGCGGACAGGCTGGGCTGGGCCTTGGCCTACGCGCTGGCGTGGCTGTCGGTGGCCGGCGGCAACTCGGTCATGCCGCCATGGGTGCGCCACCAGTTCCCCGAAGCGGGCGGACTTGTGCGCCGCCTCAGGGACACCGCCTGAGGCGATGCATCTTGCGTCTGGTGCCGCGAGATGCACGACGCTCGCAAGGAACTTACGCGCTGGTTCGGTTATGAGGATTTTCGACTGGAACCCAGGGAAGATGGTGGGCGTCCCATGCAGCGCGCCATCGTCGAGGCGGCAACGGGCGGTAAGCACGTGCTGGGAATCCTGCCCACGGGGACCGGCAAATCGCTCTGCTACCAGATCCCGGCGCTATCGCGCTACGAGAAGACCGGTGCGCTCACGGTGGTGATCCCGCCCCTGGTCGCGCTGATGGCCGACCAGGTGGCGGGACTGGACGCACGCGGAATCGGCTGCTGCGTGACCATCAATGGCCTGCTGTCGATGCCCGAGCGGGCGGACGCGCTGGACCGGGTGCGGCTGGGGGGCGCGGGCATCCTGATCATCTCTCCGGAGCAGCTTCGTTCCCGCTCCCTGCGCCGGGTGCTCGCTCAGCGGGAGATCGGCGCCTGGGTGGTGGACGAGGCCCACTGCCTCTCGCACTGGGGGCACGACTTCCGGACTGATTACCGTTACGTGGGTCGCTTCATCCGGGAGAAGGCGGGTGATGAGCCTGCGCCGCCCGTGATGTGCCTGACCGCGACCGCCAAACCCGACGTCATCGAGGACGTCGTACGCCACTTCCGGGAGGAACTCGGCATCGAGTTGACGGTATTCGACGGCGGCGGGAAAGACGTAACCTGACGTTCGAGGTGATCCCGACCACGGGAGGCGGGAAGTTCGCCGACATCCACCAGGTGCTTACGTCATACCTGCCGCCCGGGACGCCCGGCGGCGCCATCGTCTACTGCGCGACGCGGCGACGAAGCGAGGAGGTTGCCGAATACCTGCAATCGAAAGGTATCGAGGCGGATTATTTTCACGCGGGCCGCTTGCCCGAGACCAAGAAGGATGTGCAGCGCCGCTTTATCGATGGTGAATTGCGCGCCATAGCGGCGACGAACGCCTTCGGAATGGGAATAGACAAGTCCGACGTGCGCCTGGTCGTCCACGCGGACATCCCGGGGTCGCTCGAGAACTATTTCCAGGAGGAGGGCCGCGCCGGGCGTGACCAGGAATCGGCGCGGTGCGTGTTGCTCTACGCGGCGGAAGACATGGAGGATCAGTTCGGCATGTCGGCGCGATCGCGGCTTACGAGGGCCGAGATACACAGCATTCTCAGGGCGCTGCGCAATCTGGACAGGAAGAAGCGCTTAAGCGGCGAGGTGGTGGCCACGGCGGGCGAGATTCTCGGGGAGGACGAGGACAAGGCCTTCGAGCGTGATTCCACGACCGACGATACGCGGGTGCGCACCGCCGTCGCCTGGCTCGAGGGATCGGAACTGCTGAACCGCGAGGAGAACGCGGTGCAGGTGTTCCCCGCCTCGCTCCGGGTGGGTTCGGTCGAGGAACGAGTTACTGTCAAATGTTGTGTATGGCCGTCCTGAGTTCAGCGGCCTCCCTGCCGGTTTCCTTTTCGTTCACTCCATTGATGAACCTCACGTTGG
>VXPH01000072.1 GCA_009839615.1 Nitrospinota bacterium
GGGATTCCCCTCGGGATGCCCGACCCCGCAAGGACGGAGCAACAAGGAGACGGTAACGTGGTCTGGACACTGGCGATAATCATCGGCGCACTGGTGACGGTGGCTTCCTACCTCATCATGCAGCGCCGGATCATCCAGGTCGTGCTCGGCATGGCGGTGCTCAGCCACGCCGCGAACCTGATGATCGTCGCTTCGGGCTGGGTGGGGGACGGCAAAGCGCCCATCGTCCCCAAAACAGGCGGCCCGCTCGACCCGTTCGCCTACGTCGACCCCCTGCCCCAGGCCATGGTGCTCACCGCCATCGTCATCAGCCTGGCCGTGACGGCGTTCCTGCTCGTGCTCGCTTTCTTCACGTATAAAAAGTTCGGCACCGACGACATCGACGAGATCCGGAGGCTCAAGGGATGAACGCCATATTCCCCCTCTTCGTCGTCCTGCCGCTGGCTGTGGGTACGTTCCTCTTCCTGGTGCGCAAGAACCGCGCGATCCAGGAATCGGTGAGCATGCTGGCGCTTCTGGTGAACCTGATACTGGCGGGAATACTCCTGAACGCGACGGCGGACGGGACGATATTCGTGCACCGGATGGGTCTCTGGCCCTTCCCCTACGCCATCGTCCTGGCGGCGGACAGGCTCGCCGCCACGCTGCTCTGCCTCTCCTCCTCCATCGTGGGGGCGTGCGCGGTCTTCGCGAGGAGCTATCTCACGGATGCGCAGCGCAAAGAGGCCTTTCACCCCCTGCTGCACTTCCTGCTCATGGGGATGCAGGGCTGCTTCATCACGGGCGACCTGTTCAACCTCTTCGTCTTCTTCGAGGTCATGCTCATGGCCACCTACGCGCTGCTGGGCTTCTACTACAACCTCGACCAGCTCGAGATGGCCTTCAAGTACACCTGCATGAACCTCATCGCATCCGCGCTCTTCCTGCTGGGCGTCGCGCTCCTCTACGCACAGGTGGGCACGGTGAACATGGCCGACCTCGCCGTGAAGATAAAGCTCCTGGGGCCGACGCCCCTGATGGTGGTGACGGCCCTGGTGTTCGTATTCGTCTTCAGCGTCAAGGCGGCGATCTTCCCGATGCACCTGTGGCTGCCGTCCGCGCACTCGATATCGCCCACCCCCATCAGCGCGATCCTCGCGGGCGTGCTCGTCAAGGTGGGCATCTACTCCATCATCCGCTGCGCCACGCTCATCTTCCCGGCCGCGTTCCTGATATTACAGCCTGGGTTGATCGCCCTGTGCCTCCTGACCATCGCCATGGGCGCGCTCGGCACCCTGCCCCAGACAAGCATCAAGCGCATCCTGGCCTACAGCACCATCAACCAGCTGGGCTACATCGCCTTCGGCATCGCCCTGCTCTCGCAAGCCGGCCTCGCCGCGGCGGTCTTCTACATCGTCGGCCACGCCTATCTCAAGAGCGCGATGCTGCTCGGCGCGGGCCTGAACCAGAAGCTCACCGGCACGGTGGACTTAGAGGAGATGGGCGGCATGATGGGCAAGGCGCCCTTCGCGAGCCTCCTGATGCTCGTGGGGTTCTTATCACTCGCGGGATTTCCGCCCTTCACGGGCTTTTTCGCCAAGCTCTTCGTGCTCCAGGCGGGATTCTCACAGGGCGCGATACTCGCCACGGGGATCGCCCTGGGATTCGGCGTCATATCGCTTTATTATAATTTCACGACGTACCAGCGCTACGCTTGGGGGACGGGCGGCGGCGAGGTCGGTGCGGCGGGAGCGGGCATCTACGGCTCGGTCGCCTTCCTCTCGGCCTTCGCGGTCATCTTCGGATTCGGCGCTTACTGGCTCTTCGACTGGGCGCAGCTCGTGGCCGCCCAGATCACGAACCCCGAACTCTACATCGCCGCCATGCGGGACCTGGGATAGGAGAGACGCTCGATGCCGCTCGCCACGCTCGCGTTCACCATCGCCACCATCTGGATATTCCTGCACGGGAGCGCCACGCCGGGGCACTTCTTCGTAGGCCTCGTCCTGGCGGCCCTCATCATCCGGTTTCTGAAAAAATCCTACTACCAGGACAGGGCGTTCTTCCGGGTCGGCAGCTATTTCAGATACCTGCGGAGCTTCACCTGGGAACTGTTCGTCGCCAACATCCAGGTGCTGAAAATCGTGCTCTCGCCGAAGCTGTCGATCCGCCCGGGCATCATCCCCTACAAGACGGTCTGCAAGACGCCCCTCGGCGTGACGATGCTGGCGAACTCCATCACGCTCACGCCCGGCACGCTGAGCATCGACGTGTCGGACGACGATGAGACGATTTTCGTCCACACCCTGGACATCGACCACCCCGACGAAGTGGCCGAGAGCATCCGGGAGGGGCTGGAGCAGCCCATCGTGGGAGCGGTGGAATGATAGAGATTGCCGTTCAGATAAGCCTCCTCATGCTGGGCGCCTCGGTGCTCCTCGCGTTCATCCGGCTCGCGAAGGGGCCCACGACGTCGGACCGCGTGGTGGCGGCGGACACCCTCGCCACGAACGTGCTCGGCGTCATCGCGCTCTTCGCCATCCAGACGCACAACAAGCTGTTCATCATCGCCGTGCTCGCCCTGGCCATCCTGAGCTTCGTGGGCACGACGGTCTATGCGAAGTTCCTCGAGAGGGGGAAGATCATTGAGTGACCTACTCGCCGCCGTCCTGCTGCTGGGAGGCTCGTTCTTCATGCTGGTCGCGAGCATCGGCCTCATCCGCCTGCCCGACGTCTACTGCCGCATGCACGCCGCCACCAAGGCGACGACCTTCGGCATGGGCGGCATCCTCCTGGGGGCGAGCCTCATCTTCTGGAGCGCCACCGTCACGACGCAGGCGCTTCTGGCCGTCTTCTTCCTGTTCCTGACCGCGCCCGTCGCCGCGCACCTGATATCGAGGGCGGCCTACAAGCGCGGGCCGGATCTCTGCGCCGAGACAACGCACGATGAGTACGGAAAATACCTCGAGGGGCAAAAGTCGGAGGAGAAGTCCGCGAAACAGTACGGGGACGCGTAGCGGAACATTACAAATTGGGTCTGTTGAATAAGCCTTTATCAAAGGATTAACCCCCCACCCCCCCTTGTCAGGGGGGCTTTTTTCTTACCCCTCCTCGGGAGGGCCTTCTTTTTTTACCCCCCTGTGAA
Organism: Nitrospinota bacterium; assembly: GCA_009839615.1. Taxonomy (GTDB): domain Bacteria; phylum UBA8248; class UBA8248; order UBA8248; family UBA8248; genus Bin107. The sequence continues at coordinate 3,125 of VXPH01000072.1, forward strand.
GGGGGGGGGGGGGTGGGTTATAAAAAAATACCGGCCCACGAGACAGAGAGGAAGAGGGGTTGGGGAGGGGTTGGTGGTAAAAAAAATA
>VXPH01000171.1 GCA_009839615.1 Nitrospinota bacterium
GGGCGGCGAGCGGAATCGACTCCACGTACGGCCCGAGACCCAGCAGGATCGCCAGCAGGAAGAGCGCGAATATCGCGCCCGCCGCCCGGGTCCGCCCGCCTGAGCGGATGTTGGGTACCGTATACACGGGCGTGCCCGCGCCGGGCAGCCCGCCGATGAGGCCGGCGGCCGCGTTGCCCACCCCCTGGCCGATGAGTTCGCGGTCCGGGTCGTGGCTCGTGCGGGTCAGCGAGTCGGCCACCAGGCAGGTGAGAAGGCTGACCACCGAGCCGATGAGCGCGAGAATGAGTGCGGGCTCCACCGCGCGGGCCAGAAACGCCAGGGAGGGCAGCCCGACTTGAAGCCCCGGCAGGCCGGTCGGAACCTCCCCGATGACGGGCGCATCACCCAGCCACAAGACGCCCACGAGCGTGCCGGCGAACAGCCCCACGAGCGGCGTGGGCAGGATTTTCCGGAAGCGCTGCGGCCAGAAGACCGAGACGCTGAGCGTGACGACGCCGACCCCGAATGCGCTCGGGTTGATGTCTCTCAGCGCCTCGGGCAGCGCGAGAATCATGCCCACGGCCCCGCCCGGCACGGGGGCCGAGCCGAAAAAGGGCAGCACCTGAATCGCCATGACGAGGACGCCGATGCCGGACATGAAGCCCGAGACGACCACGTAGGGCGTGTAGGCCACGAAGCGGCCGAGCTTCAACACGCCAAGGAGCGCCTGTAAAAGGCCGCCCATCACGACGACCGTCAGGGCCTGGGTCAGGTTTTCCGCATACGTGGAGATGATGACCGCCATGACGATGGCCATCGGCGCCGTGGGGCCGGATATCTGGGTCTGCGTGCCGCCGAAGACCGCCGCGAAAAAGCCCACCGCTATCGCGCCGTACAGCCCCGCCGCAGCCCCCATGCCCGAGGCCACGCCGTAGGCCAGCGAAAGCGGCAGGGCCACCACCATGGCGGTGACGCCGCCGAAAAGGTCTCCGCGAAGCGTATCGAAATCGTATTTCAATTTCACGCGATTATGCCCCTTCGCGCTTCGTCCCCGGGCGATGGTCGTGATGATCGCACGTTCTTCGACAGCATATCACACCCTCGGCGAATCGTGAGCGCGCGCGGGATTGTGGAAAAAGTCCCCCGACGAGGGAGACAGAACAAAGCCCCCCTGACAGGGGCTGTTGAAAAACCCGCCCCGCTCGTCATTCCACTACCCATAAAACCAACCCCCCTACCCCCCTTGACAGGGGTCAAACGCGAGTGAGGAACGAGCGTTTGCGGAAGCCATTGACGAGAAACACATCGGCTCGCAAAACCTCCCTAATCCGTTACAAAATACAGGCCGCCTTATTCGTCACCCGAGAATAAAATTTTAAGACATTGATATTTTATTACTTAACTCAATATATCGATCTTATTTATAACTTTGGATAAAATCTGATGGTCGTCCCATGTAATCAAAACGCAAGCGGGTTCATTCCAACCCCTGCGCACGTAGGCGAGCGCGTATCGGAACGCTGGCCGGGTAGGCGGGGGGATTGCTGCGCCCCGCCCTCCACAGACCCGAGCGTGCGCGATTGACGCACTCGGTTCCTCACCTGACAGGTTCGCTCAAGACGCTTTGCCGTGAGCGCGCGTAAGAGACTGAAGGAAGGGGGTATCGCATGAGGAACTCGTTCATCCGGTACCAGTTCATGCGACGCAGGCGGCTGCGGCGCGCAAGCCACTTCCGCCACGTGCGAGCCACCTGGTAGCGGAACCACTTGAGACGCCTGCCGTTCCCCCTTAGACCGTAATATGCGCAGTGGCCTCGTATCGCCCGGACGAGATAGTCATGCTGCGCCTGATAAACCCGGCCCATTCGGACCTGTCCGACCCGCAGCTCGCCCTGACAGCCGATTTTGCGGCGGCCGAAATGTCGGGGCAAATCGGTTATCTGCGCAACGGCGCGAGAGAGAACCTCGATCAGTGGAGCGGCCTCGCGATCGACGGTGGCGGTGCCTTTTCCGGCGACGGCATCAATGGGACCGTCGTCAGGGAGGAATTCCGAGTCTGCAGCAATTGGCAGAGAACCAATCAGATCGGCGCTCCGAGGCATTGGCGCGGTATCGCGGTCGTCGGCACGGTCACGACCGAGGACGTCACCGGGGTCTACCACGCAGAGAAACAGTGATAGAAAAATGATCCTCTAGGGCAGCCGCCTGATGGGGTACGGGTCCCTGGAGGATCGTCCACCGATAACGCTTGTCGGAGACGCCATCGGCGTCCGGGCATTTTACAGGAGGAATCCGTGAAAGACGATTTGAGAACTCTCGTGGAGAATGAGTTCCCCAAGCTGGCACTCGCCATTGCGAGGGAGTGCGCAAAGATCAAGATCGTGCCGGGTTTCTTGTGGACAACGCGGGATCGTCGATCAGTCGACTCGGCCCGGAGGCCGCCCCACGCAGCGAATTCGGTATGGTCCCATGACCATGACTTGCTTCCGGATAGTCGCCGGACCCGTGCCTCAACATGTTCAGGGTTTTGAGTTCGGACGGGCTTTGCTGTAGAATCGTGTCCTGAAGGAGGCGGGGAGCGGAGGTTTGGCAGGGAAAGGAACGACTGGCCGTTGAGGTTGCAATCCTTTGTTTGCACAGGAAAAATAAACGAAGCGAACAGAGGATTCGGCACTAGCAGTTTGCATCCCGGCTGTGTGGAGTATGACGCATTCCACTCAGCAAGGAGTCCGAAACGGGCTTCTGCCCTGCACACCGTCATCGGCCTGAACTGCCCGCGCCGTAAGGGTTTGGGGCCGTCGCGGCGCTTGAGCGAGACGACCGGACCGCCATCGTCGGCGCGTTCCTCGCTGTCGTCCCGAGGTTCTGGGTAAGATCAGGACACGCCGCGCAAGCGGAGCGGTCGCCGCATGCTGTGTGCAAGTCGGCAGACTTGGAGACAGGTTGGGAGCCACTGCAATGACCATGACGATCGGAGGTTGGGCACCCTCTCCAAAACCTCGATTAATTCGAGCCGATCAGCCGTGATCGCCGCCGAAAGCCTGAGCCCGCGCACCGCCCGGGCGATGGGGTCGGCGTTCGTGGCCCTGCTGGGCGCGTGCGGCCGAGGCGACGAAGATTGTCGTGCGCGGGGGTTGACAAATGCTGACGATACCCCATCGACTATAATCGCCGGGTCGCCGGGTCGCCGGGTCGCCGGGTCGCCGGGTCGCCGGGTCGCCGG